>JBKPCR010000159.1:0-4516 GCA_046727435.1 bacterium | reverse complement strand
TTGCGTTGCTGGATGAGGACATCGTTGGGCCACTTGATGCCGCAGGCAGCCCCCTCCCGACTTAGGGTATCTACCAGTGCGACAGCTGCCAGAAGCGATATCAATGGCGCCTGTGCAGGCGCGATCGATGGGCGCAGAAGCGCGGACACATAGAGATTGCGCCGCGGCGGCGAGATCCAGACCTTGTCAGCCTGGCCGCGACCCGCCGTTTGCTCATCGGCGAGCACGATGGTGCCCTCGGGATCTCCTTGTCGTCCCAGCGCGTACAGGAAGGTATTCGTCGAAGCCAGGACATCGAAGGCGTGGCAACTCTGCCCCAGAACGCGCGTCCGCAGCATACGCTGAAACCGCTCAACATCGAAACGTGGCATAGACATCTCTCCCCCCATTGGGCGACTCTTTGTCTCCCACACTGCCGACACTGTGGCATGGCACAGGCCAGCTGTCAATTCCATCCGGGCAACCGGTACCTCGGCGCTCGACGTTAGGAAAGGTCCCCTGCTATAATAGGGATTCAACGATAGACAAATATTGATCAGGAGGGAGATGTATGAAAGTCATCGTGCCCGTCGCTGGCAAAGGAACGCGCTTGCGCCCTCATACGCATACCAAACCGAAGTCGCTGGTGCGGGTGGCAGGAAAGCCGATTCTGGGCCATCTAGTCGACCGCATACGCTCGTTGCCCATGGAGGAATTGATCCTCATCATCGATCCCGATGAGTCGAAAGAAGCGAGCATCCGGCAGTTCCTCGATGCCACGGCGCCGGTGCCTGTGCGGTATGTCCGCCAAATGGAACTCAAGGGCCCCGCGCACGCGATCTTTCTGGCTCGTCAGTACATCGATCAGGACGTCCTGATCATCTTCAATGATACCTTGTTCGACGCCGACCTCAGCCAGATCGAGACGCATCAAGGCGATGGGATAATCTGGGTGCGTGAGGTAGACGACCCGCGACGCTTTGGGCTCGTGGAACTTGAGGGCGATCGTATCGTCCGCCTGGTAGAGAAGCCGGAGCTGCCGTCATCGAACCTGGCGATGATCGGGATGTACTATCTGAAGGACGGGCCTGGCCTCATGCAACACATCGAAAGGGTGATGCACGAAGGACGTACGGTCAATGGGGAGTTTTATCTCCCCGACCCCCTCCAGCTCATGCTGGATGAGGACTATCGCCTGGAGGCGGCCCCGGTGCGGGGCTGGTACGATTGCGGCACGATCGAGGCCCTCCTCGACACCAACCGTGTGCTCCTGGAAAATGGCCATCAGCGGCTCATTGAGACCATCGAATCTGTGATCATTCCTCCCGTCTGTATCGAGGCCGGGGCTCATATTCGCCGGTCGGTCGTCGGGCCGTACGTCTCCATCGCCTCCCAGGCAGTGGTGGAACACTCCATTATCAGCGACAGCATCATCAACGAGGGAGCGATGGTCCACGATGCCCTCCTGCAGCGTTCTCTCATCGGCGAGCACGCCTTTGTCAAGGGAGGATATAAGCGCCTTAACGTGGGGGATTCTTCAGCTGTGCAGGGCGAGTAATACCTCTTCCCCCCCCACACTGGTCAGTTCAGCCCGACAGGTACAATCTTTCCATCGTTCTTCGCATGCCACGAAGGATAGCGCATGATCAGCTGGTTTGACACCCTGCGTGATCTCCCCCGTCTGCGAGAAATCGGTCACGTCTTGCTACGGCACGGGTTCGGCCATGTGGCTCAGCGCCTGCGTCTCCCCGGGGTGCGCTGGTGGCGGCGGCGACAGCCCTCCCCTGAAGCCATCTCGTTTTCACTCCCCGAACGTCTACGGATGATTTTCGAAGAGCTCGGGCCTACCTTCATCAAGTTCGGTCAGATCCTCAGCATTCGGCGAGATGTGCTGCCCGAGGAGTATGTCAGCGAATTCGAAAAGTTGCAGGATGCGGTCCCTCCTTTCTCCTATGCAGAGGTGGCACGGCTGATCGCTGAGGAGTTTGGACGGGACGTCAAGGACGTCTTCGAAGAGTTTGCCTCCGAGCCACTGGCCTCGGCGTCCATTGCGCAGGCGCACCTGGCACGCACGAAAACTGGCCAGGAGGTGATCGTCAAAGTCCAACGCCCGCAAATTCGTCAGATGATCCTGCAGGATCTCGCCATCATGGAGCATCTGGCGCACCTGCTGGCCCGCCGTATCCCCGAGAGCCGGCGCTATGACCCTGTGGGGCTGGTCGAGGAATTCCGCAAAACTATCCTCCTGGAGCTGGATTTTCGGCGCGAAGGGCGGAATGCTGATCGGCTCCGGGAGCATCTGCGCGACATGCCGGGGATCGTGATCCCACAGGTGTTTTGGGAATATTCGGCGCCGCGTGTGCTCACCATCGAGTATATGGTCGGTCAGGGATTGCGCGAAGCGCTCAGCCGCTCAGCGGAAGATCGCCACCGCATTGCCGCCAATTTATATGAAGCCTTTCTGAAACAAATCTTCGAAGACGGCTTCTTCCACGCTGATCCCCACCCTGGCAATCTCCTGTTCTTGCCCGATAGCCGTGTTGGATTGCTCGATTTCGGTATCGTCGGGCGCGTCTCGCGAGATCGCCTGGCCGGCCTGGTGACGATCTTGCTCGCTATCATGGAACAAGACGTCGAGGCGCTCTTAGATGAATGTATTGCTCTGGGGCTGATGCCAGCGGATTTGGATCGGCAGACGATTCAGTATGAGATCGATGAGTTGTTAGCGGAGCATCTGGACCTACCCTTACGCGACATCTCCCTCGGTCACATCCTCGAAACCCTGTTCGAGATGGGGCGCAAGCATCGTTTGAAAGTGCTCTCGAATCTGGTGTTATTAGGGAAAACGATGATGACCCTTGAGGCGGTGATTCGAGCCCTCGATCCCGCCTTTGCGTTGGTGGAAGAAGCGCGGTGGGAGGTCGAACGCCTTATGCGTATCCGGCTGTCAGCGGAGGCTTTGCTCAAAACCGGGTGGCGCACGACCCGTCAAGTCGTCCATCTTGCGCGCCGATTGCCGCAACGGCTGGAGCGCATTCTGCAGTATGTCGAAGAGGGCCGCGTACGGGTGGAGTTGATGCCGGGGACAGAGGCCCATGTCCTCCGACAATGGGAACGGATGTGGCATCGCGCCATTCGTGGGGCGATGGTCTGTGCGCTGATCATCGGTGGTTCGCTGCTCATCCAGGCGCACATCGGCCCCATGGTCAAGGGACTGTCGGTCGCCGGCTTGATTGGTTACGGCTTGGCCCTGACGCTTGGTCTTCCTCTCCTGCGCACGCTAAATCGTCGAGATAGGAACTGGTAAGAGCACCGTGCTGAGGACTCGGAACTGAGTGCAGTTCTTCCACTGCTCGGTCGTCCGTCCTGTTTTTCATGGAAACAGCCCGCGCACGCGTTCGCCCTGAGCAACTCTGCCGACTCCCAACATTAGCGCCGCCGTGCGCATGTCCACTTGGGCACGCTCTGCCCCAGCATACGCCTCGCGGAAGGCTTTGATCAGCACCTGCCTGAGACGGCGGTTGATCTGGGTTTCCGTCCAGAAGTAATTTTGCAGATCTTGCACCCATTCGAAATACGACACGGTGACCCCGCCCGCGTTGCAGAGGACGTCCGGGATCACAAAGATGTCGCGTTGGCGCAGGATGACATCCGCGTCAGGGGTCGTAGGGCCATTGGCTCCCTCGGCCAGGATCCGACACTGAATTTTTTGGGCGTTATCGACGGTGATCTGGCGTTCCAGCGCTGCAGGCACCAGAATGTCACAGGGCAGGGTGAGGAGGTCGGCATTGGTGACGGCATCCGCCTCTGGGAAGCCGCCGATCGTTTTCTTTTCTTGCTGATGCATTAACAGCTTGGGGATGTCAAGCCCGCTCTTGTGATAGACGCCGCCCTGGACATCGCTCACAGCGATGACGCGAGCGCCCAGCTCATGCATGAGCGCAGCAGTCACAGAGCCCACATTGCCAAACCCTTGTACCACAACGCGCGCCCCCTGTATCGGCATCTTCTGCAGGACGCAAGCTTCCTGCACACAGTACACCACACCTCGGCCGGTAGCCTCCCGCCGCCCCAGCGACCCACCGATGACGATGGGCTTGCCGGTGACCACGCCCGGCACGGAATAGCCGACCTGCATGCTGTAAGTGTCCATGATCCAGGCCATGGTCTCTTCGTTGGTGTTGACATCAGGGGCGAGGATGTCGACTTGTGGGCCGATGACTAACAGGATCTCCTGGGTATAGCGACGGGTCAAGCGTTCGCGTTCACGGGGAGACATGGTCGTGGGGTCACAACGGACACCCCCTTTAGCACCACCGAAGGGCAGTCCCACCAATGCGCACTTCCACGTCATCCACATGGCCAAGGCGCTCACATCCCCGAGGCTCACGCTCAGGTGATAGCGCAGGCCCCCCTTCCCTGGTCCAAGGACGAGGTTGTGATGGACTCGATACCCGATGAACACCTGCGTCTCGCCGTTATCCATCAGCACCGGTACGCTCACCACCATACAGCGCTGTGGCAGCTTCAGCCTCTC
>JBKPCR010000158.1:0-18736 GCA_046727435.1 bacterium | reverse complement strand
CGTTCGGCTACACTACTTCACGCTTGTGGAATCGTTGCTGGATTTGCAGATAAACTTGAGGGGTGTTCGGGATGCTGTGGCCTGATTTCAATGCCTTGGGCGATCTCCCCATCGGCGTATATCGGGCCACAATGGCTGAGGTCATCGCGCACTTTGGCCGCGGCACAACTCAGCGCGTTGCTATCACGGCTCGTCTGGAACGCATCTACGAGCTGGCGCGTCGCACAGGGCATGTGCAGAGATTTATCATCTTCGGGAGCTACGTCACTGAGGAACCTAACCCACGCGACGTAGATATATTTCTCGTGATGCGGGGCGGTTTTCAACCGCGTGATGCCCCACCCGAGGCGCAGTCCCTCTTCCAACATGACACAGCACAAAGCGAGTTTGGTGCGAGCATCTTTTGGGTCAACGCCGAGACGAGCTTTGCCGACACGGAAGATTTAATCATCGGCTGGCAGACACGCCGTGACCTGCAACGGCGCGGCATTGTGGAGGTAGTGGAGCATGATGCAGAATGATGTGGAACTGCAGGCCGCGCAAGAGTATGTGTTGCGCTTCGAGCGCATCTTAGCGGCCGCGCGGAAGACGTATACCCCAGAAGCCTACGAAGCGATGGCCAGCGGCTACCTGGCGGAAATTGAGCGTGTCAACGCAGAGATTCTTGCGTATTTGAAGCACACTCCGTCGAAAGAGGCAGCATAACAGTACCAGAGAGAGGAGCTGGCTGGTCCAAAGGCTTCGGCGTGGCCCTGGGCCGAACACACGCCCTGAGGGGGACTGTCAAGAGGCATGAACGATTTTTTTCAAGACCCATGGGCCAGACTGTGGAGTAGTGGTGCACCCCGTTGTTTCAAGGCATTGAGATAGACAGCTTCCTCGTAGCGTGTGCGATTTTGCCAGCACCGAAAGAGCATCCGAATCCATTTGAACGCCAGGGCCCGGACAGCGGCTTGATGTGACGCCCCCTTGTCCCGCTGTTGCTGGTAGTAGGCGCGGGCCCAGAAGGAATGCCGCGTGGATTGTGCCGCCCATTCGACGAACGTGTGTCGCAAGAACTTGGGGCACTGGAGGCGCCAGTGGACCCAGGTTTTGTTGCCGCTGCGTTCCGTCACCGGTGCAATGCCAGCATACTTCTGGAGTGCCTCAGCGGAAGCGTAGCGGTCGCGTGGTTCGCCAAAGGCGACGAGGAGGCGGGGGGCCAAGACGGCCCCAGCGCCTGGCAGGGCGTCAAAGAAGGGGAAGTCGGGATGGCTCTGAGCGTGCTGCGCGATGGCGTGGTCGAAGGTCTCGAGCGCGTGCAAGGTCACACGCAGCTGGGTGACAAGAGCTTGGACGAGGAGCGCATTGGGGGCCATGATGCCTTCATCGGTGGTCAGTGGTGTAGCGCTCTTGATGGCACGGATGCGTTGGTCGATGATGTCGGCGTAGCGCACGTGATGGGCGTGGAAGAGGCGTTCTAGGGTGGAGCGACGGGCGAGCTGCACGGCTTTAAGGGTGGGCCATTGAGCCAGAAAGTCGCAGAGGATGACCGTGTCCTTGTCGTGAAACCATTGGAGGACGTGCGGGAAGTCGTTTTTCAGGGCACTGGTGAGGCGATTGGTGATGCGCACGTTGTCGCCAACGAGGCGGCGGCGATGTTGGACGAGGTGCTCAAGGGCACGCATGTCGGGGCTCTGAGGGGTGAGGGGTTTAAGTTTGTCGCGATGTGTGAGCAGGAGCTCGAGCGGGAGTTCGGCGTCAGAGGGGTCGTCCTTGGCGTGGCTGGGCGTGAAAGCTTCGCGATACCTCGCGAGGGTGAGTGGGTTAACGGGAAAGAGCACGAGGCCGTCATACTTCCGCAGCGCGGAGACGATGGGGCCCTTGTGGAGTTCGAGACAGATGGCAATGGGTTGCTCTTTGAAGCGCGTGCGCAAGGTGCTCACCCACGCATCGATGGTGTCTGGCTGGTGTTCGAGGACACTGAACTCACGTGTCTGAGAGCCAGCTGCGTGCAGGCAGACATGGTGTTTGGTATCAGCCCAGTCGATGCCGACGAAGGCCGCAAACTCTTCTATAGGTAGACGCGTCATGGGTCACCTCCCGTAAGGTGTGAGAATGTGTAGAAGGGACATGCGTGCTTGAGTTCTGCGACGGCATTAGAGGGAGCCGGTAGCGCGGCAGACCCTGAGGAGTCGTTGACGAACGCAAGCGCACCTGCGGAGTCGAGGGTATGTGAGCACGCATCCTGTGCTTGGGCATGGATACTCGTACTCCGCGGGTGCATGTGCCTGCTGTCACTGGGAGCTACCTCCCAGCTGTGTTAAATATCACTGAAAGCAGGACTGTCTACCTATAAAGGGCCTGGAGCCGACGCCGTGAACGGCGCGGCTCAGGCCCAGCGTGTGTGCCGTGCATGTTGTCATGCTTGGGGGTGAAAGTCCCCCGTCCAGGTATGCGTGGAGCCGAAGGACAAGGGAAGCGCCAGGGCGTCACCGCGAGGTGGGGTCTGAAGGCAGCGTGGAACGAAGGTGCGGGGCGAGGGACACGAACCGGAGACGAGGTGTGGTACGCTTGGGACGAGTGGGCACGCGACCACAAAGTCCTCCCTCCACAGCTGGGGCGTACTTGAGACATCCGGCGTCTAGGCACCGACGGTATGACCGCTGACCGCGGGAGATCTGCGGGGTGTCCTCGTGGAGGACTGAGGGTGGAGGAATCCCCCCTGACCACCTCGCAGAAGTCAGCAGAGGGCATCGTAGGCCCGGCGCAGGCGAGGCTCGTGAGGCACCCCACGGCCGAAAGGCGGGGTAACGGATAGGCCAAACCGCCACGCGGGTGGGCCGAAGGCCTGAACGGTGGAGAGGAGTCGTGGCCTGGGGTGGAGCGGCGCGATGGCATCCGGCGAGGGGTCGGGCTGTGCTCGGCCTCTGGGATGAACTGGCTACTGGCACCCCGGAGACGGATACTCCGATTGGGGTGATGGCTCACTCTGACTCAATCTGCCGCACCGCCGGAGACGTGACCCGTCTGTCCGGTGGTGTGGGAGGGGGGAGGCCGTGAGGCCCCTCCCTATCCCGATTAGGTGCCAGGGTAGTGGGGCAAAACCCGCAGGTATGCCGTTATGGTTGAGGGGCAGTATCGTGTGTCTCACATATCAGTCCGGGTATCCGGTGGGGGCACGTTGCTACGCGGCCCCGCCAGTCCTACTCAAGAAGGAGGGGGACTCATGGAAACACCGCAGGCTCATCCCCATGTCATCCAGGGTGTGCGTCGTCGGGATCTGCTCAAGGCTGGCCTCGCGGCGGGGGTCACGCTGTCGGCCTGGCCGCTGCCTCGTCCTCAGGCGCTCTGGGCTGCGGAAGCGGGGGCACCCAAGCGCGGGGGCATCCTCCGGGTACGCGGCTACGACCCTGTTCACTTTGACCATCATCTCACCACCAACTTCAAGACGAATACCACGCTGAGCTTCATCTACAGCCGGCTAGTGCGGCATAAGGTCGGTGCGGAGGTGAAGCCAGGCACCTTTATCGTCGAGCCCGATCTGGCCGAGCGGTGGGAGGCGCCGGATGACACGACCTACGTCTTCTATCTGCGGAAAGGTGTCAGGTGGCACAATAAACCACCGGTCAACGGCCGTGAGCTGGTCGCCGAGGATGTGAAATTCACTTTTGACCGGTTCCTGAAGGAAAAGGGGAATCAGGACCGCGAGCTGTTGGAGTCCGTGGACCGGGTGGAGGTGGTGGATCGCTATACGGTGAAGTTTCTGCTGAAAGAGCCCTACGTCTGGCTGGTCAACACACTGGCGTACCCGCGGAGCATGTGGATCATCGCCCCGGAAGTCGTGGACACATTCAGCGACTTGAAGAAACCCGAGACGGCCATCGGCACCGGTCCCTTCCTCCTGGAGCGCTATGAGCCGAACGTCAAGACGGTCTTTAAGCGCAACCTGGACTACTTCCGCACCGGGCAGCCCTGGGTGGATGGGGTCGAATGGTTGGTCCTGGAAGATCCTTCGAGCGGGCTGGCCATGTACCGCACTGGGCAACTCGACTGCGGCCCCTGGCACCAGTGGTCCGTGCGCCAAGAAGACTTGGAGGCGATCAAGAAGAGCCATCCCCACCTGATGTACCAGGACGTTCTGGCCATCAACACGGCGAATATCTATATGCGGGCCGATCAACCCCCCTTCAGTGATGTGCGCGTGCGCCGCGCCATCTCCCATGCCATCGATCGGCAGGCGCTCATCGACGCTGTGGTGCTCCGGGGAGCCCCGAGCCCTGCGGTTGCACCGGGCCTGGCCGAGTGGTCACTGCCGATCGAGCAGCTCGGCGCGGGGGCGCAATACTATCAGCACAATCCCCGGGAGGCCCGGCGCCTGCTGGCGGAAGCCGGCTTTCCCAAGGGGTTTAAAACGCTGCTGAATACCACGGGGGGCTGGGGCCCCGACTTCCTTGATGCCGTGCAGTTGGTCCAGCGCGATCTCAAAGCCGTCGGCATTGAGGCGGAGCTGAAGATTCAGGAGTATGGGGCGCATTTTGCGACCACGATCCAGGGCAAGTTCGAGGGCATGGCGATGGCCCCCGGCGCCCCAGGCTGGGAGCCCGATTTCGTGCTGGAAGGGTATATGGCGCATTCCCCGCGCAACAACGGCCATATCAATGATCCCAAGCTCACGGCGATGGTGCAGGAACAACGGCGGACGAAGGACCTGGAGGCCCGCAAGAAGATCATCTTTGACATACAGCGGTATGTGGCGGAGCAGCAATACCGTGTACTCCTGACCTCCGGGATGATCACCGGCTCCTGGCAGCCGTATGTGAAGAACTACGCCCCGAATCAAACCTTCGACTACGGCAGTCGCGCTGCGGCGCTGTGGCTGGAGCGGTAGGTGCAGAGCGGGCCAAGACCCACGCGGTCACCAAGGTCGGCATGGGGCCTGTGATGGGATCGCCTCTCCCTTAACAGGAGGTAGCCCGAGAGACGGCAGGCTGGCCCGGAGGCGGGGTGTCATACACGCGCAGCACCTAACAACCCAATGGAGGTGCGATCCGTTTCTCTGAAACTATCTCCCTCACAGGGAGATAGGGGAGAGAGAGTCGAGATCTTCGGATCTTGGATAACTTTGTCGCCGTGCAGGTGTAATTCCTGCCCCTCAGGTGTAGAGGTGAACGCATATCCCCTTGGGTAGCGACTGACCAACAATCCCAAAAGCGGGGATAAAAGGCGGTCACTCAGAATCCGACTGGGAATCCCGTCGAGCAGAGCTGTGCAGGGATAGGTACACGAACCCATGTTTGAATCGTCGTGAGGTTGGACAAGCCGACGCGGATTATTGGCTTGGGCCAAAATGGCAAGGATAAGGGCTGGGCGGTTCTCCATCCGACCCAGATACACCCCCGAGAAACCCGGCGATGAGTGGGGTCCTACACACAGCGACAAACGGTGATGAGGAACGGAGTAACCGCGTGCCGTTCTCACGGGCGCACGCTGCGCCGGGGAGCAGGTGTCAACCGGATACGGCACGGTGGGGGGAGTCCCCAAGAAGCCAAGGCCGCGAGGAAAGCTCGCGGATACGCTGACGTGGGGACGGTGGTATGGACGTGATCGGGACCAGTAGCGCTGCAGAGGCCGTGAGCACGCCTGAGAGCGATGTATGGATGACCCGTGAGGGGGAGGCGCGAACGTGCAGATCACAAGCCCGGCCGGGTGCCCATGACAAGGGGCGTATCACTGAGGAGCCGTGTGCCAGGAAACTGGCACGCACGGTTTTGAAACAGCGACGGGGGGAGCAATCCCCTCGTCGACTGTAACCGGACGGCCCACAGCGCAGGCTTTTGGGGCTATTCCTGGCGTTTTCCGCTGTGGGCCGCACCTCACCGGGAGCGTTCGGTGGCTTGAGAACGGTTTGGAAAACGCATGAGAGGCAAATGGTACCGCTAAAGAAGCCTTCTAGTTTCTTCTCGGTTCAGGGCAAAGATGAGGGGTACGAAGATCTGCGTGTTGAGCCTGACTGCCAGGAGATTCGCGATTTCATTGAGGAGATGTGGAAGGAGTATTGGCCCTACGCGGATTCGGATTTCCTTCCGAAAGCGCGAAACCGTGACTTCCAAGCCTGTTACTGGGAGATGTACCTAGGCTGTTCTCTGCTCCGCCAGAACATGCAGATTGAATCGAGAGCGGAGCGCAGAAGACTTTGGAAATCGCCCGACAAAGGCCCTGATTTCAAGATTGTTGCCCCATATCGTCTATGGATAGAGGCTATCGCACCAAGTGCTGGCACCAAAGAGGATGCCGTTCCGGAAGCTGAACCCGGTGTGGCTCGTAGCGTACCTGATGACGAAGCAAAACTTCGTCTTCTCCATGCAATACGAGACAAGGCCAAGCAACGGCTGTGCTTCATAAAGGAGGGCTGGGTCGATCCCACCGACTGGTATATGGTTGCAGTAAATATTGGTAAGATCCCCCATGTACCTGATCTCGACCCGCCGCGGATCGTCCGCGCCGTGCTCGGTTTAGGCTTCCCTGAAGTATCGATGGACGTCAATTCCGGAGCACTTTCGAATTGGCGTTACCAACCCCAGGACCGGATTTTTAAGCGATCTTCCGCGTCGTCAGTTTCTACCAGGGTATTTCTGGACCGCGAGCAGCCCGATCACCCTGACAATACAGGATATGAGGGCCTCAGCGCTGTTCTTTCATCTGGAATGGCGCCCTTTAACAGTTGCAAACCTTGGTTCGATCACAGCAAGGTCGTGCTAGGCGACGACTACTGCATCATTCACAATCCGCTAGCTGATAGGCAGAATCAGTTGCCTCTCGGCTTTCTGAAGCTTGGCCGGGAGTACTGGCATAATGACGCGGGAGTCTTGGATTCCAAGCTATGGTTCAAAGACAGGGCGCAACGAAGCGAAACACCTAACAAACGGCTGGAGTGGGACGCTCACTACGTTCGCGCCCCTCAGCCGTCCCGTTATGTTGCTGTAGTCTTGGAGAAATCGGCATGAGTTCGGAACCTTATAATCCCTTACTGAATGCCCAAAGCTCCCGCTACACGAATCCTCGGTTTGCAGACCGCTACGACGCCTATCGTCCCAGACCACCAGCTGCCCTCCTCGATGTGCTCCTGCAGTTGGCGCACACCGCCCAATCAGAACTTGTCGTTGATCTGGGCAGTGGCACGGGCATCTCCACGTTCATCTGGATGCATCGAGCCCAGCAGGTGATCGGCATTGAACCCCTCGACGAGATGCGGCGCACAGCGGAAGCCGCGAACACCGTACCCCATGTGCGCTTCCAGGGCGGGTTCGCCCATCACACGGGACTGCCGGATGGCGCCGCGGATATTGTCACCTGTGCGCAAGCCCTCCACTGGATGGAACCCGACAGCACGTTAGCCGAAGTGGCGCGCATTCTGCGGGCGGGCGGGGTGTTTGCCGCGTACGATTATGAGTGGCCCCCCACGGTACATTGGGAGGCCGAGCGCGCGTTCTTCCACTGCATGGCGCAGGTGCAGGAGTGGCAGCAGACGTATCGGATCGCTGGCCCGCAGCAATGGGCAAAGAGCGAGCATCTGGCGCGCCTGCGGCAGAGTGGCCACTTTCGGTACGTCAAGGAGGTCGTGCTTCATCACATCGAGCTGTATACGGCAGAGCGCTGGGTCGGCTATGCCCTGAGCCTAGGCCATGTGGCACGGGTGTTGGACTGTGGCGTGAGTGAAACGGCGGTAGGGCTCGACGAGCTGTGCCAAGTGGCCCAGGGGGCCCTGGGGGATCAGGGGCTGCCCGGGTATGTCAATTATCGCGTGCGGGTGGGAGTGAAATGAGACACCAGGCGCGGTGGCAGCGACCGGAGCGCAACCTAACCCTTATGCGGGTGTTTATGCCACTGCGTGGCCGTGCAATGGCAAGGAACTTTCCCAAATTCCTGGATGACCTCCGCTCCCACATTGGGAGCAGTTCCTTGGAAGGTCCCCGGTGGTCAAGAGACAAACGATCCCGAGGAGCGGATGGCTTGCGTTTTTTCCGCGCCGTGGGTCCCGGCGTAGTCAGCATCCAGTGGCGTGCTCTGACTGCATTTCCACAGACAGGCACAGACCGCACGTAGCTGCACCAAACCCTTATGGAGACTCGCTCGCCGGCGAGATGGCGAGTGCAGAGACACAGCAGGAGCGTCCTCTGCGGTCTAGAAACCTATCGGTGCCCTCATACCGTCCTATTCAATAAAGCGGCTGAACGGGTCTCGTTCGCCAGTGAGGTCTAGGTTCGGGTGAGGGGCAGCCCACGTCATCCTGATGTGACCTCGCCGTATGCAGAAGAGTCGGAGCGCGCGTCCAATCAACGCACAGGGCTCAGGGATGTCGAGCCGACATGCTCATACACGTTCCATGACGCAGGGGCTCAGTACTGCCAGAGCATTGGTCCCATGCTTCTCCCGTCAATGGCCAGTGAGGCGCCAGGCTCGCCCGCTCCGCTTCCGCTCGCCGGTGAGGAATTTGTGCCTCTCGAACGCCGTGTCGCGTGGCAGCATGTCATAGACCGCCCGCGCGAGCTTGTGGGCCAAGACGGTCAACGCCTTGCCCTGGCCGTGTTTTTTCTCCAGCCTGCCGAGGTATGTTTGTCCGGCAGGATTCGCCCGGAGGCAGAGCCCGGCGGCTTCGGAGAAGGCCCATGTGCGATACGCGTGGCCGATCTTCGTCCCGGAGGTGCCGTAACGCTGGCCCGCCGCTGCTTTGGCGCCCTTGACCAGACGGCCGTAGGAGACGAAATCCTGCACGCGGGGGAAACGCTGGCTATCGTGCATCTCATCGAGGAGCACCAGGCTCAGCATCTCGCCGATTCCTGGGCCGGGGCGCAGGAGGTAGCGCGTGTTGCTGTTGCGCTGCTTGGCCGCTGTGAGGATCGACCGCTCGACATCGCGGAGCAGCGCGTCATCGTGGCCACTCAGGGCCAGGTCGACGGCAATACTTTTTTGCACCGCGGGCTCGGCAAAGCGCTCGGCGACCCCGTCGCGGTTGGTTTTGGAGGCGATCTTCCGCCCAATCTCGGGCAGGTTGTACGGGCTATTGGTGTTCTGGACATGGGTCAGTAGCTCGGCACGTTTACGCATAAAGTGCATCCGGCGCCGGAGGAGATCGCGGGTCGCCCGCATCGCGGCGGGATAGACGTAGGCCTGCGGGAGCATGCCCCCACGCAGGCGCACGGCGATGTTCTGGGCATCGCTTGTGTCGTTTTTGGCGTTGCCGCCAGGGATGGCTTTCATGTCGAGGGCATGCCCAAGGACGAAGGGAATGCCTTCCTGGGCACAGAGGTCAGCCAGCCAGTACCAGGTGAAGAGACATGCGACCGCGACGACAAGATCATCCCGATACGGGGCCATGGTCCTGCGCCACGTGTCTGGACTGGCTTGCATATTCTGGTGTACCAGAATCTCGCCGGCTTGGTTCAGGATACAGACGTACATCGTCCGGGCGTGCAGGTCGATCCCACACTACGTTTGATGCTGTTTGGTGTAGAATCGCCTGAGGTCTCCTCCTCTTCTGTAGGTTGTTTCCCCGGCACCAACATACCACGGCGGTATGCGGAGGAGGAGGCCTCAATCATTATCAACGGGTTGCAGCGGACGGGGGGACAGCGGCGCTTTGCGGCTCGGTGGCCCAGTCAGAGGTTAGTAGCAGCGCTGCCTCCGCCGCTGAGAACCCGATGCCGTTCGGCACCCATCTTGTCATGGTCCCCACCAGAGCGCGGAAGGGGTGGTATACTTGTGTCACCACAGGACCTGTACACGTGGAATGGAACGAAATTATGCCGGCGCTGCAAGCAATTGAGCCACGCCTCACCACCCTGACCCGTGTGGAAAAAGCGCAGGGACTCCAGTGGGTCGTCCGCGATCTTGGCGAGGCGTGTCCCGGCCGTGAGCGCACCCCCGAGGTTTGTGGGGGAGAGCCATGGATCGTCCGCACCCGTCTTCCCGTCTGGGGCTTGGTCCAAGCCAAACGCCTCGGCACCAGTGCAACCGATCTTCTGCGAAGCTATCCCCCATGGCGGGCAGAGGATCTGACCAAGGCGTGGGCCTAGGCCCGTGCCCACCAGGAGGAGATCGCGCCACAAATCCTTGCGACCGAAACGGCGTGACCGATGGCGCGGGGCGATGCGAACGAAAACGTTCTCCTGCCAGCGGTGGAAATCTTCTGGCCCTTGGGCCACGAGGTCCTGACGACGGCCGAGAGCGGCCGGGCGGGGCAAGCGATGCCTGATGCAGATGGGCTGGCGTGTGCCTTGGCAGCGCCACGGCTTGTGGTCACCCTCAATCGCCGCCAGTTCATTCGGTGACCTGCCACCATGCCCGAGCACGCCGGTATGGTGGTGTGTACGGGTGATCCTGACGTTGCGGCCTTGGCCGCGCGCCTCCAGACGGCCCTGGAGGCGCAGCTGCAGATGGCGGGGCCATAGATCCGTGTCAATCGCCCGGCGGTATGAATGCAGGCCAGGGTGCTCCCCAGAGCCCACCTGTGGCCGTGCCGAACCAGGGTTTGCCGCCGACCTCTTCCAGCGTCCGCTCCGGCGTCGCTCCCGCTTCTAGCGGCGGCGGACACTTCGCGTTCAGCACCTGCGTGTAAATCATCGTTGTGGGCACGTCTTTACGGCCTCACAGCTCCTGCACGGTGCGGATATCGTAGCCGGCTTCTAGCCAGTGCGTCGCGAAGCTCTGCCGAAGGGTATGGCAGCTCTCTGGCAGGACGATTTTTGCCGCACGTACGGCCCTTTTGATGGTATCTTGCCACGTCTGTTCGTCGGTATGATGCCGATGTGCTGTGTCGCTTCGCTGAGCACTCGAGCGGCTGCGAACGAGAATGGTGTACTGCCAGCCCCACTGACGGCTTGCTTGGGGGTATTTTCGTTCAAGCGCAAACGGCAAATAGACCGCGCCGAAGCCTTCCGTCAAGCGGATGGGGCACTTCACTCGCGGTATCTCGCCTCGTCAGCTAACCTTGAACAGTGGGCAGACAATGAGCTTGAGAACAGTCATGGCCACAAGATATGTCACCCCGTTGCGCGAAGGCGGATCGCTTCCAGCCATTGTCGAAGCCGATGATGATGGCATGTATGTGCTCAAGTTCCGCGGTGCGGGGCAGGGGCCCAAAGCGCTCATCGCTGAGCTAGTGTCCGGGGAAATTGCCCGGGCCGCCGGGCTGCCAGTGCCGGAGATCGTCTTCATCGAACTCGACCCCGAACTCGCCCGCACTGAGCCCGACCCGGAGATACAACACCTGATACGGGCGAGTGCCGGTCTCAATCTCGCGCTCGACTACCTGCCCGGTGCCGTGACGTTTGACCCGGTGGTAGAGAAGCCCGACGCGGATTTCGCCTCTTCGGTCGTCTGGTTCGACGCCTACGTGACCAACGTCGATCGTACGCCGCGCAACACGAACATGCTGGTGTGGCACCGACGACTTTGGCTCATCGATCACGGTGCGACCCTCTACGTTCACCACTCATGGAACAACTATCGCGACCGCAGCCGAGATCCTTTCTCCATGATCAATGACCACGTCCTCCTCCAATTTGGCAGCTCTCTCCGAGAGGTAGACCCGAAGATGACCGGGCGGGTCACGCCAGACCTCATTGACAGCATCGTGAAATTGATTCCTGACGCCTGGCTGGTTGGGGACTCTGTGTTCGGCGGGAGCAACCAACACCGTGACGCTTACATTGAGTACCTGCTGAGCCGCCTAGAGCCACCGCGTGGTTTCCTGGAGGAGGCCATCCGTGCACGATCACGATACGTATGATTACGCCATAATACGAGTCGTTCCCAAGGTCGAGCGTGAAGAGTTCGTCAACGTCGGTGTGGTCGTCTCATGCCCGGCCAAAGGATTCCTCGAAGCCCGCATTGAACTGAATGAGCAGCGGCTGATGGCTGTTGATCCGACACTGGATATCGAAACCATCCGGGCCCACCTAGCGACCATCCCCGTTGTGTGTGCTGGCGGAGAGCAGTCAGGGCCGATTGGTCAACTCTCACAGAGGGAGCGCTTCCACTGGCTCGTGGCACCCCGAAGCACCATCATTCAGACATCTCCTGTGCACACCGGTTGTTGCAGGGACCCGACTGCAGTACTGGAGCACCTGCTTGATACGATGGTGCGACCGTCTCGCGCGGCAGCTCCGGCGGCGGAGAACAGGTCGGAGGGAACATTGGGAAATAGGGTTTAGGTTGAAGTGATAAACCCAGGAGTTCGCGGGGCAGTCTTGTCATCGAGTGCGTTTCAACCATCAAGGTCGAGATAGCTTCAACAGAACCCTTGGTCCGGACGTCGCAAATTTCCCGTTGACCTTACGCTAATGATATCCTAAATTCGAGCTGCTCCCCCGCGAAGAGGAAGAGACTGAAAGGACCGTCAATGGCGCACATCGGCTTGACACTTCCCCGCAGCGAAGACCTGCCCCGCCAGGAGATCGTTGAGGTCGTCCAACAAGCCGAAGCCCTCGGCTATGACTCGGTTTGGGTGGGCGAGTCGTGGGGGCGCGATGGCTTCACCTGGCTCACACAACTGGCCTGCCATACCAGCCGCATCAAGCTCGCCACCGGCATAACCACCGTCTATAGCCGTTCGCCGGCGCTTATCGCCCAGACCATCGCCGCCCTCGACGAGATCTCCGCGGGACGCGTCATTCTTGGTCTCGGCACGAGCGGCCCGCTCGTCATCGAGAACTGGCATGGCCTCCCCTTTGAGCGCCCACTTCGGCGCACCCGCGAGTATATCGAGATCATCCGGCTCATCCTCAGCGGTGAGCGGGTGGATTACCAGGGTGAGATCTTTCAGCTCAAGGGATTTCGTTTGCCGTTTGCGCCCGTACGGTCGAAGGTCCCGATCTATGTGGCCTCGTTAGGCCCGCAAAATCTACGTCTGACCGGGGAATTGGCCGATGGTTGGCTGCCGATCTACCTCGACACCAACCACCTCCCCAATTTTCAGCGCGACCTCGAGAGTGGAGCCAAGAGGGTCGGCCGTAGCATGGAGGCCATTGACGTCGCGCCATATATCCTGTCATGTGTCTCGGAGGATGTGGAAGCGGCGCGGAGATTGGTGCAATCCCATCTGGCCTACTATATCGGTGGAATGGGGACATTTTATGCCAACCTGATCGCCCGCTACGGCTTTGAGGATGAGGTGGCTCGCGTGCGCGAGGCCTGGGCGAGGAGAGATCGCCAGGCCGCGGCGAGCCAAGTGAGCGACACCATGGTGGCACATATGGCGATCTGCGGTAGCCCGGAAGACGGTCGCGCGCAACTGGGACGATATCGCGCCGCCGGCGTCACGCTACCGATTGTGTCCTTCACCCATGGAGCCTCACGCGAGATGATTCGGCAGACACTGGAGGGGCTCGCAGGGTAGGGTGGCCCTGACGTGAGCCCATGCATTTGGCCAGAGGGACATCCATGGACACCGATGCGCTCAGCCGCGGGATACCTGCAAGGCGCGTTGCAGAAACGCCGCTTGGCTGCTGATCAGCACTTCGCCCGGTGCAGGCTGGCGGTGCGCATAATTCCCATCGGTATGTAGCCAGCGAGCTTTGACGTTATCGGCCAGATACGTCGCGAGCACCTCATCGCGCAGGTGCCGAATCAAGCGCTCATTTTCCACCGGAAACAATACTTCGACACGGTAATCGAGGTTGCGCGTCATCAGGTCAGCGCTCCCCAAATAGATGTCTTCCTGGCCCCCGTTACGGAAGTAATAGATGCGACTATGCTCCAGGAAGCGGCCCACGATGCTGGTGACGCGGATGTTCTCGCTCAGGCCGTCCACCCCTGGGCGCAAGCAACAAATCCCCCGCACCAGCAGATCCACCTGCACTCCCGCCTGTGACGCCTGATAGAGCAGCCTGATCATCGGTCGATCGACGATGGCATTCACCTTGAAGATCAGATGACCGCGCCTCCCCTGCCGCTGATGCTCGATTTCGCGGCGGATGAGGCTCTCTAGCCGCGCCCTCAGGTTGATCGGGGCGACCAGCAGCTTGCGATAGTCGTGTTTGGCCGAATACCCGGTGAGATAGTTGAAGAGATCAGTGGCGTCCGCCCCGATGTCCTCGTCGCAGGTAAACACACCGAGATCGGTATAGACCTGGGCCGTGATGCCATTGTAGTTCCCCGTCGCCAAATGCACGTAACGGCGCACCCCATCGCCCTCTTTGCGCACCACGAGAGCGATTTTGGAATGAGTCTTCAAGCCCAGTAAACCGTAGATGACGTGCACACCCTCTGCTTCCAGGCGCTTTGCCCAGCCGATATTGCTCTCCTCATCAAAGCGCGCCTTGATCTCCACCAACACCGCCACCTGCTTGCCATTGGTGGCCGCCTCGAGTAGGGCTTCGACCACTGGCGAGTTGCGTCCCACCCGATAGAGCGTTTGCTTGATGGCTAGGACATCAGGATCGCGGGCAGCAGATTGAAGGAATGCCACGACCGATGCAAACGAATCGTAGGGATGATGCAGGATGATATCGTCGCGGCGGATGGCGGCGAACATGTCTTGGTCGTGGTCATGATTCAAGATAGCCGGCGTCGCTGGGACAAAGGGGGGATCTTTCAAATCGTAACGATCGATCGTCGTCAATCCCATCAAGTCGCTGAGACCTAGCGGCCCATCGATGGTGTAGATATCACGGCGTTCCACCTCCAGGTTTTCCCGCAAGATGTCGCGAATATCCACGGGGGTTGATTTATTCACCGCCAGCTGTACCACTGAGCCAAAACGCCGACGCCGTACGCTTTCCTCCATGGTTTCGAGCAGGTCGTAGGCTTCGAGCTCCTGGATGAGGATGTCGGCATCGCGGATGACCCGGAAGGGATGGGCCGCCAGAATCTCCATGCCGGGGAATAGCGCCTCCAGATGGGCAGCGATGACTTGTTCGAGCCACACGAAGTAGTGCGAACGGGGCGCTATCCCATCTTTCCGTACACCGCCCGACGAACGCCGGAGAGGGACCAGACGCGGCAGCGTGCCTGGGACCTTGACCCGTGCAAACCGTTCCTTCCCGGCGGGATCACGGATCAGCACCGCCAGATTCAAGCTCAGATTCGAGATATGGGGAAATGGCCGCCCCGGGTCAAACGCTAGCGGCGTCAAGACTGGGAAGACCACTTGTGCGAAATATTTCGTGACGTAGGCCTGTTGGCGATGGTCCAGGTCTGGGTACCCCAGGATGTGAATCCCGGCCTCCGTCAGTGTGGGCAGGAGGTCGTCTTGATAACAGTCACGCGCCTCTGCTAGCAACTTGGATACGGCCTTACGGATCGCTGCCAACTGTTCGGCGGGGGTCAGGCCATCGAGGGAAAGCTCGACCACACCGGCGGCGATCTGCTGTTTCAGGCCAGCCACGCGCACCATGAAGAACTCATCCAGATTGGAGCCGACGATGGCCAGAAATTTCACCCGTTCGAGCAGCGGGTGAGACGCATCTTTGGCTTCTTCCAGGACACGGCGAAAAAATTCTAACTGACTGAGTTCGCGGTTGAGATACCACTGTGGGTCGTCCAAATCCGCAGGCAACCGCGGTTCATTCTCCCCCACCGTCGTCAATGCCGGCTGTCCTGGTATCGTGATCAGGTCCGAAATTTCGTCCATGGGGTCTCCACTGTTTCAAGCTACGAGGTTCGATAGACGTGGGTCATGCAGACTTCTGCCAGTCCGCGATCGGCGTCCCGATGCCGACGATGACCCCACGACCGGGGGGAGGGGAACAGGCTTTCGCGTGGAAGCCGTCATACGCATGGGCATTTATTCTAACAGAACTACCGTAGGCATGTCTGAGCTTTTTGCTATCTCCCAGCGCTTGGGGAAATAGGCTCGAATCCTGGTGCGGAGGGTCCTCCACACACTCAGGCTAGACTATCGACACGGCTATGTGGCAGGATGGTTGAAGGCCATCGTGCCGGAGGAGGTGACAGGTGCGATCTGAGGCTAGGTTGCAGCTGGAAATTCTGTGAGTGCCAGTATGTCGCGACGTTGGAGGAGAGGCGGTGATGCAGCCACACGTGCTTGAGGACATCCGGAAGCCACGCACTGATGATCGGCCGCTGTGGGACCTGATTGCAGCGGGCCGGGGTTATACGGCGATGCTCATCGCCCACGACCTGAAGCTCTTTGCGTTACTTGGCGAGCGGCCTCGCACCCTGGCCGACATCTGCGCTGCGCTGAAACTCGCCGACCATCCAGCCGAGGCACTCCTGGTCATGCTGGAGTCCCTGTCGCTGGTCCAAACCCAAAATGGACACTATGGGCTCACCCCCCTGGCCGCGGATGCTCTGGTGGAAGGCGGCCCCACATATTTCGGCTGGTATCTCGATCGCGAAATCGCCAACGAAGCCGTGTTCTCGTTCTCCAGCCTGAGGGATGCCTTGGTGAACGACGCACCGCTGACGCAGCACAGCGACAGGCGTATGTTCATCCGCGCCATGCACAGCATGAGCATGAGCGCAGCGCTCTCCTGGCCGAAAGCCCTCGACCTCGCCACGCATCACCTCATGCTCGACGTCGGCGGTGGCTCGGGGGCGCATTCCATTGGCGCGACCTTGCATTGGCCACATCTGCAAGCCGTGGTTTTCGATAGGGATGCCGAAACCCTGAACATCGCACAGGCATTTATTGAGCAGTATGGCGTACGGGAGCGCGTTCGCACCCACATGGGAGATATGCTCAATGAGCCGTTCCCACTGGCGGATCTTCACCTGTTCTCGGCCATATATCACCATTGGTCGCCCGAGCGCGGTCGTGTCCTGACCGCCAAGAGCTTTGCTAGCCTGCCATCTGGCGGACGCATCATCATTCATGAGCGGCCGTATGAAGAGGCGCGCCGCGGCCCCCTGGCCGTTGTGGCCATGACCATGTTGGCGCTCATGCGTGGTGAGGGCGGGCGCTACTCGTCCCATGACTATGCCAGCATGCTCAGTGACGCGGGGTTCGTCGACATCGAAGCGAAGCCCACGGCGGGGTATTGGAGCATCATCACCGGCCGCAAGCCATGAGAAGGGTTGGTAGACAGCCCACGGCATTTCCGCTACAATCGGTCTGAATTCTCAATGAAGCCCCCAAGCGGTATATGGGGCAATTAGGAGAAAAAATTCCTACTCATGATTCCGCCATCGAGTCGGGTTACGTCAGGGAGTCCCCTGCATGGTTGCATTTGGCCTCCACGCCGCCATCGGTGATCCCCGCGCCGCAAACGTTTGAGATAAGGTAACAACCAGGAGTATCAACTATGGATACCATTAAACTGGGCATCGGTTTCGGGGGGTGGCGGCTTGGCACACCCAGCGCCGCCACGGTGTTTGAATTGATCGATAAATCAGAAGCGTGGGGCATCGATTCAGTTTGGCTGAGCGACCATATCATCGACGTCGGCGTCAATCCAGAGCTCGACACACCGAGCATGCTGGCGGCCATCGCCGCCCGCACCAGCCGCTTGAAGATGGGGCCAAGCGTGCTGTCGCTGCCGCTGCGGCATCCGGTCATTACTGCCAAGACCTTTGCCACCTTGGATTATCTGGCGCCAGGTCGGGTGATCTGTGCGGTGGGACTCGGCTCCAACCCAAAGGAGTTCGGAGCATTGGGGATGACCATCGAGCATCGGGCCGGCAAATTGGATGAAGGCATGGTTTTAATGCGCAAGCTCTGGTCGGAGTCCCATGTCACCTTCACCGGCAAGTACTATCAGGTTGAGGATATCACCATCGAACCCAAGCCGGCACGAGGACATATCGATCTCTGGGTCGGTGGTCGCACCGACTTTGCGCTCAAGCGCGTGGCGCGGTTGGGCGATGGGTGGTTCGCCTCACGGGTGACGCCGCAACAGTTCCAGGAGGGACGTCAGAAAATCGCTGAGCTCGCAGCGCACTACGGCCGTGGAGACGCCGACATCGAAGCCGGCGCCATCGTTTTTTGCAATGTAGCGGACAACTCCCAGGAGGCGCATGCGATGGCGGATCGTTTCTGCCAGAGCATGCCGGACCGCGAACACGTCCAGCAGTTTTGGCCCATCGGCTCTCCACAGGAGTGCTGCGACAAGATCGCCCGCTACGTCGAAGCCGGCTTAACCAAATTCGTGCTGTGGCCAGCTTGTCCACCCTCCGATCTGATCGCCCAGGTGGATCGCTTCGCCCACGAGATTGTACCGCAGTTCAGTGCGGTGTGATGGGGGGACTTCTAGCAAGGTCTGGCCAAGTTCGGGATTACCGTTATGACAGCTGCGCCAACAACGCCTTGGCCTCCTGTAGGTCGGGCGTATCAAAGCCCTCGGTGAACCAGCCATAGATCGGCGCCAGAAGCTTGCGGGCCGCATCCCACTTGCCCTGGCGCTGCCACAGCCGACTTAGGCTCATGGCCGCCCGTAACTCTAGCGCCTTCGCCTGTTGGCGGCGGGCCACATCGAGGGCTTGCTGGAAACAGACTTCTGCCTGATGGATATCTGGGATCGTGAGTTGGAGGAGTAATGCCCCTTTGAGCCGATACAACTCGGCCTCCCACCACCGCTCCTCTAGCCCTGCCGTCCGATGGTTTCGAGATACTGTGGCGCCGCCGCGGCGTCGCCCAAGGCCGCCCGGATTTCCTGCACACACACCCGCAGCACGGTGTCGGTCACGTGGGTTCCCGCCCAGATGTGTTGGCGCAACTCAGCTTTCGTCACCAACCGACCGGGATGCTCGGCCAGATAGCACAGCATCGCCAAAGTTCGGGGACGCAAGGCCATGC
>JBKPCR010000157.1:0-8431 GCA_046727435.1 bacterium | reverse complement strand
CTGGCTTCTTCGGCGTCGCGCCTGGTACGAGCTTGAAAACCAACCCGAATATGATGGGGGCCATTCGGCAGAATTCGATCTTCACGAATGTGGCCGTTACTCCCCACGGAGAGCCTTGGTGGGAGGGAATGGACGGCCCCGTCCCACCGCAGCTCACCGACTGGCGTGGCAATCCCTGGGCACCCGGTAAGGAGAAGGCGGCCCATCCGAATTCACGCTTTACCACGCCGGCCCATCAGTGCCCAAGCATCTCTTCACACTGGGAAGACTCGCAAGGGGTTCCCATCTCGGCCATCATTTTCGGTGGCCGCCGCGCGCGGGTCGCACCACTGGTGTACCAATCCTTTGACTGGCAACATGGGGTATTCATGGGCGCCTCAATGGCCTCCGAAACCACCGCTGCGGCGACCGGGGCTGTGGGTGTGGTGCGTCACGACCCGATGGCGATGCTACCCTTCTGCGGCTACAATATGGCGGACTATTTCGGCCACTGGTTGAAGATGGGGCAAAGCACTGCGCAGCCGCCGAAGATTTTCCAAGTTAATTGGTTCCGCACGGACGCCCAGGGCAATTTCCTCTGGCCTGGATTTGGACAAAACGTGCGGGTACTGAAATGGATCCTGGAGCGGGTGCGCGGCGGTGGCAAGGCTGTTGAAACCCCCATCGGTTGGATCCCGACCCCAGATGGCATCGAGCGCGAGGGCCTCGATTTGCCCACCAGCACGCTCGAAGAACTGCTGCAGATCGATCGAGGCGATTGGGAGAATGAGGTCGCCTCGCAACGGGAGTTCTTCGCGCAGTTTGGCTCGCGCCTGCCGCGTGAGATTCAGGCGGAACACGAGGCTCTGCAGCAGCGCCTCCACCGTGTCAGCGTTCCGGCAGGGGGAAAGTCCTAGGGGCGTGAACAAGCGGTCCATCGATCACCGATGCCCTCGGCGTCTATCGACGGGCTCTCACTACCTGCATCCTTCCCCACCAGCGGGGAGGATGCAGGTAGTGATTTGGGTTGTGGTTCCGTCTAGCGCACACGAATCAGCACAAACCTCGACGGTGGCGGCCCCTGGTAGACGACCTCCCATTCCGGTTCCAACCGTAATATCTGCACCCCTTCGCCTGGCAAATACGCCAAATGTTCGCCCACGCTGTGTCGACGACGCCTGATCATCTCTCGATTAGCAAGTATATAGTCGATTCCAGCCCGTTTGAGCCAGGCGACAAACTCCGCCGCGGATAGCCCAGGGGGGATGATGGGAAACGCCACATGGTGCCGGAAGAGCCAGGTCCCCGTGAACTCATGGCTCGGCCCAAAGAGCACCTGTTTGCCATCGAACGCTGGCGTATCCAGCAGGCGATACATCTCGGCCGTTGCCTGATCCTCAAAATCGATGGCCAGGGGGGCAGGGAAATCCCGCCAGCCAATTTGCACCAGCCAGACCACGCTCAGCGCTACTAGCAGCCCGCACATCGCCAGCCTGGTCAGGCGTTCCGGCCTCGGGGATGGCCACCATCGGCAGACGAGTCGGGCTGCATAATAGACGAGGATATCCGCCAGCATCAGCAAGATGATAGGAAAGATCGGCAAGAGATAGCGTATGCCACGCTGGACGACAGCGCTCCACGAGAAGGCGAGATAGAAAGTCAACACCAATGAGCTGGCGACCATGACCATCGGTTGCTTTGTAGGAGGAACCTGAAAGTAGGTGAACCACCTTTTGGGTATGAAGACAAAGGCGACCAGGAACGGCCAGACCCATTCGACCCCACGCACCCGCACGAGTCCTCTGAGAAACCGATGCAGTATATCTGCAAGGCTGTGCGTAGCGAGATAGGAAAACATCGTCGGTAGGCCCTTATCGAACATGATCATCTGCTCTTCTGTATAGTCAAGCCAGATGACATGAGTGGTGTTGTAGTTGAAGATCGGTGAACCAAAGACCCGCCAGTTATGGGCCAGTAACGGTGAAGCAACGAGCACAAACGCCAGCGGAAAGAGCCAAAAGCGTGGGGTGGACACGAGCTTTGACCCACTTCTGCACACCGTCAGGGCATAGGCAAGCAGTAAGAGCAGGCCGGACCCTTTCGTCAGATAGGCAAAGCCGGCGGAGGCTCCAGCGAAGCCCCAGAACCCTGGCCGCTCGAAGCCTCTGACCAAGCAGTAGAAGGTCAGCGCAACGAGCATCAGCAACAGAGGTTCGGCAGTGAATTCCGCGCTCTTATTCGACAGGCCTGGAGCGATGGCGATGAGAGCCAGAAAGGTTGGAGCGGGTCCGACCAGTTGCCACCCGACCCATGCGATCACCCAGAATGCCAGGGCTCCGATGGCAACATTGACCAACTTGGCTTTGGCGAAGTAGATTAGAGCTTTTTCAGCAAAAGGGGCAACCAGGGCCGGGAGGAGGGGATGGTGGTAGCCATCGCTCAGGGCTTCAAAATGCCGGATCTTGAGGCCCAGGGTGAGGTCAAGATCTTGATCCCCTCGGTTAGGATTATTCCAGGCTTTAGAGTGGTCATAAGTGATGGTAACGAAGATGAGAAAGAGCAGGCCATATGCCCCCCATGTCTGCCACGAAGGTGCGCGCGCTAGCAGCGAGTGCATCTGTCGGTTCTCCTGTGCGAGCCCTGATGGAATGGTGTGGCGACCACCGCAGCAGCGAAAAGCCTCGGCATTGTAACGTTTCAGTCTGCTGCGTGTCCAATACCACAGTGAAGAGGCCAGATGGGTTGCAAGAGGAGACAGACAAGACGGGTAGCGCGCGGGATCGGGAGGGCGACCCCTGATGGACTTTTTTAGTTATTTTCAGTTACACAGTGTCATCGATATCCTGTTGGTATCTTTTCTCCTCTACCAGCTCTATCTCTGGGTACGGGAAAGCCGTGCGCTGCGAGCCTTGGCAGGTCTAGCGGTCATCGGTCTCCTATCACTGCTGGCCCGATGGACGGGGATGGTGATGACAGGGTGGTTATTTCAGTCACTGTGGTCGATCATTCTATTGGTCATTGTCATCGTGTTCCAGCCGGAAATCCGGCGCATCCTCGAGCGTATGAACCCCCTCGACCTGCTGCGCGGCCAGCCGATCACACTGCAGCGGGAAACGCTAGTTGAGCTGACTGAAACGGTCTTCGACATGGCGCGTGAAAAGGTAGGTGCGCTGATCGTGCTGCCCGGCCACGAGGCGATCGACGAATACCTCCGTGAAGGGGTGCACATGGAGGCGATCGTCAGCCGCGAGCTCGTCCGCACCTTGTTCCAGCCGCCATCCCCCACCCACGATGGGGCTGTGGTGGTTCGAGCTAATCGCGTTGAACGCGCTGCCTGTTTTCTACCGATGACTACGGCGATTGGCCTCCCCTCTGAGTACGGTGCTCGCCACCGCGCCGCCATTGGCCTCACCGAACGCTGCGATGCCTTATGCCTGCTGGTGTCTGAGGAGCGCGGGACCGTTGCCCTGGCACGCAAGGGCACCCTGATCCCGTTCTTTGAACCGGCGCGTTTGCAGCAGGAGTTAGAGCAGGAACTCCAGGATACACTCTCGGGTGATGCGGACAAGCGCAATTGGTGGGCCCTTCTCACCAATAATCTTTGGGCCAAGGGTATGGCGGTCGGGTTGGCGGGGTTGTTATGGGTGGCGCTGGCCGGTCAGCAAGGCTCTGAGATCGCCATGACGATCCCCGTCGAGTACCAGCAGATCGCCCCTGCCATCGAGCTACGTGGCGAAGTGCCCCGTGAGGTAAACGTGCGCTTACGCGGCTCTCAACTTGCCCTGGAAGCCATGCGGTCGCGTCCGGTGCGCGCGCGTGTGAGCCTCGCACAGGTACGAGAGGGGATCAACTACTTTCTGCTCACGAAGAATCAGATCGATTTGCCCGCAGGTGTCGAGATCACGGAGATCCGACCAGCTCTCCTGCTCATCGAAGTCCAGAAGAAAGAGACCTCTATCCCTCCAACGGAGCAATGACGGACAACAGCACGCCGCCAACGCTGCCCCGCCATCCGACGCTGGAGGAGTTCCCACTTGACACGGACATGAAAAACCGAGACCATTGAGCGCAGAGACGCGCAAGGGGCAAAAAGTCGGTTGCAGTCGATTTGCTTGCCATGATATATAGTATGTGTATATATCTCTTTCGGTTTGAGCTGTTCAGGCGGCATCAACCCCCATGAAGCCAACCAAGCAAGACTCTCTCGTGGCTGGGCTGGAGGTTGAGTGCGAGTTTCGAACCCTCTTCGGGGAACGCATTCTCGCCAAAGACTACCTCCGAATGTGCCCCAGGTTTGAACGCATGCACCACCTGGGGGGCTCGGCGCATTTCGACCGGGACGACTACGAGATCTCGACCTTCCCGATCCTATACAGCTTACGCGACCTGCAGACCGCCAAGCTGAGTCTTACCCTAAATCGCTTGCTGGGGAGCATCGAGAGCGACTTTTACAAGGCTTCCGAAATGCTCTCGAAAGCCACCGGCAAGGAGGTCTTTGCCGTTCCCAACAATATTCATATCAGTAAGAGCAGCGCTAGCCACGACCCCAATCGCAACTACCAGCCCATCGGTGTCATCGAGCGCGGCTTTGTCTCCGAACGCATTACCTATGATCAAATCACCAAGTCCCGCGTCCCCAACGTCCGCACGACCCGTACCAAGTTTCGCAAGGAGATCCTGACCGTTTACCGCCTGGACTTCGAGGTGGAGGTGGACCGGGAAGTCCTTTCCGACGTTGAAGGAGACCTACTCGACCTCTCCGAAGTCTTCGGGGACGACCAAGTCGTCGAGCAGGCTTGGCGCGAGTATCAGGCGCTACCCAAGCACAGGTTGTTGCTGAATTATCGGCAGGCCTGGCTGAATTTGGCCCTGTCCGTGCTGGAGTATGTCGAACACTGGAATTGGGCTCTGGAATGGAATACCGTCGTCGCACTCCGCAAAATCAATAAGATCACCGTTGGCGGATGGGATGTACCGATTCACGGGGAAAAGTCCTACCGGGAGATCCTGCGTTGGCTTCTGAGCAAGCACGAATTTCGGCGCGGTCTCCTTAAGAATGGTCCCCTTGGGGACTATATCCTCGTCAGGGCCGTCGCTGAGGGCTTTCTCGATCGCAGCCCGTATCGCACCGATGAACTCATTCGCCTTGAGGGTGAGGTGCCGATCGTCGATGACCTCATGATTCATGCCTTGGGCGAAGAGTATATCGCACTACGGCAGTCTGTCGAGGTCCAACCCAGTATCCCGACCACGCTCGAGGCTCTCGACATCAGCTATAAGACCGAGCCCTCCGCCATCAGTGCCGGCATGGGCACGAAGTATGCTGTGGTCTTCCGCCAGCGCGGCAAACCTAAGGGGACCGAGCGGGTGATTCCGCTCCATCAGGTCGAGGCCATTCAGCAAGCGGTTGAGATTGGGCGCGAGTGTGCTGGGCGACGCGAGAGCCTCGATGATCGCCTATTCGATGACCGCGCCTTCGCGGCGTTGTTCGGGATGCACGATTTCGAATTTACCCAGGTTGGGCCTCGAGGCTTGATCACCTATAGTCAGGACAATAAGCGCCAGTTGATTTATCACGATCCAGGGCTGAAACGCTCCAAAGTCCAAAAGCTAGTGTCCCATCTCGAACGCTCGCTCGATACTCGACTGAAAAAGGCGGAGTATGAAGAGACCATCCCCTGCGAGCTCCTGCACGTCAAGAAGAATAGCCTAATTGTCGAGGGCAACGGATTCTTTCTCAATCACCACCTCTATCATTTCAAGCCCAATTACGATTCCTTGGTGGGAATCATTATGCTCTTCAGCATTGGGACTATTTTGTTGATTTTAAGCCTCACTATGGATTATCATCATCTCCCAGAGGTGGCCTTCCACAGTGAGATTCGGCGGACGATCCTGCCATTCGGTATCATCCCAGGGATCATCTTTGAGATCGGCGCCTGTATCTACACCTGGTTTACTACCAAAGCCACCTACCGGGAGATGAAGCTGGTTTCATGCTACAGTAACCGCCTCGTTTCCACCGAAGCGGAGGCGTTCGAAATCGTTCTTCACAATAGGTATTCGAAACGACACCGCTTCTTCCATGGACTGTCCTTCGGGCTCACGATCGAGCGGCAGCCTAGTACGATTCAACGTGAGCTGGTTAAGCTCTTAAAGTTCGACGCACTTCCCTTGAAAAGACTGTCCGCAGTGGACGGCATAGGGTCATGACGGTTCGCGAGGGAGGGACCGCTATGTTTGAGAAAACACGCGAAATCATTCGGAAAGATCGCTATGGGTTTCCAGATGAGGAATTCCCACACCGAGTTGTCATTATGGGAAACCCGCAAGCCAGCCTTTCCCGGAAAGAACTCTCGTTGATGACTGGGTGTGAGCCGATTCTGGCAGGTGATATCCAAGACAACCCTAAATATGATCGTAGCCTCCCCCCCTCGCAGGAGAATTTCCTCTTCACCGTCACCGTCACGGTCGAATTGCTTGGCGGCACCCGCAACCTCGTCTGCGACGGCAAGACCCTCTACCTGGTCCATGGCGAGCGCAAATATCGTCTGAGCGACGAGGGGCTGGTGCGGAAGCGTGCTGTGCAGCTCGAGATCAAGGCCAAGGAACTTGCCAAAGTTTTTGAAGCCCTCGAAGAGCGCATCCTCCAGGCCGTAACAGAGGTCCGGCCAAGTGGGGTGGATCGGTTACCGCCTGTCTTGAGCCGATAGTCTGCTGCGCCTCTCTTCCTTCTCCCCATCGAGGCCGTATGAAAGCACGAGGGAAGGGGGCGCCTCCTCAGTCAGCTAGCTCTCGTTTGCCCATAGGTGGTGCGCCCGCCTTCGTCTTCATTCACCTTTTTCGCACCCCCATTGTTGTGACTGAGGGGGACCAGCGGTCTCTGACGCCGACATGCGATCATCCGAGCCGCAGGCTAATGCCTGGGCTTCCCCTAGTCGAGTGTCTTGGCTGGCTTCGCAGCGCAACATGTCAGTAATTCACCTTCCCCTGCCGATCCAACCAGCCGAACTCCTGTGGTCGGCGCGCCGCACCGGGGTCCATGGCGACGTTGATAAGTGATGCCTTGCCGGAGTTGAACGAACGCTCTAGCGCTGCGCGGATCTCCTCCAGCCGTGTCACATACTCAGCGTGGCCACCAAACGCCTCTATCATCTTCTCGTAGCGCCTGAAGCTGCCAGACTCGTGTGGCCGAGTCATTATGATGACTTGTCATCCAGGGAGTGGCTGGGGTATAAGGTGGGAGCAGGTTCTTACGAAGAGAACACGCTCGTCGCCTTGCCGGAGGCAGAGGTCAGAACAACTTTCTAAGTGACCGAGTTCGATGGCTGTTGATGATCTCTTGCCACCGTTGACGCCAGACGAGTCGGCGTTCCGCCGCATGCTGGCAATGCAGATTCGGCGCTACCCTCGCCTGGAAATCCAGGATCTGTATAAGCTTATCTTGCAGGCGGCGCGGGGGAGTGAACACGTCGTCTCCAATCTCACCATCGCACACCGCTGGCTGGCGCGTGAACTGCTCGAGCTGGCGGATGGCCCTGAGGAACCGATCGTTGACCCGATCTCACCCGACGGCTGTATAGTGCGCATCAACTTGCGTCCTTATCTGGCCGCCAGAGGGGATCCGACTGCGCTCTTGGAAGCCTTCGTGCGGACGGTTCGTGAGTATCGTGGGACAGAAGTGACGTTGTATCGCTATTGGCGTTATGCTCAACACACGGCCGCGGCAGGTCTTCTGCCGTTTGCGGGCGAGGCGTTGCGGAAGTTTTTTGTCGACATGCAGGCAGATGGGTTCCCGGCGGTGCATCACTCTGACATGTACACGAGGACCTATTGCCCGGCCTATCGCGTCATCGTGAACAAATTTCTGGCAAAGATTGGCTGCTCCACACGACGTCCGTAGGCCATCGGTAGCCTTGCAGCTTGCATCGTCGCCTCGAACAGCTACCCTCGACACTTGTTGTGGACACCGCGGCTAAATGTGCTACGCTTGGCGCGAATTCTAGCTATAATACTAGAAGTGTGTCGGATAGACCGAAGGAGGTCACGATGAGCACGACGCCTGCGCTGGCAACCGCTGACGAGTTGTTCATGAGGCCCGATGATGGCTTCCGCTATGAGCTGGTCAGAGGAGAGATCCGGCGTATGCCACCTGCTGGCAGTGAGCATGGGGCAGTCATTATGAACATGGGGACCCCTCTGGACCAGTTTGTGAAAGCCCATGGCCTCGGGGTGGTCTTCGGAGCCGAGACAGGGTTCAAGATTGCTTCGGAGCCGGATACCGTCCGCGCTCCGGACCTGGCATTTGTGCGGCGTGAGCGGATTCCAGAAGAGGGTATTCCTCGGGGATTCTGGCCAGGCGCGCCGGATCTAGCCGTTGAAGTCGTCTCCCCCGGTGATACATACACTGAAGTTGAGGAAAAGGTGCATGACTGGCTCAATGCCGGCACGC
>JBKPCR010000156.1:0-8353 GCA_046727435.1 bacterium | reverse complement strand
GTGTTCTTGATGATGCAGTTGATCCCTGGTGATCCCATCCACCTCCTGCTGGGGGATATGTACGATCAGCGCGCCGCCGACGAACTTCGACATGAGTACGGGCTTGATCAACCGCTGATTGTCCAGTATGTCCGCTGGCTGAGGCGGCTGGCCCAGGGGGATTGGGGGCGCTCGATCTTCACCCATCGGCCGGTCTTGCAAGACATCCTCTACCGTATGCCGATCAGCCTGGAGCTCATCGTCCTCTCCATGGCCCTAGCTCTCCTGATCTCGATTCCGGCAGGGGTCATCTCCGCCATCAGGCCCTATACCGCCCTCGACTATTCAGTCATGTCCATCGCTATGCTCGGCGTCTCGATGCCCGATTTTTTCTTAGGAATCCTGCTGTTTTTGCTCTTCTCGCTGACCTTGGGTTGGTTGCCAGTGCAGGGGTACGTGCCACTCAGCACCAGTGTGGTTGGGAATCTGAGTCACATGATTCTGCCAGCGTTAGCGCTCGGACTCGCCCGCTGCGCCATCCTGACGCGACTGGTGCGAGCCAGCATGCTCGAGGTGGTGAAACTGGATTATGTGACCACGGCGCGAGCCAAGGGGGTGGTCGAATTCCTGGTGGTCAACAAGCATGCCCTGAAGAACGCCTTGATCCCGACCATCACGGTCGTAGGCTTGCAGATCGGCTTCCTGATCGGAGGCGCGATCGTCATCGAGGCCGTCTTCGGCATCCCTGGGCTGGGGACGTTCGGGGTGCAGGGCATCACTAAGCGGGATTACCAGCAGGTGCAAGGTTTCATCCTGGTGGTGGCGTTGCTGTTCGTGGTCTCTAACCTCCTGGTGGACATCTCCTATGCCTACTTCGACCCGCGCATTCGGTATGAGGAGAAAGGCCAATGACCCCGAAGTTTCGCGCCCGCTCGATGCTGGTCATTACGCTGAGGCGACTGGCGCGGAGCTATAGCGCGCTCTGGGGGCTGTGCATGGTGTGCGCCCTGATTGCCATGGCGGCGTTTGCCGACGTCATCGCGCCGTACGGTCCGGCCCAGATCGTGGCCGGAGGGGGCAGCCTAGAACTGCCCAGCTGGCAACATCCAATGGGCGTGGACCTGCTCGGCCGCGATGTGTTTAGTCGCGTGATTTACAGCAGTCGCATCGCCTTCTACGTCGGCATCGTGTCGATCATCTTGTCGTTGCTGCCGGGCATTCCGCTGGGGATCGTAGCGGGGTTCTACGGCGGGCGGATCGATAAAGCCATTATGGCGGTGATGGACGTCATTCTAGCCTTCCCGATTTTCCTCCTGGCCATCGTCATCATGGTTATTCTGGAGCCGAGCACGACGAATGTGGTCGTCGCCCTGGGGGTGGTGCGCATCCCGATTTTCGCGCGGGTAGTCCGCAGCAGCGTGCTGTCGGTGAAGGAAAACGAGTACATCGAGGCGGTGCGGGCCCTGGCCCTGGGCCAATGGCGGCTGTTGTTCCGGCATATCCTACCGAATTGTATGGCTCCCCTCATCGTCACCAGTACCCTGTCGATTGCGACCTCTATTCTGATCGAGTCGTCGCTGAGCTTTTTAGGATTGGGGACCCAACCGCCGACCCCCAGCTGGGGATGGGATTTGAAGGCGAATCTGGTGTTCATCGACGTGAATCCCTGGATCGTGGTGTTCCCCGGACTCGCCATTTTCTTGACGACTCTGGCGTTCAACATGTTCGGAGACGGCTTACGCGACGCCTTGGATCCACGGTTGAAACGGTAATGCCCGACATCGAGACTGGAACCACAGATGGACTCAGATCAACACAGATAGTCTGGCTCTCTTGAAGCTGTGTGTATCCGTGTTCATCTGTGGTTCGATAGGCCTCTGGAAAGCGACTGAGCATGCGTGAGGTGCTGCTGGAAATTCGCGACCTGCGTACCCTTTTCTACACCGAGGATGGGGTGGTGAAAGCCATCAACGGCGTGAACCTGGAGATCGCTCGCGGCGAGACCCTAGGACTGGTGGGCGAAAGCGGCTCAGGGAAAAGCGTCACCGCGCTGTCGATCCTACGGCTCATCCAGGACCCGCCAGGGAAGATCGTCAGCGGGCAGGTGCTGTTCAAAGGGGAGGACCTCCTGACCTACCCCATGGCGCGACTGCGGCGAGAGATCCGTGGGCGCGAAATCGCCATGATCTTTCAGGACCCGATGATCTCGCTGAACCCGGTGTTCACTGTCGGGAACCAGTTAGCTGAGGCGATCTACTTGCACCAGTTCAAAGGCCAGCGGGCAGCCTTGCGTCAGGGAGTAGCGATGTTACGCGAGGCGGGCGCCCCTGGGCTGGAAGGGGTTGCTGATGCCGGTACGACGCCATATGCCCGCACCCTCTGGCAACGCGCCGTGCAGCGTGGTGTGCGGATGATGGAGGCGGTGGGCATTCCCTCGGCCGGGGACCGCGTAATTGACTACCCGCATCAGTTCTCGGGGGGGATGCGGCAACGCATCATGATCGCCATGGCGATCTCCTGCAATCCTGCCTTACTCATCGCCGATGAGCCTACCACGGCACTGGACGTCACCATTCAGGCGCAAATCATCGAGATTATGAGGACCATTAAACGGCAGTTTGGCACCTCGATCCTACTCATCACCCACAATCTGGGGGTGATCGCCGAAATGGCGGACCGCGTAGCGGTCATGTATGCCGGCAACGTGGTGGAATATACCGATGCGCACACGCTGTTCTCCCAACCCAAGCATCCCTACACCGTCGGCCTACTCAATTGCTACCCGGATGTGGATGGTCCGCGCAAGAAGCTGGAGTCGATCGAAGGAGTGGTGCCCGATCTGATCAATCCACCCAGCGGGTGTCGGTTCCACCCACGGTGCAAACACGCTATGCCTATATGCAGCGCCCAAGAGCCACGCCTGGAGGCCGTCGATGCTGGTCATCTGGTGAGCTGTCATCTGTATACTGGAACCGCGGATGGACGCAGATGAACGCAGATTGAATGAAATAACAGAAAGGGTGATTGGGTGTGCGTACGTTGTCTCCAATGCCTTAGGCCATGGCTTCCTGGAGAAGGTGTATGAGAATGCATTAGCGCACGAGTTGAGGAAGGCTAGATTGGCAGTCGAGCAGCAGAAAATCATCAAAATTCGATATGATGGTATAGTGGTAGGTGATTATGTGGCGGATTTACTGGTTGAGGGCGTCGTACTCGTGGAGTTGAAAGCAGTGAAGATCTTAGATGAGGTTCATACCGCACAATGCCTGAATTACCTGAAGGCGACTGGACTCAAAATTTGCCTGCTGTTTAACTTCGGTACTCCAAGAGTACAGCTGAAACGTATCGTCAATCAATTGTAAATCTGCGTTCATCTGCGTCCATCTGCGGTTTGAGAGGGAAAGGCGAGGTAGCCATGGCAGAGACCTTACTGTCGGTTAAGGGGCTGACCAAGTATTTCCCTGTCATCAAAGGCGTCATCCGCGCGCGGCGTGTGGGGGAGATCAAGGCCGTCGATGGGGTGAGCTTCGACATCAGCCCCGGGGAGACTCTCGGGCTGGTGGGGGAGAGCGGCTGTGGCAAGACCACCACCGGACGGATGCTCCTACGCCTACTCGAACCGACCGCCGGCCAGGTATCCTATCGCGGCGTTGAATTGACACAGCTCAAGCGCCGCGACATGGACCGCTATCGCCGCAAGCTGCAAATCATCTTCCAGGACCCCTATGCTAGTCTGAACCCGCGCATCACCGTGGGCGATGCCATTGGGGAGCCTCTCATCGCCCACGGCCTGGCTGATGCCAAGGCCGCCCGCGAGCGTGCTCTGCACCTGTTGGATGTCGTCGGCCTGGCGCCCTTTCACTATAACCGGTACCCCCATGAGTTCTCCGGTGGGCAGCGCCAGCGCGTCGGGATTGCCCGGGCCCTGGTGCTGGAACCCGAATTCATCGTCGCCGACGAGCCCGTGTCGGCGCTCGATGTGTCGATTCAGGCGCAGATCATCAATTTGCTGGAACGCATCCAGGCGGAGTTCGGTTTGACCTTCCTGTTCATCTCGCATGACCTCGGGGTCATCCGCCACATCAGCGATCGCGTCCTGGTGATGTATTTGGGGAAGATTGTGGAGATGGCCGCGGCAGACGGACTTTTCACCCAGCCTCTACACCCCTACACACAAGCTCTGCTGTCAGCCATTCCGTCTGCCAGGCCTGGCATAGCGAAGGAGCGCATACTCCTCAGCGGAGATGTGCCAAGCCCATTGAATCCACCTTCCGGATGCCGCTTTCACACTCGCTGTCCCAAAGCCATGCCTCAGTGCAAGGCCGAAGAGCCCCTGTGGAAAGAGGTTACCAACGGGCACTATACCGCGTGCCATCTGTATTGATGGCAGGCGGCCTATCGAAGGCACGAGAGACGCCTAGGGAGGAGGACATCATGACTACACAGCAGGATATGACCAAACCGGCCGCGCCTGAGGGCGGCGCGGCTCGGACGTCTAATGTCTATGAGGAAGGCATCGTCGCGGGCCTGCTTGGCGCCGCCACGATCGCCGTCTGGTTCTTGATCCTGGATGCGATCCAGGGCCGCCCCCTGTACACCCCCACCGTCCTCGGGACCGCTCTATTCCGCAGCGGAGTTGGACTCACTGCGCCAGAGAGTCTGGGGACGTCGTTCGAGTTGGTGATATGGTTCACGTGGGTGCATGTGCTGGTCTTTGTGGTGCTTGGCAGCGCGGCCTCGGGGCTCTTGCGCCTGGCGGAACGTGACCCGAACTTCGGGTTCGGCATCTTGCTGTTTCTGGTCGTGTTCATGTTCGGATTCATCGGTGTCAGCCTAGTGTTTGCAGAGGAGGTGCTGCATGCCCTCGCCTGGCCAGCGATCCTCATCGGTAACTTGTTGGCCGCCGGGGCTATGGCTTGGTACTTCTGGCGTCGGCACCCACAGCTGACTATCTGGCCCTGAGCCGATCACCTGAGGTTCTGCGCTTTCCCTCCCCCTCGATGGGGGAGGGCGAGGGGGTGAGGCCAACGCCTCTAACCCCCATTCCAACCTTCCCCCACAGAGGGGGGAAAGGATATAGCAAGTAATTGTCTTGAGGGGGGAGCTCAGGAGGGTACAATGAAACGATGCATCGCTTGGGCACTGCTACTGGCGCTGCCGGCCGTATTGCTTCTGGTGGCGGACGTCGACGCTCAACAACCAAAATCAGGGGGGACCCTACGGGTGGCCTGGGAGCAAGATGTCACCGGCTTCGATCCGCATTGGACCTCCGGTTTGCAGGTGACATATATCGCCGGGAACCTCTTCAATAATTTGGTGACGATCGATCAAGACCTGAACTACATTCCCGAGTTGGCTGAATCTTGGGAAGCACAGGACAACGGTAAAGCCTACGTGTTCAGGCTGCGGAAGGGGGTAAAATTCCATGACGGCACCGACTTCGATGCTGCCGCTGTGGCATGGAACTTCGAACGCATCATGGACAAAGAAGAACAGGCCTTTATTCGCCCATTCTTCGAGTTTATCGAGGCGGTTGAGCCACTCGATGCGCATACTGTCAAGTTCACCCTGAAGTATCCCACTCAGGCCTTTCTACCGACCATGGCAGTCTATCGCATGGGCTTCCAGATTAAGTCACCTACCAGCTACAAGACCTGGGGGCGGAAAGATGCAGCCCTGCATCCCGCCGGCACGGGTCCCTTCAAACTAGCCAAATGGGAGCCAAACCAAATCATCGTCCTCGAGAAGAACCCGGAATACTACAAGAAGGGTTTGCCGTATCTCGACCGCATTGAGCTCAAGATCATGAAGGAGGGGGTGACGCGCGCCACCGCGCTGCGGGCAGGCGAGGTGGACTTCGTCAACTATGTCCCCAAAGAAATGGTAGACCGGCTCTCCAAAGACCCCAAGATCCAAGTGCTGAAGGGCCCGGATACCCAGAGCGTCAATATCTCTTTCCATAACTCTAGGCCGCCCTTCGACGATGTACGCGTGCGCCAGGCGCTGGGAGGGTATGGCATCGACCGACAGGCCATCGCCAAAGTGGCGATGCTCGGGCTTGGCAAAGCGTTGTGGAGCTTCGTCCCTCCCGGTGGAAAAGATCACATCGACTTTGAGGAGCAGTTCCCGTACAACCCCGACAAAGCCAAGGCTCTGCTCAAGGAGGCTGGTTTCGACGACAAGAACCCCCTGAAGTACACCATCATGACCCACAGCGCCGAGCCGTCGCTGCCCACGGTGGCCACCGTCATCAAGACGCAGATGGCCAAGATCGGGGTCGAGGTGACCATCGAGGTCCTTGATCGCCCAGTGTTCTTACGCCGCCTCACCACCGATCGCGACTGGGATCAATTCGTCAACCTTACCCTGTCTTCACTCGACGCCAACACCCGCTCATACCTCCTGCACAGTAAGTTGGGGACGAATCAGGTCAACCACAAAGATCCCAAAATCGATGCGCTGTGGGACCAACTCCTGCGCGCGCCGACGCCAGAGGAGTGGACCCGCCTGAGCCATGAGGTGCAGCGCTACATCATCGGCAATATGGTGCAGATGAGCGCCACGACATTGCCGTTCATCCAGGCGGCACGGGATCACGTGAAGGGCTATGTGTTCGAGCGTGGCTTCAAGATCCGCTTTGAGAGCACGTGGCTGGAGAAGCCTTAGAAGTAAGTGCGATGGGATCAGGGGTATATTCCCCCACCGCGGAGGGACGACGATGAAAGGACACAAATTCAGCATTGGATTCATGATCATCGGGTGTCTGCTGCTGACGCAACTGGCGGCTTGGGCCCAGCAGCCCAAGCCTGGAGGGACACTACGAGTGGCCTGGGAAGCCGATATCACTGGCCTGGACCCCTATATCTCCCCCGGGGTCCAGTCCTGGTTTGTGGTCGGCAATCTGTTCAACAGCCTGGTCACCATCGATGCGGAGCTGAACATTGTACCGGACTTGGCGGAATCCTGGGAGGTGCTGGAGAACAGCAAGGTCTATATCTTCCACCTGCGTAAAGGCGTGAAATTCCATGATGGCACCGATTTCGATGCCGAGGTGGTGCGCTGGAACTATCAGCGCATCATGAATCCTGAGGAAAAGGCCTTTGTCGCACCCTTTTTCGCCATTGTCGACAGCGTAGAAGTCGTCGACGCGCACACCGTTAAATTCACCCTCAAGCACCCCAGCATGACCCTACTGCCGGTCATGGCTGCCGAGCGGGTCGGCTTTTTACAGATGTCCCCGGCATCGTTCGAGAAATGGGGTAAGGAAGAGATCCGCCTGCATCCGTCAGGGACGGGGCCGTTCAAGTTTGCCAGATGGGACCAAAACCAGATCATCGTCCTTGACAAGAATCCCCACTACTTCAAACCAGGGCTTCCCTATCTGGATCGCGTCGAATTACGGGTCATGAAGGAGGGGGTGACGCGCGTCACGGCGCTGCGGACAGGCGAAGTCGATTTCGCCAACTACCTGCCACGCGAACACGTCGAGCGCCTAACCCGAGACCCGCAGATCCAGGTGCTGCGGGGTAGAGATACGCAGCGAGTACAGAGCCAACTCAATCTCCGGAACCCGCTCTTCCAAGATGTACGGGTGCGACGTGCGGTGCTGGGATATGGAATCGACCGGCAATCCATCGTCAAAACCGCCCTCCTGGGACAGGCCCAGCCGCTGTGGAGCTTCGTGCCGCCGGGAGGCCGAGATCACATCGACTTTGGCGAGCAATATCCCTACGATCCTGAGAAGGCCAAGGTGCTGCTCAAGGAAGCGGGGTACGATGAGAAGAATCCCTTACGGTACTCCCTCATGACGCACGGCGCGGAACCAGCGCTGCCTACCATCGCCACCATCATGAAGACACAGTTGGCGAAAATCGGCGTGGAGGTAACGGTCGAAGTCATCGACCGGCCGATCTTCCTGCGACGGTTGGTGACCGACCGCGACTGGGATCAGTTGCTCAATTTCAGTGGCGCGGTGCTGGATACTTATACGATCACGAGACTGATCGACACCCGAGCCGGGAACAATACGACCAATCACCAGGACAAGCATGTAGACGCCTTGATCGATCGCATGCGGGAGGCGGCGACGGAGGAGGCGTACATCAAAGCTGGGCACGACATACAACGGTACGCCGTGGCGGAGACCATGATTTACCCCGGCGTCACGACCCTCCCCTTCTTGCAGGCCCACCGCGCCTATGTGAAGGGCTATGAGAATTTGCACGGCCATAAAGTCCGCTTCGAGACGACATGGCTGGATAAATGAGCAGGACGCGCAATGCTGATGCCCGTCTCCTCACGGCATGGTGTGCGGCTGGTTCGTGGGCTTGCCTCACACCAGGGAAGTGGCCTTCACCACATGCGGCAGGCGATA
>JBKPCR010000155.1:0-27020 GCA_046727435.1 bacterium | reverse complement strand
CATGGCACATTAGAGGCTCTAGGCTCCGTTTATTTGAGATCGCATCATCCCAACCACAGGAGGCATGCACGTGGCGGGACTGTTGGCAGGAAAGGTCACCCTGGTCACAGGTGGCGCCTCGGGCATCGGGCGAGCGACGGCCTTGGCCTGTGCCAGAGAAGGCGCCAGGCTGATCATCGCCGATAGGCAGGAGGAAGAAGGGCACCACACGGTGCACCTCATCATGGCACAGAGGGGTGAAGCGCTCTTTGTGCGGACCGATGTCACCCAAGCCGCCGAGGTCGAAGCGCTGATCGCCAAGGTGGTGGAACGGTATGGTAGACTGGACTGTGCGCACAACAATGCCGGGATTTCGGGACGAGGGATTGCGGGCGACCACCGTGCGCTCACGGCAGAGTACCCAGATGAACGGTGGCATCAGGTGATCGCCATTAACCTGACCGGGGTCTGGCTCTGTATGAAATTCGAACTCCAACAGATGCTCACCCAAGGAGGGGGCGCCATTGTCAATACGGCGTCGGCCGCGGGATTGATAGGGCCTGTAGGGAATGCCGCTTATGTCGCCAGCAAGCACGGCGTGGTCGGTCTCACGAAAACGGCGGCCGTGGAGTATGCGCCGCACGGGATCCGTGTCAATTGTGTATGCCCGGGGTATATCCACACGCCGATGACGGCACCGGGGATGCAAGACCCTGACCACATGGCACGAATGATCGCCAGCGAACCGGTGGGACGGATGGGCCATCCAGAAGAGGTCGCAGCGGCAGTGGTCTGGCTCTGTTCGGATGCGGCGTCGTTTATCACCGGGCACACCATGGCGGTCGATGGCGGCTATGTGGCCCAATAAGGCCACGTGGGCACGGCTGTCCTAGGGTCGTCCAAGGCCACCCCGCCGAACCTCGCACGGGAGTCACCCACTGCCAGCGTCCGCTGCGCTCCCGCTTCCAGGCGCGGCTGACTCCTGGCGTTCGGCCGCAACTAAAGACGGAGCGAGTGGGACCGCCCCCTGCCTGTCTCCAGGAGGAGGCCTGTGGTCGGATGACGCCAGTGGGGTGATAGTGGCCGAGAGCCCATGGCGAGACTGGACCACCGTTTGCAACCAGAGGAGCATTCCTATGGCCCTTCGTATCCCCACGCATGACGATCTGCAGCGGTTGGCGCAGAGCCATTACTTTACGCTCAGCCCCACAGAAGCCGAGGCCTACCATACCGTGCTCGCCGGGATCTTCGCGATGCTTGAGCAACTCGATGCCATGCCAGAGCCGCATACGCCACGGCAGTATCCCCAGCGCGACCCCGGTGGCCGGCCCGAGCCCCAGCACGATCCTTATAACGCCATTGTGCGGCGCTGCTCGGTCGTGGGAGCGGCCCAGGGCCCTCTGGCCGGCAAACGCCTGGGCCTAAAAGACAACGTGTGTATGGCGGGCATCCCCATGACCTACGGCTCCAAGGTGTTGCAGGGGCTGGTGCCGGATATAGACGCCACCATTGTGACGCGGCTGTTAGATGCCGGGGCCCGGATTGTGGCCGTGCTCAATATGGACAATTTTGCCTTCTCCGGCGCCGGCGATACCAGCGCCTATGGACCCACCCTCAATCCCCACAGCCTCCACCACCTGGCGGGAGGCTCATCGGGGGGCTCGGCGGCGGCCCTGTACTATGAGGACCTCGACATGACCATCGGCGGCGACCAGGGGGGGTCGATCCGCATCCCCGCCTCCTGGTGCGGGGTGGTGGGGTTGAAGCCTACGCATAGCCTGGTGCCCTATACCGGAATTGGGGGGATTGATCAGACCTTTGACCATGTGGGGCCCATGGCCCGCCGCGTGGCGGACGTCGCCCAGACTTTGGAGGTCATCGCCGGCAAAGACCCGCTGGACCCCCGCCAGGGTGACGTGCCCGTGCGGTCCTATACGGCCGCCCTGGGGCGGGACCTGCGCGGCATGCGGGTTGGCCTGCTGCGGGAGGGCTTCGGTCAGGAGGGCGCGGAGCCCGATGTGGAGGCGGCGGTCCGGGCCGCCATTGACACCATGGGCACGTTAGGGGCCACAATCACCGAGGTCTCGGTCCCGGCGCATCGCACGGCCGGGTGCATGGCCTGGGGGTTGTTTGCCGAAGGCATGACGGCCTTGTTGGACGGCAACGGGATGGGTTATCACTGGCGCGGGGCCTACAATCCCGCGCTGGCGGACGTGGTGGGGAAGAGCCTGCAGGCGCAGGGCAATGACCTCCCCCCACAGATCAAGCTGGTGTCTATGCTGGGGACCTATCTGCGGCAGCAGTACCATGGGCGTTTCTATGCCAAGGCGCAGAATCTGCGTCCGGGCCTGCGGGCGAGCTATGATGGCGTGCTGCAGCAGGTGGACGTCTTGGCCATGCCCACGACTCCCATGAAAGCCCACCCCTACAGGCCGCAGCTCGGGATTCCGGAGCTGATTACGCATGGGTGGAACATGCTGGGCAATACGGCCCCCTTTGATCTGACCGGGCACCCCGCGATCAGCATTCCCTGCGCGAAATCTAACGGCCTGCCGGTAGGGCTCATGCTGATCGGACGCCCGTTCGACGATGCCACCGTGCTGGCCGTGGCGCATGCCTTCGAGCAGCAGGTGAATTGGGAGGAGCGCTGAGGCCTGAGGCGTGAGCCCATGGGGAGGAGTGAGGTCGGCGTCGGTGGGTTATGGGGGTGAGCGTGACGCTGGCCGCCCCGCCGGCAGGGACGGGAGACCCACGCCAGAGGGTCCAGGGGAAAGTTGCACATCTCTATGAGCGCTGGCGCTGCCCCAAGGCGTGCAGCCGACGCCCTACAGTGTCCGCTCGTGCCTCGCTCCGGCTTCCGGCAGCGCCTGAGGCGCAGGTGTTAGGCCCACGTTCTAGCGGAGTCGAAAGGAGGGATGCCCCGGCTGCAGCACCAGTGGTCCTTCGCAAGAGAGCGTATGCACTTCCAACACGCCCGCGTGATGCGGGCAGACGTGACATGAAAGGAGGCATCTCATGGACGATATGGATCGTCGAGCTGCACTGACGTTCGGCTTCGTGACCGCCGCTACCTTGCCGGCGGTGTTGACTCCGACACTCGCCTCTGCCCAACGCTACCGCCCCGACGAGGGGCGGGAAATCGCCCCTGGGGTCAGGCGTGTCGATCTCACAAAGCGCGCCTCGGAAATCCCTGCCTATGCGACGGTGTCGATGCGAGACACGGTCTACCAGCCGGGAGCGAAGTCCGAGAACCCGGCTATGCCGAACGACATGGTGTGCCATTGTCTGGAAGGCGAGCTACAGGTCAGCCAAGGGCCGGGCAAGCAGTTTGTGGCGAAGACCGGAGACGTGTGGTCCTGCATGAAGGGCATGCCGGAAGCGGACGTGAACACCGGCAGCACGATCGCCATTATGCGCGTGATCGATCTGATCCCTCCGGCATAAGGCCAGGGATCGCTCCTGCGTGGCACAGACGACGGAGCCTACAGTCGTCATGCCGATCGATGCATGGCTGCACGGGCTGAGTGAGGGCAAATCATGCACAACAGGGACAAGCGGAGGAGCACACGGTGGTGTGCCCGCCACTGCGGGGGATAAAGCCCGGGGTACAGCCTCGGATGCACCAGCCTTCTGGGTCGTGCTGGGCGAGTGGAGCAACCGCAAACATCGGTAAGAGAACAGATCGCTGCGACCGACGCCCTCCAGCGTCCACTCGTGCCTCGTTCCCGTTTCCGGCAGCAGGTGAGCTTGGGCGTTATACGGCAGTCGGCATCTTGCAGACGTTGTGGCATCCGGAGTTCTGGAGGCATAGCGGTCTCCTCCAGCAGAGTGGGGCGGCGACCGCCAGGACGGTATCGCGCAACAAAGCAGATGCGCCATGGCGACGTTCATTAGTCTGCTGAACTTTACTGAGCAGGGAATCCGGAATGTCAAGGACTCGCCGGATCGGTACGAAGCGTTCAGGGCGATGGCTGAACAACTGGGGGTCAGGGTGAAGGACCTGTACTACACCGTCGGGCGGTACGATATCGTGGCGGTCATGGAGGGGAGCGATGAAGCGGTGACCACTGCCCTGCTGCAGGTAGGCTCGCTCGGCAATGTGCGGACGGAGACGTTGCGTGGCTTCTCTTTGGACGACATGAAGAAAATAGTCGGCACAATGCCGTAACGCCTTTCAAGGCGTGCTCAGGCAACGAAGGCAGAGCCGGCTCAGGGCCGTGTGAGAGGTGATCGCCCGTCCGCTGAAGGGCAACGTGTGTGCCGGGCATGTCTTCACGCTCGGAGGTGTAAGTCCTCTATCCAAGCTAGGGAGGCCGAAGGATAAGTGAACCCCCAGGGCGTCACCGCGAGGTGGGGTCCGAAGGCAGCGGGGAGCGAACGTGCGGGGCAACGAACAGGAACAGGATACGAGGCGTGATACGCTCGGGACGAGTGGGCACGGAACCACGAAGTCCTCTACTCCCTAAGGGCGGGTTTTGTAAATCCGGCGCTTATGCACGGAAGGTGTGAAGACTTACCCCGGGAGGCCTGCCTGCTGTCCAGTGGGACTGAGCGATGAGAGAGCATCGCTGACCGGTAGAGAGGAGTAGCGGCCCATGATGGAGCGGCGCGATGGCCTCCGGCGAGGGGTCGGGCGAGGCTCGGCGTCTGGGAGGAACGCGCGGCTGACCCGTCGGGAGAGGACACTCAGGTTAGGGTGCATCCACCCTGGCTGAATCGACCGAACCGCCGCAAGCGTGACTCGTATGTCTGGTGGGGGGAGGCCGTGATGCCCTTCCCTATCCCGATTAGGCCGTCCTGCGGGGATTATGGAGATGGCGGGAGGAATGCTGCCGATACGAGGACGAGTGCTCGCAATCCTGATCATGCTGCTGGTATACTTCGGCGTGATTCTAATCCGCGAGTGGGTGCCGAGCATTGGAAGCACAGGCTCGTTCTTCCTGTACATGCTTTCGCTTCCGCTTGCTCTTCTCGGCCTTCTTGGACTGGGTGTCTGCGGAGGAATCGGGTGGCTGTCGTCGGGGAACGTGGGTTCTCCGACAAGGCAGCGCCATCGTGCACGTCTCCTCGTTTCATTCACCGGCCTTCTGTTTTTCGGTTCGTTCTGGGGCCTGTCGGCAATGATTCGAGGGGCGCTGCCGACAGGTTCGCATATGCTGCCGTTCGATCAATCAGCGTGGCTCGACCCGGCATCATCCGAGCCTGTCAAGGGCGACATCACGCCGCGGCAGAAAATGCTCGCCGATGTGGTGAATCACGTGCTGCCGGGCCGCGATCGGCGAGAAGTCGAGAATCTGCTGGGACGTTCGATCGAGACGCCGTACTTCAAGAGTACAGGTCGCGATCTGATCTACATTCTCGGACCCGAACGTGATTCGGTGATGCGCCTCGATTCCGAATGGCTCCTCATATGGTTTGATGCCTCGGGTCGGCTCCGACGGTATGAGATTTACACCGACTAGACGGCGGCCTAACCCCTCAATGGAGCGGACATCCTCGCGGCGCTCGGACGCCGCGGCGCTGCCCCCTTTGGTCTCGCCCTCGCCCCACCCGCGGGGCTCCGGCTCAAGTCATGGTGCCGTGCATCTCGCGCCCTGTTGGGCGGCACTGTGAAGTTCTCCGCGCGCACGACACCGGCGGCCCAAAGGCGCAGGAATCCGCCATGCCCATGCTGAACGTCGGCGTGCGCTATTGCACGCTCGTGTGTGAAGCCGGGTTCGTGCTTGGCCCCATAATCCAGAATTTTGACGAGCGTTCGTCTGCGCGGGAGGGAGGAATCAACCCTCCCGTTCGTGTGTGACGTCTTTGGACACCCCGTCGGCTTGGACGAGGATGGTTTTGTACACGTCACTGGCGCTTCTCCCAGTAGGGCGGATAGCCGTAGTAGGTGTGGATGACTGCCCCCACTGGCGGTTGGCCAACTCCGGTAAGGTCGTGCCTTCGAAGTTCGACGCCTTTTGGAGCTTGTCCTTGTCGATGTTGAGGAGCAGGACCTTCTCGGCCGGCCGCAGCGTCACCGCATCCCAGGGTACCGGGACCCACTTGTTGCCGAGCCCCAAAAAGCCCCCGAAGGAGAGGACGGCGTATGCCACCCGGCCGATCTCCATATCAATGATGACTTCCTCGATCTTGCCCAGGTCTTCGCCCTGCGGGCTCTTGACCCGGTAGTCGAAGAGCGCTTTGCTCCGCAGGAGCACTGCATCCGGCACCGTTGATGACGCCCCTGGCGCCGGGGTGGTGGGTTCCTGCGCCCATGCTGTGCCTGTAAGCAGGACGCCGAAGAGTACCAGAAGCGCCATGTACGTGTCTCGCCGTCTCATGTTTGGCTCCTCATCAGCGCGGAATCGTGTCGATGGTTGGGCGCAGACGGGGGAGGGGGGCGCAACCCGCCCGCTCATGTGGTGCATCTCAGGGCCTTTCTAGCCTCACCGGGCGTACGGATTGGTCCCCGCTCGGCGCCATCCTCCCGCGTATTCACGCGATCTCTTAGGGCGGTTTGGTCGTCCCGGGGGTCGTTTCCGGCGCCACCGGGGCGTCTTCAGGGTACGTCTCCGGGGGGGCGTCTGAGGCATGCGCCGCCGTGGACACCGACGGGTGTCCGGCCCGCTTCAGCACTGCCATCATGGCTTGATCCTCAAGCACCGGGGCCAGCGTCAGCTCCACCACATCACTCCACGCATGTGCAAAGGCAGTCAACGCTTGAGGATCGTCGCTCTCGAGCAAGACCACCCCGCCGCAGAGGTCGAGCTGGGTCCAGCGCCCGAGCAGCCGCACCCCGGGTGGCGGCTGGCCTCCGGTCGCGAGGAAGCGCGAAATGGCCGCATCGCGCGTCGCGGGTGGGATGCTAAAGGTCAGCAGGAACTGCATAGGAAACCTCCTTCTCTCGGGTGTGACCCCGTGTGTGCTGCCCCCGCCACTTCCGCTCCCTCAATGATAACAGGTTTCCACGGCTCCGGAGCATAACTGCCGTGCGGTGGTGCCCACATCGCGATCTGTGGCGTTGAACCCTTCGGTCGCGCGATCTGTGGCGGGTTGCGACCGCAGGGGTCCGTATTCCTCTCACCCCCATTGGTGGCCAGGACATCATGGGGGCTGAGGAACGGACCCAAGGGATGATAGGACAGGATGACACACGGCGTGGCGTGTCCGCCTGTCGGGAAGACGGTTGTGAAGAGGTTATGGGGCCATACCGAGGAGGAGCCTCAGGCGAGGCCTGTGGAACATTCGTGGTGGCGTTGGTGACCATCACAAGGCGGCATCTGCCATCCCCCACGCGCGTCTGAAGCATCATCCCACCAAGCGGATGGCCCGACCCTGGTGCTCGTGTCGTCCTCCGTGCTTATCTGTATCGCTACGGACGGGCGTCCTCGCGCCCCTCTCCGGTGATAGTGAGGTACGGCTCCTGCTGTGCCTGCCACTCGCCACACCAGTCGGCCCCCTGGGTCTCCGGCCAGAACGCAAAGACCATAATTTTATAGCGGGGTTCCTCCCGCAAGCTGGGGTGTAGCAGCCGTGTGAAGTCTGGCGATGGCGGGCGTCTCCGACAAAAGCCCACCTCCTCGTGTCCGGCAAGGGCCTGCCCATAGAACTGCGCAAACCCCGGCATATCATGCCAGCGGCAGGTGCGACAGGTCCGCTCGGCCATGAATTCGTCCCCTTTCTAAGCCTGCTCTGTTGTCCAGCCCTCGCGTCAATCTGGCGCGCGAGTGTTCAAGGTATCATATTTTCGGCGCGAGCCGTCACATCCACCTGCAGTCTTGGGCGGTGCTGGACCATGAGCCAGCCGACTTACCCATGACGAAACCGGATGTAGGGCTGACGAGCTTGCGCCTGCACGCGGTTCATGGTGAGCCATGGGGTGGCTGGGGGGCTTCCGGAGGAAGCAACGTTTCTGGGACTTCGTCCAGAAACACGCGGTGCCCCCCACGCTTCAAGCTGTTGGCGATGTGCTGCGCCTCTTCCTTGTCGGGGAATGGTCCAACCCGGACCCGGTAATACGATCCTGTTTGGCCATGGCGGGGCGCGATATACGCCTTGGGAAACCAGTCCTGCACCTGTGCGAGCACCGCCTCCGCCGGCTCACGTTGCTCAAAGGCGCCCACCTGCACCTCGTAGACCACCTCTTCCTCAGGACGTTTCTTCTGCGTGGCGGGCTCTTCCGTCACGACGACCCGCACCGGCGCGAGCCCTTGTTCCACGAGGCCAATACTGTCTGCCGCCGCTTTGGAGAGATCGATGATGCGGCGCTTTTTGTCCGCATAGGGCCCACGGTCCGTAATCTTCACCTCCGCTTGTGCACCCGTCTCACGGTTTTCGACCATCACCTTCGTGCCCAACGGCAGTTGACGATGGGCCGCCGTCATCTCATGTTGAGAGAAGCGTTCCCCGCTGGCGGTCTTGCGCCCGTGAAAGCCTTGGCCGTAATAAGAGGCCAGGCCGTGGTCGCTGTACCACGGATCAGCCTGTACGGCACTGCCACTCAGCCACAGCCCTACATACGCACCTACGACAGCCATCAGTGGTCGTGTGGATAGCCTCATCTGTCTCCTCCCTCTGTAGGATCGTCGCACGTCCTGCGCGTGTGATTAGCCCTCCGGCACCAGGGAGCTGCAACATCATTGCCAATATAATCAATGATTTACGATGAGCTACTTTGGGCGGCGAACAAGGCTGTTGAGGAGAGAATAAACAGTCTGAAGAGGATTAAGGCATAAACGCCAAAATTCAAAAGAGGAGGGGACCAGCGGCTCTCGATGGGCGGGGACGCTGAGGCCGGGAGACGCCGAGCCGGGCACCCGGTCGAAGCCTCCTGATCCCGGTGAGGTCAGGGATGCCTCAGAGGTGCGTACGCCTCGTCACCATGGCGGCTGATGGCGGAATACCTGACCTCTACAGGCGATCCTGAGAGCACGAGCGCAGGAGAGGGGACTTCCGAGGTGTTCACCCCACCGAGGTCAGAACCGCTTCTCGCACGTTTTCGAATGCACACCCAGTCTCAAAGTTGATGCGGTTGAAGCAGCGCACTGACCTGCCTCCCGACGTCAAGGTGACGGTCGATGTATGGCCTGCCTGGCGTGGGACCGTAGAGGGTGGCTGCGCGATGCACCATGGTCAACCGGACGGCAGCGAACATAGCACCCTAGGTCAAGGCGGTCGAGCTCACGCCGCGAGCCTGACCAGGAGCAAGGAGGACTTTTGCTCAACGGGCTAAGTGAGGAACCGGGTCGAAGCCAGACGATTGGGGGGTGCAGAGGTGAGGGCCAGCAGGGACATTCCACGCCAATCGTCGTCACCAGTGGGCAGTGACACGACGTGATCGCTGGACTCCCATGAGGGGGTAAGTCGATCAGGCATCAGCCCTTCAGCGTGAAGCCACAGGCTGGGGAGAACGGCCGTCCAGCCGCTGGATATTCACCTGTTGCTGCGCGACATTCACTTGGCCTGCCCGGCCAATGGCCACCGCGGGCAACGCGCCACGTTGAGGGCGTTGCAGCGCCTGGAGATTCTGGAGCAGTTGGCGATTCACCCGCTCGAACAGGGGGAGCAGTTGTTCCCGGAGTCGCCGCAACCCCTCCTCGACGGCGAACCCGTCGAATTGCGGGCCATATTGTTGGCGCAGCTTGAGCTTGAGCGAGTCTTCAGCGAACAGCTCGTGCTCGATCACCAGCGCCAGGTCCCCGATCCATCCCTGAACTCGCAGTGCATTAGCGTAGGCCATCACCGCGAGATCGATCACCATCGTCATGGCTGGCGACTCCGCCCCGTACTCGTCCATCAGGCCCTGGCGCAACCTCCATAAGGTTGCCATCAGGTTGGGGTCTAGATGGCGCTCCGCGCCCAAGCGCTCGATGAGGAAGCGTCCCGAGTGATACCGCTCGCGGGCGTCTTCGCACGCGGCCTGCCACTCCTCGACGCCGCGAATTTGCCCCCAGCCCTGCATGGCGCGCATGACCACCCGGGCATTCCACCGGAGCTGCTGCGACCGCTGCTGGTCGGCTTGCCGCGCGGCCTGAAACTCGGCCTCGAGATCGGCTCCGTCCCGGTCGCGGAGCGCGGGGAGATGGCTATCCTTGTGCCGATCCACCGCACTTTTGCTGACCCCATACTCGGCCGAAATGGCTCTCAGCGATTGTCCCGTTACCAGCCCATCCTCAATGGTGGCACGTGCTGGATGAGTGCAAACGCTGCACATTCGCGGCATCGCCGTGCCTCCACTTCGATCAATACGAGCAAGACTAGACACATCACACGCCGATGGCGTCGCATCCGTGTGTGAATCGGGACACCCGAAACGGGATACCATGTCGCTCGTTCATGTCATATATATACCTTTGACGTTTTTATATCAAATATGATCTTTTATAATCATGATGAGGCGCCATTGGCGCACGTCATCACGTGCGGCCGTGAGCTGCGGATTCCGAAAGTGTTCAACTCCGGACGCTGGAACATGCCGATGTGGGGGCAGCTACCACCACCCGGCCAACGAGCAGGAGGTATCGGGACAGCTTGGGAAGTTACGGGTAGCAACACCCGTCACGAAATTGCCGAGCGCCTGGGGAAAGGCGTCGAGAGCAAATCGGCTTCGCCAGGAAATGATGCTTCTTTGCTTCGTTATCGCTGAAACTCCCAAGCGTAACACGTGAGGCTTTGGTTATGCTCGGTCAGCAGCATAGAGCGCGACCATCTCCTCGGGAGATGCGACAAAGCGCCGCTGCAGTTCCGACGGGTACACGAATGCCCCCTCTCGGTGGACCCACTCGTTGGCGGCCTGTTGAAGGCTTGCAGGGACCTCACGCCGCGTGGCCGCCGTGAGCAGACCGGCATGTCGTAGATCGCCCCAGGTCGACCAATACCATATCGCCTCGGCTCGGTCGGGCTCATTCGCCGGGGGTTCGCAATCGCCTGTGGTCTGCCAACGCCAATCCCAATAGCTCAGCGCCGAGAGAATCCGCCGATGCCAGCGATCCAGCGCCCGATCGAGCGCGGTGACGCTGAGCCGCCCGAGGGCCACGGCCGAGGCCCACCAAAAGGCCATGACTTCCCATTGCGGGAGCTCATACTGACGGGCCTGAAGATCCTCGCAAAATGCGCGGTAGGCCGCCATGACCCAAGTCTGCGCCTCCACACTGCGAGGATACAAGAAGACCGCCAAATAATCGGGGAGCTCCTCTGGACGCAGTGCACAGAGGAGAAAGCAGACATGCTTCGGGGTTTCCGCGTCCCAATCTTTGGCGGCAAGTGTCTCCCGCAACTCTGGAAACTCGCGCGTCAATTCGTGGCCGAACCATTGGCGGATCTTCAGCAGTTGGCGGGCGTGCCCCTCGGCGAGCGCCTTATGTTCGAGGTAGACAATGATCGGAGCCGGCAATGTGAGCAGCCGAAGTTTCTGGGCGATATAGGAGCGATCCTTGCCCACACGCTGGGCGAGCTGCGCTTGTGTGAGACCCTGGGCAAGCCGAAGGTAATACGCCCGCGTCTCCTCGATGGAGGACAGGTCGGCCCGTTGCACATTTTCCACCAGAGAGATCCAGTGCGCCTCATCGGGGGTCAGCTCTCGCACCTCAGCCGGAATCATCTCCCAGCCCAGCGCCAGAGCTGCCCGATAGCGCCGCTCACCATGCACAATGATGTAGCGCCCGCCAGACGATGGCCGCAGGAGGATGGGAACCACCAGCTCATTTGTCGCGATCGACTGGGCCAGTCCCTGCAGGCTCGCCTCGTCAAATATCTTCCTGATTTGTTCAGGGTCTGGATCAATCAAGCTTAAGAGTGTGTCACGTGACACATCGCACCTCCTCATCGCGGCTGCTACTCATTTGCGGGCAAACGCCTCGTCAGCGGTTGTAGTGCTTCGATCCTTCTACTGCCGTCACCAAGAGGATAGCGATTTCCCTATCTTCTCTATTAGCAGGACAAATCGATGACGGCTGAGTGTGCCTCAAATGTGGGGCATTCGGCGCCAGCCGGTTCGAAGTGAGCGGTCTACTACGGCAGCGTGGGAAACATATTGTACGACTGCGCATAGTATTCCCCCATCTAGCTGGTCACCTCCAACCTGTGGAACATCACTCGCGATGCGCGTGTTACCTTGCCGCGTTTTCGGGATTAACCCCCTGCCGCCGCCCTCGTCTCAGCCGGTGGAGGAAAGCCCAGACGTGCGGTGTACTTATCAACACGAGACTCTCGGGAGGCCGCGGGTAAGACGAGATGCCCGATTTCATGCGCCACAATATGTGCGACGTAGGGTTGATCCTCGTCTAAAATCCGGGCATTGAGATAGATCGCCGCTTTATGGGGATATTCCTCATGTGCGTCGGGAGGCTCTTCATCCGTGGCCTCGCCGTCCTCGAACTCATCTTGAGGTGGGACATGCAGCCAAAATACTGAGCCGTCGATATGAGTGTCCTTAAGAATGAGCAACGGGTTCTGCTCCAAGAACACCCACAAATCGTGCTCGGGCATGGCCATCAGCACCTGGCGAAACGCGTTGAAGATGCGCGCACCACGGTGGGTCGTGGCGAAATCGCAGCCCTGGACGATGCCTTCCCACCACTGCTGGATCAACTCCCAGCGCACCCGTGGCGCCAGGCGAGTGACTGGTGTCTCCGGTACGGTAGACCCCATGGTCTGCCCCTTCCTCGTCACCGCCATCAGTTTGCATCCTCGAAAAGATCCAGCTTGGCCTGGATTTCCTCAGGATCACCATATCCCCTCTGTAGCAACCAAGCCAAAAACCCCTTGATCGCCCGGGCTGAAAAGCATATGACCGGCTCCTCACCAGCCCGAATTTGGACGTATCTCACCTCGTCGAGCAGTGCCGGCTGCGCACCCAGGAATTCGTGGAACCATCGTTCTCGAGTTGCCACATCGTCCGTCCGCTCAAAAATGAACCCCAGCTCTGGTGTGGCCATGATCTCACCTCCTCTGTATCAAATCACGTGATGGTTACCTTCCCGCTCTCAGCAATGCAAAGGCTCGTGGAGATTCCTGATCAGCAGCGTCATCCATTGCCGTGCTCCCTCTCGTTGTCGGATGGGCTCCGTGAGGCCCGACAGCACCTCTCTCCTGCCCAGACAGGAGCGTGGCGAGCGCATCCAGCGGGTCTGGGTGGCAGACCATGCACACCCGCCTACCCGTCCGGGAGCGCCACCAGAACATCCGGTGACACGTGGGGCACACAATTTCAGACGGCACGCAGCACACATCATCAAACACGTCGTCCCCTCTTTGTGCTCCAAAGGTCGCTACCTTTCTCCCGTACCTGGCTCCTCCAACATGGGCCAGAGGGTGTACAGAGGGTTGTGAGGAACCATCTGTACGTAAACTTTTGAAAATACACACTTTACGGAAACGTACAGAGAGTACAGAGGGTCTCCCGGTTCAATCGATCATACGCGCGTAAAGAGTTGGGTTTATCCTGGAAAACCCTCTGTACCCTCTGTACCCTCTGTACGCCTCTTGGCGTCCCATCATCCCGCGTCACCTTTCACGCCAACGATGAGGCCGATCTCCAACCAGTACATGCGGCCATCGCCTCCTGCTTTCTTGCTGTAACCCAGTTCGAGCAATCGTTCTGAGAACGCTTTCTGGCTGACGCTGTAGTCGCCGCTCCACTTGCAGAACGCCTCATGAAGGACGCTGGATTGCGCTTTAATATCTGTGCGCCCAGGGCGAAGGAAGCAGCAGTCCTTGAGGAATTGCCCGATCGTGTCCATCTCCGCCTGATAGGCATGGACCGCTTGGGTGACCTCCGCCGGCTCTGCCAGGCCGATCCGTTGCCACTCCTGGCAGCCGCGCACCGCCCACGCCAGGACACCGGGCAACTCGCCCTTGAGCTTGTCGAATAATGTGGGATCTTTCTTCTCATCAGGGATCTTCACGGTGAACGGGATCAGCCTGATGCGCCGCCAGATGGCGTGATCTTGCCCGCGAATGACGGGCTTATGATTGGCCGCCAGCCAAATCTTGTGTGTGGGCTCAAACTCCCAAAAGTCCTCACGCATGCGTCGCGCCCGTATGCGATCACCGCCGGTGAGCTGCTTGACCAGGGCTTCCGCCAGGCGTTTGCCCGATTCGACCTCGATAGTGGTGACCAAGCGTTTGCCGAAGAGATCGGCGCGCTCAGTGGGGTGCTGTTCATTCCCACGGACGATGAGCAGCTCAGGGATCGCTTGCATGGCGTAATCCCCAAGCATTGCCTGCAGCACACCCAGGAAGGTAGATTTCCCATTCTGGCCGGTGCCATATAAGAAGAATAGGCATTGTTCCTCAACGGATCCTGTGAGGGAATACCCGACGGCCCGTTGCAGGTAGTCCATCAGCGCCTGGTTGCCGGCCATCACATCACTTAGAAAGGCGATCCATCGTGGACAGGTGGCCTCGGCGTCGTACTCGACCGGGCAACATTTGGTCAGGAGATCCTCCCGACGGTGCTCACGCAGGGTGCCTGTCCGCAGCTCGAGTGTGCCGTTGAGGCAATTGAGCAGCCAGGAGTTGGCGTCAAGCTGGTGTGGCAGCACGGGGATCATGGGTTCCGACTCGGCCAGCGTGACCATGGCGTGAAGGCGAGGCGCCGATTCCGATTTCAGCGCCCATTTGAGGACGGCGATGGCCTTGTCCAGCTTCTGCTGAAGGAGAGTCTGTTTACCGTCAGTCATGAACGTCCTCCCCATTAAGCTGGTTGCTGATGTCCTCGACTTGCTTGCCGGCCCAACGGAACAGGTCGCCGATGACGCGCTTCGCTAGCATCTCCACCGCGCCGAGATGGTCCACCTCCCACTGGTGACCGTTCCAATGCAGCCACTTCTTCCAGGGGTGCACGTAGTGCAGATCGTCGCCGCAATGGCGGACGAGGCGCTGCGCGTTCCCCCAGTCGGTGAGGTGGATTCCCCCGGTCTCGCCATTGCTCGACCCACGGGATGCTTCGGCCTCCTGAGTTGGTACGGATTCCGTGCGATCGCGTGCGGGTCGTCTCCGGTGTCTCCCGCCATTCCGCGTGTGACGCCAGCCCGGTTCCACAAGGTGTCGTAAGGTGTGCCAATCTTCGCGAGCACAGCCGTTGTGGTGGCACCCTGCGGCAATGGCGCCATTGGCGAATTGGACGACGTAGGCGCTCCGATTCCGATGGTCAGCATTCCAGGGACACACACGGAAGATCCAACGCTGGCCACCTTGCCACGGGTTTGGGCCAATCGCCTCCAAGTTGTGATCCGCGATCCAGTGCTCCAGGTCAAATGCTTCCCGATGACCATCAAGTCGGCGCTGCTCGGTTCGGGAGAACAAAGACTCTTGGGGTGCCGATTGTGCGAGGGCTTCCAGCAAACCCCTCGGGACCGGGATCATGCGCGAGCCACCTCCAGCACCCGCGACAAGCGGTGCGGACGGTCTGGTGTATCGTGCCCTTTACGGGCCATCGTGCCATAGACTTTCCAAATCCGTGACGCGTTAAAGACCTTCTGGTCAATGGTCACGTGCTCGTCGTCAAACCGGAATGCGAGCGCTTCCAAACATCGTTTGACCAACTGGGTACTGGCGTGATCGTTGGGAAGATTGATTCGATAGAGCAGGTGCCCCCCATTGCCAGAATCCGCGAGAAGTGGATCGGGCCACCCCTCCGCTGCCAGGGCCTCACGGATCTCATGCACGCGAGCCATCGCCGCCTCATGCTGCATCTCCGTGGAGGAGATACCGGAGGGTCACACGGGGTCGCAGTCAATCAGCAACCACCGGCGGCTCAGCACGTCTGTATCTGATGTCAGCGGCTCACGATCAATGATTGGACGAATACGGTTCGCCGCCCGCGCCAGCAGAGCTGAGTTCAGGGGATTCGGGGTGAAGTACACCCCTCGTGCAACTGGTGCGAGCTTTACAACGGCTTCGGTGAGCCTGTCGACGTTATCGAAATATCCACTGGCCGTATGGGCACGCCGAAAACTGGGCGTGGAGACACCCAGCGCTCGTAGTTCCACGACTTGGTCCGGTTCGAGCAAAGCTTTGAACACCTGTGTAATTACATGGGCATCAGGTTTAACGACATGAGATTCGACTATTTTGATCGACAAGAATGAATCCCTCGTTCTGACGGTTTGACCTCGCCTTCTCCCTTTAACCTCCTGCAGTTCATATGACGTTGGTAGTTGCGGATGGCGTATTAAATCTTCACCTCCTCTACAGGCCGGGCGTGCTCAACAAGCCATCGTTCGATGTCCTCTACTCGAAAGTACACACGCCGTCCAACTTTGATAAATGGAATTTTCCCTTGACTGCAGTAGGTCCGGATAGTCCATTTCCGAAACCCATATCGCGCTTCCAATCCATCAATATCCAAAAGCCTTTGTTCCACCTCATACCTCCTTGTTGCAAGAACACCTCCATGCAGGTATCTAGAACCTACCACAGCATCTCAAAGCGTGAGGCAAAGCGTGACATCTGGGTCTTTGAGGGTAAGAGGTGCAATACCGAGAATTAAAGCGGCAAGGACTTACTATGAGGTGTAGCCTACAAGAGTTAAGGGGTGTTTTCGGGGTGGCGCTTTCTGTGGGCACGACGTGCTCTAAGACATGCGGCATGCTGGGGAGAGCAGCAGACTTGATCCTTCCTCGCAGGGATAAAGGATCTTCCACAGCCAGGAAGAGCGCACTGCTTGAAGGCGGGTTGATAGCGAGGCAGTGTCTCCCAAAGGAGAGCGTAGCACTGTTGTAGGCCGTTACGGGAGTCTACGTCCGTGGTGAGCGCCCCATCTTGACCTCGGGAGACTCGGAGGTTCACGTTGTCTAGTCCGTGATCTAAGGTCGTCAGCGCTTCCTGCATAGGATCTGCGGTCAGCGGAACAGCAACCTTGGAGGGGGACTGAAAGAGCCGAGCTGTAAGGTATCGGATGGTTCTGGCAAAGATTTGGTATTGATAATTAAACTCCACAAGGTAATTCCAGCCTAACCATGATCGCCAATGCTTACGAAAAACCGACGGAGGCTGTTGCAGAAACTCCGCCGGGGAGCACCACCACCTGAGACGTTGCGCGTTGAGTCTGTCAATAAATGTAGAGGCTATTGGATGTAAGATGTCGGGTGGATATAGTAGAAAATTCTCACCGTAGGTTTCAAGGAACCTGAAAATCTTCTTGCGGTCTCGCGGAGATGGATATAAAGAGAGCTGAGTTCTCCGGGCTCGCGCTTGAGATTTCCATGCTGTGGCTTCGGCATCTGAGAGACACCGCACCAGCCGGAAGTGACGGTCTCGCAAGGTCCACTTCAGATCGAGGGTGAAGAAGGCATTAAACAGTTCTTCCCTGTTGAAACGTACTGACGATGTTCCTAAGGTTGCCGTTAAATAGGTACCATCCAAGTCGTCCCCAATGACCTGTTCGCGGGGGAGCAAGTAACCGCGCCCAGGAGATACCCGCCTGAGCTTATAACGCAGCCGTATGGTTAAATCATCTGAGGATGAAGAGACCGGGGGACCATACTGGGGAAGCTGGCGAGCGTTTTGAACACGCGAGGAAATCTGCAGGAAAGCTCGGTGGATCAGCCCCGCAAGAAGACTCTCAGCGGTGAGGGTAGCTGGACGGCCAAACGCTTGTTTTGTCTCTACCAAGCTGAGCAAGTCTGCGCCGTTGACGGTAAGGCGAGGTTCGATTGGCTGAATCACATTATTGAATACCCGCAGAATCTTGAGTTGGTCCTCTCTGTTCAGCATTGTCAAGCCTACGACACTCTGCTGGAATATTCCCTACTGTTCCCGAATTGTTCCCATTCTCCGGACAACAGGATACAACTTCAATCAGTTCAATACAAGTCTCGTAGCAAAGAAATAGGTTGAGATATCTCATGTTAGCCAACGTCGGACATCTCAACCCAATTATAGACAACAAATAGAGATCAGATTCCTAATCCCTGTGCCGGGAGGTCAAGTCTCCCCGGGGGTACTTTACCAGCCGACATTCTTCACCGCGAACGTCCGTCTGCCGCAAGACTGCTCCGCAGTTGTTTCCGGTCGACAACTCTTTTCATAAGATGGGCCATCGTCCTCGTCAGCTAGAGGCCTGTAACCGAGTTATCCCATACGTGCGGTAATACGTCTATGATGATTATCACTTACATGCCTCAACGGGATTGCCTCCTTAGAGCTATGATATAGTATTCCACAAACCAATATGCTAATTTAGGAGGTTATCTGAAACAAGTGACGATGATGGTAGTCTGTGAAAGTGTAGGCTGGCCGACGAAGTCACACTACTGCAGCCCAGTTCCCCAGCGGGAGATATCGGATCGTGCGTGTCACCACACGTGCCAAGCTGCCTCAGAGCTCTCCACGTCTGCATCCATCGTCGCAAGCCCCAAGAATTTTGACATTCCTTGTCCTAACAGAGGAGCCCCAAGGCGTTGTTCAGGGGGGCAAGCGAGAGTTCACATGGCGATACGGATAATGCAGACCATCTTGACGCACTATAACGACATGCGTCAGCCTTCATTAGGGCGGGCCATGAAGACTGCACGATATTCGTTCCCCCGGGCCGTGGCGCTGGCCATCGCCCCTCTCATGTTGGGAAGTTGCGCAGATCTGATAGAATTCCGAATGGACATCAGTGGCTTACGATCTGATCTGCATGCCAATACTCAAGTCCTGTCTCAGTTGTCGGCGCGGGTGGATGAGCTCGAACGTCGTCAGGCCGATGCGGAGAGCGCCGCGCGGCAAACGCAGCAAGACCTGTCCCAGGCGATCGAGGTCCTCCTCAGAAAAGCGCTGATGACGGAAGACCGTCAGATCACCCGTGAACTGGGAAAGAGCCAGTCACAAGATGCTGAAACGCCGGAAAGCCAGGCACGCCAGCTCCCAGCTGCGGCGCCGGGGGCCTCGTCACGAGGGCGGAACCCTTCTTCAGGGAGCAAACAGCTCAGCCTTGGCATGACCCAGGACGATGTCCGACGCATGCTCGGGGATCCCATCAGCATTGAGCCTGTTGGGTCATATGTGTTCTGGCACTACTCACACATGAGTAACCAGCAATATGTCATCTTCGAGAAAATGAGCGGCCAGGTGTCGGGCTGGCGGGGTCCCTAACATCAGGGCAACCATTGCATGCTACCACGCTATTTGCGGCTTCTCGTCGCTCTCTTGTGGGTGTCGGCAGCGCTAAAGGCGCACGTGAACGACGTTCCCCTCGTGCACGCGGCGCAGTCCGGGTCTCATCCACAGAACGTTCGGACCCCATCCTCTGACTTCATTAAAAGCCTGCAACGCGAACTGAAACGCGCCGGCTACGATCCCGGCGCTGCAGATGGTAAGATGGGGCCAGCCACGCAACGGGCCTTGCGGCGATTTCAAGAGGCGCACGGCCTTTACCCTACCGGTGACCCCGACATTCCCACCCTCACCAAATTGCTCGGCCAGGGCCTACCACAATAACCTCTGTGCTCCCTGTGAGCCACAGGGTGGCCACGGAGCTAAGTGGAAGAGGCGATAGCACAACAGCGCGCCGTCATTATCAATGGGGAGCACGCGGTGCTCATGGGTGCAGTGGCCCGGCAGCGCCGCTTTGAGATGACTCTAATAATGGGGTAAGAGCATCGACATGGCGCTCTCCGCGGATGCGGTCGAGCTCAGTGAAGATCGCCGCCAGCCACTTGAAGATGTTGTGCTCGGAGACGTGCTCCTGCAGCCGCGCCATGCGATGGGTCCGCTCCTCTGCCGACATTTCGATAGCCTGCTTCAGGGTATCCGCCACACTCTCCACGTCATAGGGATTGATCAACAGCGCGTTGTCGAGTTCCTCAGCGGCCCCAGCGAACTCGCTGCAGATCAACACCCCTTTGCGCTCGACTTGCGAAGCGACGAATTCTTTCGCCACCAGGTTCATACCATCGTGTAGGGAGCTCACTATGGCAAAGTCCGCCATGCGGTAGTAGACGACGAGCTCCGGCGGTTCCAAGTGCTCATAGCGATAATGAATGGGCTTATAAGTATCCGTCCCGAAGCGGCTGTTGAGACGCTCGACCAGGCTTTCGATCTGCTCTTTGACCTGGCGGTATTCATCGATTTGGGTCCGGCTGGGGACGGCAATCTGCACGAAACAGAAGCGCCCCTCATACTCAGGATATTTTTCGAGGAAGCGTTCAATGGCCTGAAACCGGCTGACGATCCCTTTAGTATAATCCAGCCGGTCGACCCCAAGCCCAACGATCGGGAAGGCCAACTCAGATTTCGCACGGAGTTGCGCCAGGCGCCGGGGCATCCGGCGCTGGCGGGCGAGGCCAGTCCACCAGTCATAGTCGATGCTGATTGGGTACGGACGGACCCAGGTCTCTCGTCCTTCGTACTCAACGACGCCGGCTTTCAGGTCCACATTAGCCCCCAGCACGCGTTCGGCACACTGCAGAAAGTTCTGGCAATACTGGTCAAGGTGGAATCCAAGCAAATCGTTGCCGAGCAACCCTTCCAGGAGCTCCCGGCGCCAGGGACAGACGCGGTAGAGTTCCCAGGGGGGCCAAGGAATATGCCAGAAGTGCATAATGAAGAGGTCAGGCAGGCGATGACGCAGGTATTGCGGACAGAGCGCTAACTGATAATCCTGCACCCATACGGTCGCTGGATGGTCCTGGCATTCCTGAGCCACTGTCTCGGCGAACTGCTCATTGACCTCCTGGTAATGGCGCCAATGCAGAGGTTTGAACAAGGTCCGTTCGAGTTGCAGGTGGCACAGCGGCCACAGCGCGCTGTTGGCAAAGCCATAGTAAAATCCGCGGATTTGTGTCTCGCTCAGCCAGACACGTCGTAAGGTATACTGGGGATTGCTCGGAGGGACCCGGACGCGATCGTTCGCATCAACGGTTTCATGGTCGGCGTTGCCACTTCCCCAGGCCACCCAAGTCCCATGGCAGGCTTGCATGACCGGGTCGAGCGCCGAAGTGAGCCCGCCGGCTGCATGCGTCCATCGGGTGCCTTCACCGCTCCGAAGCAGATGCGACACCCTGGCGGCGAACCGTAGGGCCCAGTCAAAATTCCAGCGCACGGTCTCGGGAGCAGATGCATCTTTGCCGGCAGGATCGAGCAGCGCCTGACGATGCCAGCGGTGGATGTACGGTTCTCGATTCGACACCAGAATCAGACGGGTGCCATGGAGGAAAGTATGGATGTTGTCAGCGATGCTCGTAGCCGTCCATCTCGACATGCGGAGTCCTCCCCTGGCAATCATCACGCTTGTCAAGGGGTGGGGCCGACTAGCATAGATGTTCAGGCCCACCGCTTCACATGCGTGTACAGGCCCACGGGAATCCCGAACAAGCCTCTGTCTTCATGTCCCTGTCTCGGTTCTCTTACCAGAACCAACCTGTTCCAACGGCAAAAGCGCCGGTGGCGTCAACGCCATGACGATCTGCGCCACCTCGTCACCGACGTTTTCCAGCCCATGAGGCGCCGCACCATCCCAGAAAATGCTGTCACCTTCGTCGAGGAGATAGCGCTCGCCGCCGTATGACGCTCGCACTTTGCCCTGCACCACCAAGTGGCATTCGTATCCATCGTGGAACTGTCCCCTCGTCCACGGCACTCCACCCGGTGGGAGCTCTAACAACACCAGCTCCAGCTGGCGTGAGGGGAGGGGAGACAGGATCGACGCTCGCGGCCCGCCATTGCCCGCGTGGATGACATGGCGTTCGTCCTTGCGGACGACCTGGGGTTTGATTTCGTCATCGAGGAGGAGGTGCGACAGCGGTACCTGGAGCGCAGCGGCCACCCGCTGCAGGGTCTGCAGTGAAGGATCGGTCTTGCTATGCTCGAGCTGGCTGATAAAGCCACTCGTGACCTGAACCCGTACCGCCAGTTCGCCGGTCGTCAGCCCGCGCCGCCGCCGCAGGTCCTGAATGCGTTTCCCCAAGTTCATCAAGGCTCCCCTACCAGGCTGCACGCTGAATTTAGAGCCATTAAAAATAGTTAGCTGTAATATATCGCTCATGTGCTGAACTGTCAAATCGCCGGGCGTTCTTCCCGCTCCTGCAACCAGGGGTTGGATTTTTTCGCAAGCGGCGGCGAAGCTCGCTGTGCGCTGGCACACGCCCGCACAAGAATATGGCTTGCAAACGCGGCCCATTTTCTGGTTCATTAGACTGGCCAGGGTGACCGATGCAGCGCTCGCGCTGGCATCTCCAGCCGAAGAGTCGCCGTGGGGAAGCGCCGATGACGCATGCAAAGCTAAGCACTTCAAGGCGGGGATCCTCAACAGGACGGGGGAAGGAGCAACTCCAGTGGCCATTTACCTATCGATGCATATCATCGCGTGTATGACGCGCCAAGCATTAAACCAGTTGATCGCCACTATGCAGGCGGCGCAAGAGATACGATTCATCCGCGCCTGCGCCAGTCAGATGGCGGGGCGGTTGCTCTGCGAATTTGAAGCGCCGGACCAGGATACGCTGCTGCGGGTTCTGGACAAGCACCACATCGCCCATGATTGGATTATTCGGGCGGAATTGACCTGGGGAGAGCAGACGACCGCCAGTTCGCCTGCGCCGGAGGCGAGTGGGTCGACGGGGTCTCAGGCGTCGTCGACAGGGCGGGAAGCAGCGCGACAGAGCCAGACCCCGGACGCCGCTGAGGTCCACGGCGAGCCCTCTATCATCGTGGAACCGAGCCCTTCCACGGCAATGCATAGCGAACCGAGCGAGGCGACCATTTTGCATATCCTGCGCACGCTCAGAGATGAATCGGCCTGGCAAACGATCAGGACCCAACACGACATGCAGCCGGTCGCAGTGCTCCTGATGCACGATGCCGTGCTTGCCCCGCCACCGCTAGACGTACCCATGTATGCCTGCGAAGCCGATGTCATGGCACGGGGGATCATCTCGCCCCTCCCACGGCTCACCTACGACCAGATCGTCGACCTGATCTTCGCCTGTAAGCGGGTGATGGTCTGGTAAGTCAGGCAAGTAGCTCATACTCGTCCGAGGTCAACGGAGGACGATAGCGGGGACGGGCTTGGTGTGGCTGGACGAGAATAGAACCAGTTCAGGAGATCATAGAAAGGTAGGCGGCACATGCAGCAACTGTTGATCGGTGCAACCGTGATCGATGGGACGGGCACTCCCCCACAGCGCGATGCAGCCGTCCTCGTCAACGATGCGCGGATTGAAGCCGTGGGACCGCGTCACACCATTACCGGGCCGCCGAACGCCGCGGTCATCGATTGCTCGGGCCTGACGCTACTCCCAGGTCTGATCGACTGCCATGACCATCTGGCCAGCCATACATACAGCCTCGCCCATCGTTGGGGGCTTGACCAGCCGCAGAGCACCAGACACATACGGACAGCGACGGTGCTGCAGCAAACGCTTGCCACCGGCTATACTACTGTGCGCGAGGCCGCCGGATTAGATGCCGGATTCAAGCAGGCCATGGAGGAAGGGCTCATCCAAGGACCACGCTTGCTGTTGGCAATAAACATCATTTCGCCCATTGGCGGCATCGGCGATCGCGTCAGCCCGTCGGGGCATTCCTGTTGCGTCCCCACGGACCCATCCCTGCCGGAGGGCGTCGCCAATGGCGTCGAAGGGGTACGCACGGTCGTGCGCACGATGGTGCGTGCTGGCGCCGATGTAATCAAATGCGCCACCACTGGAGGCGCCAGCTCACGACCCGGCCATGGTCCCAAAGATTCCGCCTTCAATTTGGATGAGATGAAAGCGCTTGTCGATGAAGCGCACGCGCTCGGCCGGCGGGTGATGTGCCACGCCCTGGGGGGACCCGGCCTGCGGACGGCGATCGAGGCCGGTGTGGACTCCATCGAGCACGGCTGTTACCTGGACGAAGACCCTGAATTAATCATGATGATGGCGGAACAGGGCATTTGCTTCGTCCCCACCTTCACTGTGTATATCTTTCACCGCGAGGTAAGCCCACCCCATGTGAGGGTCCGCGGTCGTGACCTGGAACCGCATCACATCGAAAGTTTGCATAGGGCCCTGGAAGCAGGCGTGAAAGTCGGAGCCGGTACCGATGCCGGCGGGCATCAACATCACATCAATGCTCGCGAGCTGCAGTGCATGGTCGAAGCCGGGATGTCTCCCATGCAGGCACTGCAGGCCACGACCGGATGGGCGGCGGAATGCCTGGGGATCGACAGCGACGTCGGCACCATCCAACCGGGGAAGCTGGCCGACTTGGTGGTCGTCGACGGCGACCCACTGCAGGATATCGGCGTGCTGCAGGATCATCAGCGCATTAAACTGGTCTTCAAGGAGGGCCAGCTCTGTGTCGACCGTCGCGTCAGTCCGGCGGTACTGCCGCTTCCCCAGCCCGGTATGAGGGCGTGATCGTCAAAGGGTGAGTCCTGAACCCACCCATGTCAGACGGGGTTGGGCCATTGGGCTTGAGGATCAGGGCGCACAGAGCTGAATGCGCTCGCCGTTGAAGCGATCTTCCTCGACCCAGCGCGCGGAGGTGACGCGTTAGCCGGTCATATGGACTGCCATCGCCAGGCAGGATTTGTCGCCGAGTGTGCGTGTGGTGTGACCACGACCGGTGGTATCCTCCACCAAGCGCGCATCGCCGGGCCCGAATCGCCTGAACGTCCCGTCGCTGAGGCCGATTTCCAGCTCTCCCGAGAGGATAATCACCCATTGCCGACGCGGGGCAGGATGCCAATCAATGAATTGCTTGGCCGCGAACTCTTGCAGCCGAATGCCAGATGTTGTTTGGATCTCCCGGAGCTCCGGATGGTCTTGTGGCTTCAGCTCGTCGATGTGGGATTCACCATCAGCACCGGTATACAGCCGATATACCCCCATAATCGCTCCTTTCAGCGCATGAATTGTCCCAATCACTTCACGTGTCAATTCTCTTACCTCGTTGCTCCCTGTCCTACTGGGAGAGGGCCGGGGTGAGGGAAGTCCCCTCTACGGCGTCGCCACCTTCCGATAGCTCTCATCCCGACTGACCATCACATCGATCACCGTCGGCACATTCGCCGTCTTGGCCTTCTCGATGGCGGGAGCGATATCCTGCGGCTTCTCAACATGGATGCCCTGGCAGCCGAAGCCTTGCGCGATGGCGGCGAAATCGGTCTGGATGTACTCGGCGATCTCAGGCCGATCCAGTCGATCATCGCGCACCCATCCCAGGGCAGAGTCATTCATCACCACAAAGATGGTCGGCGCGTGGTATTGCAGGGCAGTCGACAGCACATGCAGGCTCATGGCGAAGCCGCCGTCGCTGCTAACGCTGACGCAGGTACGATCAGGATTCAGGAGCTTCGCCCCCACCGCGGCGGCTGGAGCCCACCCCATGCCGGCGATGCCGCCGGGGACGATCATCGTTCCCACCTCCCGCGGTTGATAGTGATGGATCATGAACAGGCGGTTTTTGCCGGCATCCATGGTCAAGATGGCGGAAGGATCGAGCGTCTCATTCATAATGCGGATGAGCCGCTGATGACGGATCGGCACATCATCGGTGGAGAGCTCAGGGGCTCGATGAAAACCAGCTGCCTGTTTGCGTTCCTGAAGACGTTGCTGTCGTGATGCCGCCTTCGGCGGCTGTGGAGCATCGAGACCGCGGGCACGTTCGACCAATTGGCGTAGCACAACCTTGGCGTCGCCGATCAAATTGACCGCAGTGGGGAAGATCCAACCGGCATTGCGGGGATCGATATCCACTTGGATGAGGCGCTGCCGCTTGGGGTCGATGAACTCTGGGTTTTCGCGACGGGTGGTGTTGGGAGAGAGATGGCAGCCGATGACGAGTAAGACATCCGCTTCCGTGATCGCCTCATTGGCCGCTTTCTGACCGAATGTCCCCATCAATCCGACCGCCAGCGGGTGATCCTCCGGAATGGTGCTCTTGCCCTTCGCACTGGAGGCCACCGGCGCCCCCAGGAACTCGGCCAGCGAGCGTAGGTCGCTGTAGGCTTTCGCCATGTGCACGCCGTTGCCCGCGATGATGACCGGGCGTTCAGCTCGTAACAGCAGTTGCAGCGCTTGCTCCACATCCTCCTCTGCGGCTGGCTGCGGGGAGCCTTTGAGATATCCGGCGGTGGGGAAGAGGACCGGTGGAGTATCTGCATCCACTTCGTCCAGGACTGCATTGCGGCGTAGTAACACACACGCTGGACCGGGGCGACCGGCGGTGGCGTGCTTGATGGCTAATTGCAGCCCCTGCACCGCCTCCTTAGGCGTGGTGGCGTAAGTGGTGTATTTGGTGATCGCCTTGAAGACGCTAAGGAGATCGACCGAGCCGTGCTCGCCGGTGCCTCCCTGATAAGAACCATGCTGGGCAAAGACGCCAGCCTCGCTGGTATCGGTCAGTGCGATCATGGGAGAGCTACTCATGAATGCTTCCATGATCCCGAATGCTCCAGTCGAGCCGATGAATACTCCTTGCCCGAGCAATACTCCCGGCCTGCCGGTCAGCCGGCCGTAGACATCGGCCATGATCGAAGCGGCCTGCTCATGCCGGGTGAGGATAAAGCGGATTTTGTCACGGTGGTCGTGGATGGCATTGAATAGGGGGCCAGTCCCACCACCGGGGATCCCGAAGACGTGATCGATCCCTGCTTCAATGAGCACTTCACACATTTGCTGGCAGGCCTGCATCGTTGTTTCCTCCGCTGGGCAACGTTCTCCCACGTGATGGGTGGCTAATATTCCAGTGTCGCCAATGCCTCAATCTCCTATCACAGGCGTGGGGCATGATCAAGCGGAAAGTATGCGCTCAAATTCGCTTCATGCCTCAGGGAGCCCAACGATATCGTGGCTTCACCAAGTCCGCTCCATGCGCGATTATAGAACAAAAGCTGACGTGTCAATGCCGATGCTGCGCTGCCATCACTCCCTGGCCCCTTTGGGCCTGAGCACGATGATCTCCGTCGTTGTCGGGAGAGAAGCCTGGCTGACAGCCAACGTGTCACCGGTGAGATGCCGAGTGGTGAGCCCTCGCGCGAAGGCTTCGACAAGGACGAGGTTATCCCGGTAGTGCATAGGAATAGCGATCTTGGGCTTGAGTTGCTGCAGGACCTCACGGGCGATGTCAGGACCCATGGTATAGGTACC
>JBKPCR010000154.1:0-9376 GCA_046727435.1 bacterium | reverse complement strand
CTGGAGGATCACCTCGTTGCCTGCGCGCATACTATCCTCCTCATGGCCAGTTGCAAGGTCTCAGGGGTCCTCACGGTACACAGAACCCGTCAGCATTAACGAGCCAATCATGCCATCTCGAGGTTCAAATACAGTGGATCGGGGCTCTGATATGTTTATGGCCTATATGCGTACTCCATAGATAACCGGCATGCTGGCAAAGCTGACCACATGGCATGAATCGGCCAGCTACCTCTGCTACTGGTCAGTGACTTGCGCGTGCGCCGCTGGTTATACCTGGCACCTATGCCCCCCGCGCGGAGGGGGATTAGACGCGGGTAAGGAGTTGGGGCCTTAGCAGGAAAGGGGTGCAGGCTAGCGAGCAAATAATCGATGCGCCCATCAATGGCAGGCGATCTTGAGCGTTCTTCATGTGCATGCTCCTGCGTGGCGACAGCAGCTGTGAGCAGCATGCCATCAGTTTCGTAGGGGGCATTGTAGGAAAGCCCGGATGACGTGTCAACAGCTATTCTGCTCGTCGGGGCCCAGCTGTCCGCCAGAGCTCCGCCTCTAAAACCTTGGCGGGTCTTCTGAAATCGCGCCTACCTCGTTGATCCGCCATGGATTTTCCTTGCAATCAGGGCATAGCTGGTGTACATGAAGGCCAGGTACACGCCTGGCGAAACATGGCTGGCTCAGATATGGCAGAGTTAGTCGCCCTGGGTACTGCGGTCTCGCTGGCGTCCAGCAGGCCATCACGGGTTTTGGGAGCTTGTTGAGGGCAATCTAGGTGGACTGCAACGTGAGCCCATGAGCCGTCATCATGGCGCTGCGCTACAGGCATAACATCGGAGAGGCATGCCATGGCTGAACGCTTTGCCGACTATCTGCACCGCCGGGCGGCGCCTATCTGGGAGGCGCAGCGTCATCACCCCTTCGTGCGAGGCATTGGCGACGGCACACTGGATGTCGAACAGTTTAAGCACTGGGTCAAACAGGACTACCTCTATCTGATCGATTATGCCCGACTGTTTGCCATGGCCGTGGCCAAAGCGCCCGATCTGCAGACGATGGCAAAGTTCGCCGAGCTCGTGCATGCGGTTCTCGACGTCGAAATGGATCTGCATCGCTCCTATGCGCGCGAATGGGGCATCTCCGCGGAAGAGCTGGAAAAGACCCGTAAGGCTCCCACCTGTCAGGGCTATACCGATTTCCTGTTGCGCACTGCAACGTTCGGGAGCTTTCCGGAGCTAGTGGGGGCGTTGCTCCCTTGCATGTGGGGGTTTTGCGAAATCGGCTTGATGCTGGCGAAGCAAGGAATGCCTGCGGACCCCCGTTATGTGAAGTGGATTCGCATGTACTCGGCTGCGGAATTCGTGGAGCTGACGGAGTGGATCAGGGACCTGATGGATCGGCTGGCGGCGGGGATGCCACAGGAGGAGTTACAGCGCATTGAGGAAGCGTTCCTCACCAGCAGCCGATTTGAGCACGCGTTCTGGGAAATGGGCTATCGCCAGGAGCAGTGGCCGGTATAATGTTATCGCGCTGGCAGGCTGTGCTCAGAAGGACAGGAAGGAGCTTGTGACGCATACACCTCGACAGACCCTCAAAGTCCTACATACGGCCGATGTGCATCTTGACCTCGATGGGTACGTCGCTGATCCACATATGCAGCGCTATCGTCAGATCAATCATCAAGCGTTCAGCACCGTCATCGATCTCGCCATTCAGGAAAACGTCGACCTGCTGCTGATCGCGGGAGATCTGTTCGACTCGAACCGCCCAAGTGGAGATGTGGTTGATTTCGCTATTCAGGAACTGCGTCGCGCCGGCCGACCGATCGTCATGATCCCCGGCAACCACGATTGTCTGAACAGGCAATCAATCTACCGCCAAGTGAACTTGCCGGCGGCGTGTACCGATTTGGTGTTGATCTCACATCCACATGGCGAGCGGCATCAACTCGCCGTTCCCAATCTGGTGCTGTGGGGACGTGGCATGGTCGAGCACGAGCCGAGCTACCGCCCGCTGGGTGGGATCCCCCGCCCGCAAGGAGACGCCTGGCACATCGCACTTGGCCACGGGTTTTTCATGGAAGAGGATGTGCCCTCGTATCGTTCCTCACCGATCTATGCCGCGGAAATTCGCACCTCGGGCTGGGACTATGTCGCGCTAGGACATTGCCATGCGTTCGCCGACGTGTCGCAGGGCCCGGTCACGGCATACTATTCTGGAGCGCCAGGGTTCTTCCCTGGAGCGCCCGGCGCCGATGGGCATGTGGCGCTGGTGCAATTTGAGACTGGGGCATCACCACCTGTGGACGTCCGGCGCATCGATCTCCGGCCACTGGTCAATGCGGCGCTAGAACGCCGGATGGAAGGCGCGCGATAACGCCTGCATGCATCTGAGCGCAGTTCCCGATGGCGTTAGCGGCTCGGAGGCACGATGGCGGAAACCCGGCGAATTGTGCATATCGACATGGATGCCTTTTACGCCGCTGTGGAGCAGCGCGATCATCCAGCATATCGTGGGCGTCCGGTCATTGTTGGCGCCGATCCCCAGGGAGGCAGAGGACGCGGTGTGGTATCGACCGCGTCCTACGAGGCGCGCCCCTTTGGTGTACACTCTGCCATGCCGATCTCGCAGGCTTACCGATTGTGTCCCCAGGCGAGCTTTTTGCCAGTCCGCATGGGGCACTATCATCAAGTGTCCGAACGCATTTTCGCCATCTTCGAGCGCTACACCGATGTCGTGGAGCCGCTCAGCATCGATGAGGCGTTCCTCGATGCCACCAGCAGCACTCGGCTCTTTGGTGCGGTCGAGGACATTGCTCGGCGCATCAAGCAAGACATTGTGCGCGAGGAGCGCCTGGTAGCCTCAGTGGGAGTGGCACCCAATAAATTTTTGGCCAAGTTAGCCTCTGATCTAAGCAAACCGGATGGGTTTCTGGTCCTGCATGAGGCTGATGTCGAGGTCTTCCTGCACGATCTGCCAGTGAGTCGGCTGTGGGGGGTCGGGAAGCAGACCGCTCGTCAGCTCGAGGCGTTGGGATTGCGCACGATCGGACAGGTAGCTCAGTGGCCGCAGGCACAGCTCTCCAGGCGGTTTGGCAGTCTCGGCACCCACATCTGGCGACTGGCACACGGCTTCGATGATCGCCCCGTGACGTCGCATCGTGACCCGCAATCCATCGGAGCGGAGACGACCTTTGAGGAGGATACGGATGATGCCGAGACCTTGCATCGCACGCTCCTCGAACTGGCCGACAAGGTGGGGCAACGCTTGCGAGCTGAAGGGTTCATGGCGACGAAGGTCACGTTGAAATACCGCGATGCTGCGTTCGTAACGCTCACTCGCACGCAGTCACTGGCAGAGCCGACGGCAGTGGCTATGGACCTCTACCACGCCGTCTCGAGGCTGCTGAGCCAGCTGCCGACCGCGAGGCTGAAGGTCCGCCTACTGGGGATTGCCGCCACAGAGCTGACCTCGCTGGCGCCGCGACAACTGTCGCTTTTTGCTGATTCAACGCACAAGCGACTGCAAGCCGAGCGCGCCGAGGACGCCATCAGGGCCCGCTTCGGCCCGCGTGCGATCACCCGGGCAGCGTTACTCAACCCGAAGGAGAGGCACTTATGGCACGATTCAGCGACAACGTGGTGCTGATAACAGGAGCCGGCCGTGGTATTGGACGGGCGATGGCACTGCGATTTGCGCAGGAGGGCGCGCATATCGTGGCGGCAGATATCGAGCCAGCGTTGGCGGAGAGCACGGCGGCAGCGGTTCAGGAATTGGGACAACCATGTCTTGGGCTCAAGGTGGATGTGACGCAGCAGTCTGACATTCAGCGCATGGTTGGCCAGTGCGTCGAGCACTTCAAGCGCATCGATGTGCTGTGCAACAATGCCGGTGTGCTGCGATTCCAAGACATGTTCGACATCACCGAGGCTGACTGGGATTTCATCCTAGATGTCAACACCAAAGGCGTCTTTTTCGTCATGCAGGCTGTGGCGCGCGAAATGGTCAAACGCCGTAGCGGCAAGATCGTCAATACCGCCTCGATTTCTGGCAAGCAACCCGAGCCGCACTTCTTACACTATGGGGTGAGCAAAGCGGGGGTGATTCATATGACCAAGAGCGCGGCGGCAGTGCTCGCCCCCTATAACATCAACGTCAACGCCGTCTGTCCCGGCACCACCGTCACCGACATGTCGCTGATGGCGACCGCCGGGCGCGCCAAGCTCATGGGGGTATCGGTCGACGAGGCCATTAAGACCCGCGAGGCGCAGATTCCCATCGGGCGCCGCAACCAGCCGGACGACATCGCGGCTATGGCAGCCTTCCTGGCGTCGTCCGACGCCGATCAGATTACCGGGCAAGCGTTCAATGTCGATGGCGGGTTGGTGATGTACTAAAGCGAGGGGAGCGGATATGTGGCCTCGATGACCGTGCGCATGCCGCCACGGACGTTAAACTCGCCAGTCACCACCGCCCGGACCGGCTGGCAGGCCGCTACGATGTCCCGTAGGATGCGATTGACGGCGTTCTCGTAGAAAATCCCGAGATTGCGATAAGCCAGGATGTAATATTTGAGCGCTTTCAATTCCAGACACTGCTCGCCGGGCATATACCGGATGGTGATCGTGCCGAGGTCGGGCAATCCCGTCTTTGGACAAATCGACGTATACTCGGGGATGGCGATGGTGATCTCGTAGCCGCGAAATTGATTCGGCCACACATCAATGGCTGGAAGCTCTGCATCGATTCCAGCACGTGCATGCTCATCGGTGTAGCCTGTGCCCGTACTCGATGTTTCCACTAGGCAACTCTCAATCCATTGATTCTTGCCATGCTCACCAGCTCGATGGCACACCGTATAACGTCTGACAGTATAGCGGCGCCCAAGGTGATGTCAACCGGAGGGCCACCTACTCAGAGGACCAAACCCCAACTAGGCAGTGTTACCGGGAGAAGACACTAAGAGACCCTGCAAGAACGTCGTCACTTCTGGTGATATGGACGTGAAGCGCAGAAAAAACCCTATACGACTCGCTGTTGGTCTCCACACGACCTTCCCGTAGAAATCTCCCGGGATCTTTTCTCTGTTGCTGCCGATGAGCTGCATCTTGAGATTGCTCCATGGGGGGACTGGATGTTCGGAGTGTATCTCTGCTCCCCTGGCTGACAGCTTCACCAATCTCCCCGTGAACGGGGCTCCACCGGGATACTTCCCTTCGAGCAAGGTATACCGGACAAGGAGCTCTTCTGGGAGAGCAGCGAGCATGTCTTCTGTCTCAGGGAGAAAGAGATTGTGCTCCCCGCCAATGCCCTGTAGCTCGTAGAGGGCGATCGGCTGTTCTAACCCCTTTGCTTCGATCTTTAGGCGCTCAGCTATCTTTAAAAAAGGCCCTGCTTCTTGCCGCGTAGCCTCGGAGATCAGGATCTGGCCACCGATGGTATAGGACTCTATGCGGGAGGTCAGGTTTACACAACTTCCCACGACACCGTATTTCGTGCGTTTATGCGATCCAATATTCCCTACTACCACTTCCCCGGTGTCTATCCCAATGCCCATTTCCACTTCGGACAACCCCTCCCGTCTATTCTCGGCATTGACCGACGCCATGGCCAACTGCATCGCCACGGCGCAGGCCGCCGCCCGGCGGGCATCGTCTTCCCGGGAGACTGGGGCACCGAAGATGACCAGAATCGCATCGCCGATGAACTCATTAATGGTGCCCTGGTACTGTAGGATGGTATCGACCATGGTGCTCAGATATCGATTGATGATGCTCACGACTTGTTCCGGCGCCAAGCGCTCCGCCAGCGACGTAAAGCCCCGCAAATCGGACATCAAAATCGTTACCTTCCGCTTTTCCCCGCCCAATTGTAATCGTTCGGGAGATTCCAGCAAGCTGGCGACCACTTCATTGGAAACATAGCGGCCAAAGGTCTCGCGAATAAACCGGTTATGCAGCTCAAGCTGGTGATTCGCCTCGCGCAGCTCTACGGTCCGTTCCCGCACCTTGGCCTCTAACCCGACATTGAGTCGGTGAATCTCCATATAGGCCAAAGCATTGTCAAGAGCGACCGTCAACTGATTGGCGATGGTACTGAGTAACTCTTGATCGTCCGGAGTATACGACTCGCCCGACAGCTTGTCCCCCAAGCCAATCCCACCCTGGAAGCTCTCATTGACGGCAAAGGGAATCCATAGCTTCATATGAGTGGATGAGAGCAAAGCAAATATCTTCTTCCCGGCCTTTTGGATTTTCTCGCTGTCATCCAGAATCTGGATGTCCCTTAGATCTTTGATCTCTGCAAAAGAGCCCGCTAGTATGGCCTGCGATAATGCCTCCAGCGAGGCTTTACCCAGACCTCTCTGCGTTACCGTCTCAAGACGCCCCCTCTGAACATCGACAAGGAAAATAACGCCTTTACGGGCGCCAAATGTCCCTATCACCATCATCAGCAGGTTTTTCATAATCTGCTCAGGTTCTCGCAAGGCTCCGATCACCTGGCTCATATCATACAGAGTTTTGAGATGGAAGACCCGCTTCTCCAACTCTCGCTCTGACTGCTCTGCTTCCGTGAAGAGCTGTGTTGCTGACAGCGGGATATCATCTTCCACGATTTCGCTCCACAATTAAAACCCTCCCAGGGCAGCCTCTTCTGACAGAAAGATTTTGATGTATCTAGCCAGCCCAACCATATCGAAGATTTTGTGAAAGTGATCCGATAGACCGGTAATGCGTATAGTTTGTTCGCGTTCTTGGCTTTCACCCACAATGCCAATCAGAATAGCGATGCCACCGCTGTTAATATAGCATTTGTTATCAAAGACAAATAATATCTTACGTGATCCATCTATGCTCACCTGTTGGTATGCATCTTCAATCGCTTCTCCCGTAAAAGCTGTGACATCGCCTTTGATGTCGATAACGGCAACATCCCCTCTATTGCGAATGGATATCTCGATAGCATTGCTCATCGTGTACTGTGCCTCCATATTGGAGGAGTACCACTCTGTGGACTCCCACGGGGTGAGGCTTCCAGGGGCCACCTTAATGGGGGGACTTTCTCTCCAGATGGATCACCATCCTGACGACGTTCCCTTTCCCGGGAGTGGTCTCAAATTCTACTTCGTCCATCAAATTCTTGATTAAGAAAATCCCCCACCCTCGCGGCCTTTTTTTGCTCGCCAGCGTACCCTCGATGCTGGGTGGATTGATCTGACCGATCCCTGTGCCCTCATCCCATACAGCCACCTGGAGTTTGGACTCCTCTACCGTGAGACTGATACCGACTTTAATGCTGGCGTCTAGGCTATTGCCGTGTTCAATGGCATTTATGCAGGCCTCAGCCACCGCGGTCTTCAAATCGTCGATGCGGTCATCGGGAAATTTCATCATCTTCGCCACGGAGGCTGCAAAATCCATCGCGACCTTTTCAAAGCCCGGCACGCTGGGGACATGCAGCTCTAAATTTGTTCCTAACTCCATAGAGTGTGCCCCTCGCCGTTAGGTGACACATATCGACAAGGCATCGCTGCCCGCCGGATGACGGCTCTGTGGTTTAACTGAGCGCTTATTATAGCCGGTTGGCGCCTCGTTACCAACCTCAAAACGTCACCGGCAAGACCCCAGGGCGAGGCGCCAGTGTCACTGCCCCTGTAGGGGAATCCATTGAGGGCCACCCGCTTGGGGATTTTTGAGTTCCTTCATTCCACCTTCACCACCACGATCGTCAGATCGTCATGTTGTTCGCTATCGCCAGCATAACGCGCGACATCATCCATGAGCTTTTCCAAGAGGGCATCGGCATCCAATTCCCTGCCTCTCTCGATCGAGGTCATAAATCGCTCAAATCCATATAATTCTCGCTTGTTGTTCATCGCCTCCACCACCCCATCGGTGTAAAACACCAGGGTATCCCCTGGATTCAAGGATACCTGAGTTTCTTGATAACGGCATTTCTTGAGGATCCCCAGCGGGAATTTATCTCCGGGAGTGTCGATATAGACAGGCTTGGATTTGTCACCAGGACAAAGGATGGGCTGAGTCTGCCCGGCGTTTGAGAGGGTCAGCATCTTTTGTTGGGGATAAAATACTGTATAGGCCAGAGCCACGAACATCCCTTTTTTGATATCGCGATTGAGAAGGGTATTGGCGATAGCCATCAGCTGCTCGACAGACGCATAAGTCTCCGTCAGAATCCGAAAAATGCTTCTGGAGGCAGCCATCACCAGGGCCCCTGACACTGCCTTGCCCGAAACGTCGCCAATGACGATCCCTAACCGGTCAGCCGTTCCATTGGTACGGACTTCGATAAAATCGTAGAAATCCCCGCCCACCTCCCTGGCTGGGATGCATCTTGCAGCTACCGTGAATCCCTCAATCTGAGGTGCCTTACGCGGCAACATGCTCATCTGAATGTCATGGGCAATTTTCAACTCTTCGTCCATCCTGCCTTTTTCTAGGTGTTCAGTGACGTAATAATACACCGTAAGAACCGTATACGTCGTCGCAAGAACCAACAGGGGGTAGACGATGTTGAGCCATACCCCGGCCTGTACAAAAAGCCAGCGGGCGATGAAGATGTGCAAGATGAACAGTCCCATCGCACACAAAGGCGCCTTGAGAGGGCTCATCCGCGGCAGGGCGATGCCGAGCAGCGCGCCCAGTGTGATGATGGCGAGCAGGTCGTAGATCTTCGACCACTTGGGTCTCGTGAGGAAGTTTTGGGTCAGGATATTGTCGACGACGGTGGCCTGAATCTCTATGCCAGGATATACTGGGCTGAAGGGTATGCTCCTCAGGTCATGGATGCCTATGGCTGTGGCCCCCACCAGCACGATTTTGTCAGTAAATGTCCCGCTGGCGAACTTGCCGCTGAGGATATCGGTGATGGAAACATGGGGAAAGGTCTTCTGTGGGCCGAGGTAGTTGATGAGCAGTTGACCGCTTTCGTCGGTGGGTATGAACCGGTCTCCCATCTGTATCCCTTCCACCCCGTAGCGCCCCACCTTCACTGTCAGTTGAGGCCTGCCCAGGTAGTGCCAGGCAGTCGATACCGCCAGAGGAGGGAAGAGATCCTCGCCGGCCTGGACCATGAGCGGCATCCATCGCACCACACCATCCGGATCACTCGTCGTGGTGAAATAGCCCGCGGAGGCGGCCGACTCGGTGAACATTTCGAGATTGCTCTCAGGGGCATAGGCTTTGATAAAGGGAACAACGTCCGCTGGTCGTTCTGTATAGATGATGAAAGGGTATTTTGAAGCACTAATGCGTTTGAGCTGTTGGTCTATTTCGTTCTGTTCGAGTTGGTAATCGAGGTCGGCTTCGCTCATGTGAAAAAAATAGCCCAGAACGACTGCGGCAGACGAATTCTTGATGGC
>JBKPCR010000153.1:0-7483 GCA_046727435.1 bacterium | reverse complement strand
GCGGGGAGCTGATGCGGCGCTACTGGCACCCCATTGCGCCCACAGTACAGCTTGAGGACGATCCGGTGCGTAAGATACGCATTCTGGGAGAAGACCTGGTGCTCTTTCGCGACCGGGGTGGGCATCTGGGGCTGATCGGGCGCCGGTGCCCGCATCGGGCCATGCACATGGAATTCGGCATTCCGGAAGAGGTGGGGTTGCGGTGCCCATACCACGGCTGGCTCTTCGATGGCACGGGACGGTGCCTGGAACAACCGCTGACACCGCCGACCAGCACCTTCAAAGACAGAATACGGACCACCGCGTACAGAGTACAGGAGATGGGGGGCCTCGTCTGGACCTATCTGCGACCTGAGCCTGTTCCCCATTTACCCCGGCTGGGCCTCTGCGAGCAAGAACACGGCCTGCGGCAGATCGTCGGCCACATGCTGCCCTGCAACTGGCTCCAGGTCATGGAGAACCGGGGCGACCAGCACCATGCGATCTACCTCCATGGCCGTCTGTTCCAGTATGCTCTCGAGCAGCAGGGACGGCTGACCGATGACCCCAACGGTCGCTATAACGCCACCATGCGCCAGCAGGAGGAGCGCCTGCGGCGGGGTGCCTACCCCATCGTGCAGATCGTCTATAACAAGTACGGTTTTACTAAAGGTATGCGTGACTCCGACGCTCCGGAAGATGTGTGGCAGTTGGGCGGCCCGGTCTTCTTCCCTTACCTCGTCTATCCCAACGGTGGCAACAGCGGCAGCATCCGCCACGATTATCAGATTGGCGTACCCATCGACGACACTACCACCTGGCATATCTCGTATCGCTCATATACCTTCCCGCCGGAGCTCCAGGTCCCCCAGCAAGAGCACATCCCTTACGTGGCGGTGCCCCTACGCGACGAACGCGGCAAGTACATCTTGGACTACGTGCTGGGTCAGGACATGGTGGCGTGGTACGAGCAGGGCGACATCACCGATCGGACGCAGGAGCATCTGTATGAGGGGGACAAGGTGATCATCGCCTACCGGCAGATGCTAAAGCAGCAGATCGACATCGTGCAGCAGGGCGGCGATCCCATGAACATCATCCGGGACGCGGCTGAGAACGTGCCCTGGACGCCTACCCTGGAGGGATGGCCGGCGGCGGCCATCGAGGCGGCGACCCGGGCTGGCTCGGCGCGACGGCAGGGCCCCAGCAGTTACCGATTCAATTTCCATAAAGTATCGAAAGGCGGCTGGCAGTACATTGAGGACGATGTGGACCGCTATTGCTCGGACCGTGAGCTCATTCTCGCCCTGTATGAGGAGGCTGACCGGCTGCTCCAGCAGCAAGCGCAAGCTCGCCCTTAAGATGGAGCGTTGTGCCGCCAAGGTGGGATAAGACGCCCTCGCCCCCTGGGCCTTCTGGGGTAGGTTTTGTGTCTCCTCTCCCCGCGGGAGAGGGTTAGGGTGACATGTCGGCGATCGATACTCAGGAGGCGACCGTGGAGTATCGGCAAATTGGCAAGAGCGAGTTGCGGATCTCGGAGATTGGCTTTGGATGTGGAGGGAATGCTGGGCTCATGGTCCGCGGCAGCCCCGAAGAACAGCGGCAGGTGGTGGCCCGGGCGATAGAGCTGGGGATCAATTACTTCGACAATGCTCCTGACTATGGCAATGGGTTGGCGGAGGAGAACCTGGGTCGAGTCTTGAAGGACCTGAAGGTCCGACCGGTCATCACTTCCAAAGTGGAAGTGCGGCATACCGACATGGGAGACATCGCCGGTCACGTGGTGCGCTCCACCGAGGAGAGTCTGAAACGGCTCGGGGTCGACTACCTGGACATCCTGCAGATCCACAATGGCCCAGCCCCATCCCCTCCGAAGCTCGAAGGCCGATCGTACACCCAGCTCTGGATCGAAGATTACCTACGGCCCGGTGGGGCGCTGGAGGGCCTGCAGCGGGTGGTGCGCGACGGCAAAACCCGGTACCTGGGTTTCATCTGCCGCGGGAACGATGCGTATCAGGTCCGGCAGCTGGTTGACACGCACATGTTTCAGATGATCAATGTGCCCTATACGCTGCTGAATCCCACGGCAGGTATGGCCAAGCCCCTAGGGCTGGAGGTAGACCGTGACTTCGGCGGGGTGATTGACTATGCCTATACGCATGGGGTTGGGACCGCCATCTACAGCCCCCTGGCGGGTGGGTTCCTCACCGATCACGTCGTGTCGGGAGGCGCTCGCCATCCTCTCGCCGGGCCGCGGGACTCGTCCTCCGAGGCGTATCAACGCAGCCTGGAAATGGCCCGAGCCCTGAGCTTCCTCAGGCGTGAGGGGACACATACCCTGACCCAGGCGGCTATCCGCTTTATCCTTATGCACCACGGCGTCACAGCGGTCTTGAGTGGCTTTTCGGCCATGAGCCACCTGGAAGAAATCGTCCAAGTCTCCGGCGCAGAGCCTCTTGCGGCTGAGCTGATGGCGCGGGTGGAAATGGTTTGGCGCGCCAATTTCGGCTTTGCCGGGCCACCTCCGGCAGCCGGGGGCGGTTAAGACGCCATCGGAGCGCGGCGTCGACCTGGGGCCGGCGTATCACGCGTGTAACCAGAGAATTGCCATGCCTGCACCAAGCCCAGACGTTCGTGTGAGGTTAGAAGGAGGAACCTGCCATGCATATCGACCTCGTCATCGACGCCGATGGTCACTGTAACGAGCCCTGGGAAGACCTGACACCCTGGATGCCCAAGGACTACCACCATCGAGCGCCTGTAGGCTTCAGCGATCGTCACGGGACCTCTCGGATGTATGTTGAGGGACGCCTGTCGACCCGCACCGAGGGGTTGGGCCCGGGCGTCAGCGGTCCCTTCGCACCACACATCAAAGGTGGCCGGCCCGGCGACCGCGATGCCCGCCAGCGCCTCCCGGACATGGATCAGGAGGGGATCGACGTCGCCATCATCTTCGGCACCCGCGTGGCCCTCTCCGTCAACGGCCTGCGCGACAAGGAGTTGGCTAGAGTCTTGTGTCGTGCCGTCAATCGCTGGCTCCTAGAGGAATACCTGCCGATCGCTCCGAAGCGCCTGAAGGGGGTTGGCCTCATCCCCTGCCAGGACCCAGCTGCGGCCGTCAAAGAGCTGGAGCGGCTCATCCAACATCGCCAAGATGGCATTGTCAGCGCTATGCTCCCGGTCAACGTCTACGGTATCAACCTCGGCGACCGCCGCTTCGATCCTATATACGAGCTTGCCGAGGCCGCAGGCCTGCCGCTCTCGGTTCACCCGCAGACCGGTCATGACGGCCAGTATGGGGTCTGGGGGACTATGGGGGCGGGTTCCGAGCGTATGGAGAAGTATAGCTACGTGCACATGACGGCCTTCACCTTTGAGCCCATGATCGCGTTGATGCACATGATCGGCGAGGGCGTCTTCGACCGCTATCCTCGGCTGAAAGTGGCTTATGTCGAGGGAGCTTGTGGCTGGCTGCCCTTCTGGACCCAGCGGCTGGACGAGCACTTCGAGAAGCTGCGGCCGCAGTGGCATCTCTGCCAGCGCAAACCCTCAGAGATCATCGCCAGCGGTCAGGTGGCTCTCACCTGTGAGCCCGAGGAGGAGATCGTCCCTTACGTGCTCGACACCATGGGGCCGCATATGGTCATGTACGCCTCCGACTACCCGCACTGGGACTGCGAGTTCCCCGAGTCGGTGCGTATGGTGGCGTCCATTCCAGGCCTGACCGACGAGCAGAAGCGGCGCGTCCTGGGCCGCAACGCGATCGCCTGGTTCGGTCTCACCCCCGATGAGCTTCCCAGCACCTCGGTTTACTTCCCACATGAGGAGGCCCTGGCCGCAAGCGGGGCATAGGGCGTCCCCGACAATCGCCTGGGACGCATACAGTCACTTCGCCCGTCGCATCAACGTTGAGTTCGGAGCTCGCTGGCCATTTCCGATGCGGCCAGCGAGCGATGGCTATCAGCTTTCACATCACAGACACCAGGAGGGTACGCCATGGCACTCCGACTGACGATGGCTTTCTCCGACAATCCGCGCGTCCAACCCCTCAAGGATGGGACCGTCAAACCGCAGAATATCGAGCTGAACTGTGTCACGCTCGACGCCAGCGCGCTGTTTCAGCGTAACCTGTTCTATGACGAATTCGACGTGTCAGAGATGTCCATTTCCGAGACGCTCCTGGCCAAAGAGCGGCGCGAGCAGTATGGGCAGGGCAAGTGGGATTGGTCGGCCTTGCCCGTGTTCTTGAGCCGCGGGCACGTCTGGCCCAATCTTTACGTCAATGCGGCTTCCGGCATTGCCAGTCTGTCGGACTTCAAGGGCAAAAAGATCGGGGTTCCCGATTATGATATGACAGCCGCCCTGTGGTTTCGGATCACCCTGAAGGATCTGTATGGCATCGAGGCCAAGGACAACATCTGGTACAACGGCCGCACCAAGGAGCTCAGCCACGGGGGCGCGCTTGGTCTGGATAGAGCTGGACCGGTGGGTGTCACTCACCACTGGCTGACCGTCGATCAAACCCTCGACGTCATGCTCGACCGCGGCGACATCGATGCCTGCACCGCGATCCGCAGTGAAGGCCATGTCACCGCGGGTGATCCGACGGTGATCGATCGCTATGGCGGGACACCCGTCCATGGCAACCCACGCCTGCGGAAATTACTTGAGGATAACGGCAAGGGAGTGGTCTACGAATACTACCGGAAGACTGGATTTTTCCATTGCAATCATAACGTGATCGTGCAAAACCGCATCCTCCAGGAGCATCCCTGGGTGGCCCTGGAACTGTATAGCGCCTTCCAACAGTCCAAAGCCGTAGCCTATGAACGTGCCCGACGCTCCCAGTCGGCGTACTTGTATTTCCCTGGACAAGACTTCCAGGCGCAAGCCGCCAACCTAGGGGACGATCCGTATCCCATCGGGCTGCGGGCCATGGGGAAGAATATCGAGCGCGCCATCCAGGGTTCTCTGGAGCATGGCTTGCTCACCAAGCCCCTGCGGCTCGAGGACGTTTACTTTCGGACGACCCTGAAGACATAAAGCCATGCGTCGCTATTCCACCCTCACCGAACCCCTTCCCTTGGGGGTATTGGTACCAGGATAAGGCGTCAATACTCGCCAGGCGAGGGGCTATTCCCCTTCCCCCCTGGTGGGGGAAGGTTGGGATGAGGGGGAACGCCCACGGCTCACCCCCCACTTGTATCCTCCCCCACAAGGGGGGAGATGGTGTTCCTCTCGGGGCGCTGCTTCCGACGCTATACGCGACGTCGCCAGCCATCGCCTGGACCCTGCCCCATCGGTGTGCAGAGAAAGTTCAACACTATGGATCATCACACCTGTGAGGCTTCTCACAATCAATAAATATATATTGAAATATTCCTAAGAATTGACTACACTCTGGGGCGACCTGGAAGAATCCCGCACACGACCGCCCCGGAAGGTAGGAGGGCTCCTCCGGACCGGTCCAGTAGGGTTGTAATGGTATGTCGAGCGGGAGAAGACCCAGGGCCGAAAGGAGGGGTGTGGAATGGCGGATGCGCGTGCGCCTCGAGGAGGACGCCCGCGGAAACAGGGATGGGAGGATGATCCTCTGGTGACCGTGAGCATCCATTTGCGGAAGAGCCAGCTGGCCGCGCTGGATCGGTTGGCGGATGCCGAGCATACCAGCCGGGCCGAGTTAGTCCGTGAGGCCATCGATCTCTTGCTCAAGCGCCTCAAACGCGCATGACTGCAGGGTACAGGTAGCACGTTTCTGTCCCGATGATGGACTGCTGGCGATCCCGCCTCCACCAGAGCATACTCTATCGACATGTACGGCACCATGCAGAGCATGCGTATGGCGCGTGGCGATGCCTGGCTGCGGGGCCTCGCAGGCGCGGCGGTCCTGTTCCACCACCACATGCGGAGGAACTGGCGCTGCTACAGAAAAGGTCGTAGGGTACATCCGCCAAGAGGCCCCACACCCTGGGAACCGCCAGCGCCGGACGTCACTTGTGTTCGAACCACGGACCGCCGATCCTGCCTGAGACAACATGGTACAGGATGTTAGGGGGCGGCATTGGAAGCAAGACTTTAGGGAACGATCAGGGGGGAGGAACAGCAATGCGGAGCCCTGCTCGAGATGACCGGATGCCACCACGCCGCTATGAAGCGGCACGAGTCGAATTGCGCTGCCGAGTGAACACTGCGCATGCGCGGCAGCTGATCCTGGAACACGCCACGATCTACACGGATGGATGGGCCAGCTGGGCTGAGGATGGTCATGTGTACACTGGTTATGTCCAAGCCGGCCCCTGCTGCGACCCACCGGAGGTCAGCGCCTTGTAATAAGACACCAGAGGGCGCCAGCAGTCGTCAGACCATCGGCATGACCCGCCACGCTGTGCAGCACTTGGGGGGCCCCTTGTCGAATCGTTCGCACACGGAAGCTTCACACCAATCGTCTTCTCAATCGGATGGGTGAGACCTCATCCCAGAGACGGGGAGCGCTCCATGGCACTTGGCCACGGCATCCCTGTCTCTGAGCTCAGGAGAGGTGTCGCCTCCATGACCCCCAGGAGCATTAGCTCAAGAGGCCTCGCAGGATGCAATCTAACACGCACGCCCATGAGTATGCCGAGTTGAGGCAGCTCCTCGCCCAGCAGGGATTGTTCGACAGCCAGCCGCTGTATTACACTGGCAAAGCTCTGCAAAATCTGAGTTTCCTCGTTCTGGCAGTGGGCATCATGGTGACGACGAATCTGCTCTGGGTGCAGATGCTGAACGCGGCATTTCTCGCGTTTGTATTCACCCAAATCGCCTTCATGGGGCATGACGCCGGTCACCGGCAGATGTTTCAGTCTGGCTGGAAGACGGATGTCTTTGGCCTGCTATGTACCCTGCTGACCGCCATCAGCTATAGCTGGTGGACCGAGAAGCACAACCAGCATCACCGTCATCCGAATCATCTCGATCGAGACCCTGATGTCCAACTGCGGTTCCTGATCTTCTCCGCTGAGCAAAGCGGCCTCACCCAGGGATTTCGCCGCGCCATCGTGAAACATCAGGCCCAGCTATTCTTCCCGATGCTGATGCTGCAAAGCTTCGCTATCCGCTTCCACAGCATCAAGTTTCTGCTGTCCAAGCGCGCCAAGTTTCCCGTCATCGAGTCATCGTTCCTGGCCATCCACGTCTTGATCTACCTGGGCTGCGTATTCTCTGTCCTAGGGGTGTGGCAAGGGATGGCTTTCATTTTGGTGCACCAGATGCTCTTCGGACTGTATATGGGCTCCACCTTTGCACCCAATCATAAGGGGATGCTCGTGCTCAAGGGCGACGGTATGCTAGATCGACTCCGACAGCAGGTCCTCACGGCCAGAAATGTCAGATCGCACCCGTTGACCGACTTCTGGTTTGGCGGCCTGAACTATCAAATCGAGCATCACCTCTTCCCCTATATGCCCAGGAACAAGCTCAAAGCGGCGCAGGCAACGGTCAAAGCATTTTGTCAGGCCCATATGAT
>JBKPCR010000152.1:0-11556 GCA_046727435.1 bacterium | reverse complement strand
GTCGTCCAGGAAGGCGTCCCACTCGGCCGCGGTAATCCGGAGATCTTGGTGCGACTCCCGCATCGAGCGTCCGCTATACTGCTGGGGCCCCCCGCTCGCCCAGCAGACCATTTCGGTGACGAGGTATTTGAAGCCGGCGGCTGAGACCCGATGATGCGCCTCATCGACGCGTGGGTTCGCATTCAAGCGGGGGTCGTCCATGACCCGGTCGATGAGGTCGTCCACGACGGTGGCGATGCTATAGACACCGCCCAGCCGCTCGTACAACGTGGGATGACTCGATGTGGCCATTGGAATGCCTCCTGCGGTGTGCCGTCGATGCCATGCCGGACGAGATGCGCTCCAGCGCCTGTTGAAACCAGAGGTCCCATCACACGGCCGCTGCCGAACGATGCCCTGACGAGGATTGTTGTTCTGGTCGCTTGAACGATTTCGCCTAATAGACAGAACCTGCAATATTCCGGCAGAATGACAGGGACAAAATGGGGTTGGGGGCCTATTTTACCGGGAAACTGCTGGAACCAAAATGTGTCATGGAAATTCCTGCGCTGCGTGAGTTATGGCGTCTCATCGCAGCGTCCCTGCCGTAGCCCCATTTAGGCCGAGCGTGTTAGATTGCCGTAAGTCTTTGGATATTAATGCTTGGCCTCCCACGCGTTGAGGGCTCATCATGCCGTGACGCCGCATGGTTGCTCGTCGAGCTGATGTTTACCAAACAAGGTCGGTTAACTCCGCACAGGCCTCAAGGAAATCATGACGAGGTTTGCGATGGTCAGCCATGAACAGCAGGGTTCGATTCACCCACCCACAAGCCGATGCGACGGCAATGCTTCCCCCGAACGTGGTATTGACCCCGCGGGGCATACCGCTGTAGGGTGCTCTGGGGGCAACAGGTCCGGCGACGGCCGGGCTTGGGGTTGCGTCCTATCTGCAGCCTGCCCCGACGCGAACCCCCGAGAGGAACCCCTGATAGGAGGGTATCCTATGCCAGCAATCCATCAACGCCCCAGCCTTACCCGCCTGCGCTCACTCGTGCCTCTGGTGCCGCTGGGCGCCCTGCTGCTGGTGGGGTGTGCGGGGCATCGGCCGCAGGTCATCAATGCCCGCTTGACACCCCAGCCCACGCTGGAGCGGCCGGAGGCCTGGTTGTCGAAAGCGTATCCCGAGACGCACTGCATGGCCTATCTGAATGTCGAGGCCACGGCGCAGCACGTGACCTGGCTCGAGAAGGCCTGGGAGATTCCCTCCTGGGGCTCCATGATAGCCTGCCCTGGCAGCTTGAAGCTGTGCGAGACGATTGACGTGGCGACGTGCCGAGAAGTCGCGCAGCCCTGACACCCCTTAAACCACCCTCTCCTAGCGGGAGAGGGCTTCCCGGTAGTCATCGGGAAATTTTTGGCGCTAAGGTATTACGCCTTACTCTACAAGTAGTTATGAGCAGTCTTAACCAACGACCGTTACACGAGACCTGAAGAAAGTGCTCCCAAAGGCGGCTGAAAGCTCGTGCAGACGTCTCATCTTCTTATCTCAATAAACATCGTCTTGTCAAGTCGTTAGCAGCATATATAGATGAGACATGCCCATGCCACGTCAATGTTCAAGCAGTCTTACCGCCAAAAATTTCCCAATGACTACCGGGAAGCCGATCGTGCGACGCGACTGTCAATTGCGGGACAATTCCATAGGTGAGGCGGGTGGAGGCAACCACTGCCGTCGCCGGTCAGACTCGCATGCGCGTCGTCTGACACGGTGCCCTCGCCCATGGCCCCGACTGACGCGGTTGATGACGTCAATGACCGGCCCCGTGCGCCTCTGCCGAGGCTGGCATCGCGGCTTCTGGCGAGTATCCCGCGCACGACACCTTGGGATTCCAATCGGTGAACATCCCGTGTGGATTATGCTTCCAGGCCCAGACGTGCAGCTCGTAAAACGCCGGGAGGCCATCGCGATTCGGGCTGCCATTGTCATGAAACAGTTGCCCTAGCAGCGATGGCGGCGGCGTTGGGTGCTTGGCGTCCCAGTCCGCCGCGATCACGAGATATGCCACGGCGACGAGGGGCAACTGTCCGTTCTTTGGCTCGTACACGAGCACTGCAGGACGCTCCGGGTCCAGCTCCCCGTCACCGATCAGCGTGGCGTTGCCGAAGTGGACGCCCATCGCGCCCTCTTCAGGTCCGCTGACGCACACGAGGGCGTCAGCGTCGCCTGCCTCCGTCGCCTCCTCGACGTTTCGGAAGCGCTCGGTCGCGGCGCGTACCATCTCGATGAGCGCTCCCGCTGGGTCCCGCGCGGCTGAGGTCACGGCCAAGAGCAGCATGGCAGTCAGACTGATGCAGACGACCGGTGTGGTCTTCATGGCGCATGCTCCTTTCTGTGGTGGACCGAAGAGGGGGGGCAAGCAACCCGAAAGCAAGGAAGCGGGGCGAGTGTACGTGGGATGGAGGAGGGTGTCAATTGAGGTACGATTCCACCGGCTGCGCGAGCCGGCTGCGCTCCACACTCGCATATCAAACCTTCGCCACGTCATTTGCCTACCGGCATCGTCAGGCCGCACATGCCACTACACCCTGACGCATCTCTGCCACTCATCGAGCTGGCGCTCCGCCTCGTCTTTTCTGAATCGGGTGGGTCCAGCCGATGGCAACTGGCAGCTTCAGAGCGAGCTTAAGGTGGAGGCGGAGAGGGAAGTCGATCTAGATGGATACTATCCCCGCACACCGCTGCGCAGCATCGCACAGCTGGGACGCATAAGCTGCCAAGAAGGCCATGAAGAGCTCGCATACGCGGCATATTCGGAATGTGTGCAGAGGTGAACGCTGCTGGTAAGGTTTACTCATCCAGAGTCGGGTAAGGCGGTAGAGGTCGTGGCCGGGATCTGGCTCGAGGATATAGATCCACGGCACGACCAACGGTTCCTTGCCGCCCAAGGAACAAGCGTGTTGCCGTCCTTCTATCCTTGCTGCGAGGCTCTTAGGAAGCGCAGACTAGGCGAGGATGTTCATGCGGCCGGTTTCCTCTCTGGTGTTCGCTCATCGCGCACGAAACACAGAATCACGATCCCTAGGATATACGTTGTGCTCAGCACCGTCAGCGCGGACGCGAATCCAGCTTTGTCCATGAGGTATCCTGTGACCAGTACCCAGAACGGCTGGGAGAGAAAACCCAACAGGAAATACGTGCTAAAGGCCGCGTCTCGGTCTTCGTCAGTGGTAGAATCAGCGATGATGGCCTGGGTCTGGGGACCTCGCGACGAGGTGAAGGCGCTATAGAGTAGGAGGCTGCTAAATAGCACTACTGCACTTGGCCCTAGATGGGCCACCCATAGAGAGCCGATGCAGGACAGCGCCAGAGACACCTGCAGCATGCGCGTGCGGCTCAACTTATCGGAGAGCCACCCGAAAACGATGGGACCCACAATGCTGCCAATGCTGATCGCAGTCATCAAGGTGCCAACCATCAGCGCTGAATAGCCGAAATCGTTGGCGAGGTGCGGCGCAAAGTAGATATGGTTCACCCCACCGTCACGGCCGGCGCCGCCGACCATGAACACCAGGGCGATGAGCACCATATTGCGATTCTTCAGCACGCGCCGGTAGCTCCTGAAACCCTGGACAAGTCGAGTCCTCCCAGACCCCACGCGGCTCGGCGCCCCATAATCTCGGAAGAAGAAGAAGATGAGACCCATGATGAGGCTGGCAAGAGAGACCACCATAAAGATTGCCCGCCAGCTCATGACTAGTAGCAGAGCGGTCGCGAGGGGTGTCGCGATTAACGTGCCCACGTTCGATATACTTGTGTTCAGCGCGATCACGGCACCGCGGTTTTTCGGGAAATAGCTGGCGAGGATGCTGTAGCCCACCGGGTGCTGGGCACTGGAGCTAATAGCGGCGACGCCCCGGGCCACGATCAGCATGGGATAAGAGCCGGCCAGACCGCTCATCAGCGTCCCCAGCGCGATGCCGACATTGCCCAATCCGAGGACCTTACAGCGGGAGATGAAGGGCGTTAAGAACCCGTACGCGCCCTGGCAGATGCTATTGACGGTTCCGGAAATCGCCGAGAGGACGCCCACCTGGATATAGCTCATACCAAGCTCGGCTATAATGTATGGCCACAACATGGTCATCATCTGGTTCTGGAAATGATTGACGGCATGAGAAACGTTGCTCAGATGGAGCATCAAATTCTTCTCATGTTTGCTGGGTTCCTGCTCTTCTTCCGTCGTGGGGGTACTGTTCCCCGGCGTGCCTGTGGTCGGTGGTGGACCGCCTTCCCTCGCTCCAGTGGACACAGTAGCGGAGGTCGTCTCCATGGACGGGCTCGCAGCGCCAGTAGGTTGCATCGGTGAGCGCGATCGAAGCGCACCCGCGAGAGCGTTCAAGAAAGCCATAGCTCGACTCCATTCTAGCCTATGTGGTCACATCAGCTGTGCTTACCTACTGGGCTCGAGGCTTTTCACAGTCTCGGCGTCGATGTTGAGGGCAATGCGGTCGCTGATCGTGCCGATCATGCTGGCCGGAATCGTCACCTCGGTGTGGAACAGAAAGCCGCGCGTGATGGTGATGCGGCTGATCTTCCCGGAGACCTGATCGAATTCCACAGACTCGACATCTCCCACCCGCTGCCCAGCGCTATCATAGACGTGCGTGCCGGCAGCGACGTCCAGCTCATCCTGGTCCTCGGCAGGCGCTGGGTCGACGATGAAGTGCGGTGTTCCCGACATGGTGGGCGAAGTCGTCTCGAACGGGAGATCGCCCCCAGCCCAAGCCGCCCACGAGAAAGAAGTCGCGCTGGTCGAAACCGAGGGGCATTTCCCAGTGATCGGGCATGACCTGAAAATGCGGCGCGTGAAAGAGCTGAAGGTTATCGATCTCGTCAGCGTGGAGTGCCAGCCGCACTTCCTCCCCGAAAGCTGCCACTTTGCTCAGCGGCACAACTACCTCTAGGCGATGCAGTAACCCATGATGGACCACGAAGCCTACAACCTGGCGGGTTTGAGGATCGAATACCAGGTGCTTGAGCGAACCAACGGCCTTACCATCGATGTCGACCACTTTGGTGCCAAAAGGAACCAGCATCTTCTACCCTCCTGTCGCTTCGCTGCCTATATCGCCTGCCATCTTCACGGCAACGCATGTCCTGTTAAAGACTGGAAAAGCATGGTTAGCTGTACTGTTCGCCCACCGCGGCGATGGCCCATTATAGTCCAAGTAGGTGAAAATGGCTATGGCAGCCAAAGATGAACGGTCACGGCGCTTCTCAGGTCCGTAATACCTCCTTTCCAAAACGCCAGCGCGGAACTTGACGTCCGGCTCCGACACCGTGACGGCTGTGCCGAAATGATCTCAGGTAGGCGGGTGCAGCTAACGGGGCAAGGCCGCTCAGGCCAGGCCCCGAAGAGCAGACAGGAGCAGCATAAGCAGATGTCCCCCCCTTGCACGCACCAGTGGGCTGGCGGCAAGAGGGAGGAGCGTAATGCCGACGTCGGGCGAGCTGCTAACTCGTTTTGCGCTCGCGGTAGGTCAGCTTCCGCACCCAGCCGCTGGCCCCTTCAGGGTGCACTTTGCCATCGATCTCGACGTAGGCTTTGGCCATGGCATTGACAGGATCGCCATCCTGCTTCGGGCTCAGGACCAGGTCTCGTCCGATCGACCACACCATGCGGCGTTCATCCATGTTGCCGAAGTAGTAGTCCACCTTGACTGGGTCGGCGCCGAACATCCCATCCGCAGTAGTCCGACGCATCAGCGTTTCATTATCAGGCGTTGCCACCATCTCACCCACGTACATGTCCGCTACTGCCACGTCATGGGGAATCCAACCCATCCCTGGAGCATAGAAGGTCGCCCAGCAATGGTAGCTCTGGTCTCCATCAACACCATTGAGGTCGGGCTTGAAGAACGAGCCGTAGACGATACGGGTCGGAATGCCCGCGGCCCGAGCCAACGAGGCCCAGAGCGACTCGAAATCGGTGCAGTTGCCGGTGCGGAAGGTCAGGCAGTAGGTGGTACTGCCGACCGGCGAGGCTTTTTTGTTCTTGGGGTCTTTTACCCAGTAATCGACGTTGTGGAGTACCCAGTCATAAAGCTTGCGGGCCGCCAGGACGGGGTTGGGCTCATCGCCAACGATCTCATGGGCGAGCTTGCGGATCTCATCATCGATCTCGACATGCGTGTTGGCTGCCAGATACGACGCAAACTTGGCGCGGTCGGCCTCTGTCAGCGGTTTGGCTTTGCTCGGATCGACGTTTGTGCGCACTTCATTACGCGTCACGACGAAGGTCTCGACGATCTTCAGCTCTTTGTCTTTGGGGTTGATGGCCTCGAGATAGAGGACCTTGCTCCCCTCCGAATCGCGCTCGACGCGATACGGATATGGCGCGTCGATTTGTAGACCGGTGACGCGCTGTGCCGACGCGGTTCCATCGCCTGGAATGGGGTCTTCCTGTGGTAAAACAAACCACACACGGACGCGCTGGGCGCCTTCCGGAACTACAACTTTAAGTTCGTGGCGCACCTCAAAGGTCGCCTGGCGCGCAGCTGAATCGCCCGGAGTGGTTTTCGTCGAGCTGGACTCCCCAGCCAGGTTCAGCGACACCACTCCGACCAGAAGAAAGGCACCTACCAGTCCGGCAACATACCTTCCGTTCATCATGAAGCTCATAGAGTTCCTCCCGAATAACGGTTCCGCATGACGGAACGCTCTGGGGCACCTCGGGCTCTTGCATGCAGTGCGTTCGTCGAGCCCACCACAAGTGCTGGCCGCGGGCGCGGCTTCGGCGACGATGACACACGAGCCCAGCAGGCCGTCATGGCTGCGCCAGCAAAATAATACGGTACCGGCAGACAAACCCCTGCGGCCTATTGTCAGGCATGAGAAAAAAGTGCTGTGGAAATCCCGTGAAGGTGATGAGGACGGAAGCTAGATGGAGGACAAGGTCAGGATGGTTGGCGTGCGACGATGGTTCGTCCACACCAGGGTCGACCCAACCTGGGCCAACCCGGGGCACCCCTCACCGCTGTCTGTTCCGCTGCGCCCTTACCTTCTCGGCTTTCCAGTGTCAGGTACAGCCCGTGTACCTGCTCCCCTATGGAAGCGGCGCGCCATCAGACGCGTGAACAAGCGCCCGCGGTACAGAGTATACGCGGCAGCATCGACAACCCTCCTTCCTTTGCATCGTAAGGCCGACGAGACATTCGCCAAATTTGCAGGGCCACTCTATACTTACCTGCATGCGCCTGTCAAGCGTCGTGCCTCTGAATGTTCCTCATCCCAGCCCTCTCCCTGCAAAAGCAGAGGGGTCAGGTTAAGCACCCAGACGAGGTTCCTTCTCCCTCTGGGGGCACAGGCACCCGGTTAAGTACCCAGACGGTTCTCCCTCTCTCTTCGGAGCAGATTGGGGTGAGGGCGGCAGCGCATGATCGAGCGGTTGGGCTTCCCTCGCCCCACACCCGTCTTTTAGCTGGAGGTGGAGGCGATAGTGACCACACCAGACCCTTGTAGAAGGGATGTTGGGGTAATGTGGCGCTGTCCTTGCCGATGGGGCCACCCTTTCGTATAATGCCCTGTATCCTATATTGGCAGATGAGGTGAGACGGTGGCCATTCCGATGCAAGTCATTCTGCTCGGCACTGGAGCAGCGCTGCCCACACCGGAACGCAGTACGTCGGGAACGGCGGTCCTGTATGAAGGGGAGACGCTCCTCTTCGATTGCGGCGAAGGCACACAGCTTCAGCTACGTAAGGCCGGCCTACGCCATGGACGGCTGAGCCGGATTTTCATTACCCATATGCACGGCGACCATGTCATCGGGATTATGGGCCTACTGATGACGATGGAGCTTTCCGGACGCGAACGCCCCATCGAGCTGTATGGCCCACCGGCGCTGGCAGACTATGTCACGACCTCGGCTCGGTTGATGAGCACCGGCTTCAGCTACCCGATTATCTTCCACGAGGCCCATCCGGGGACCGTCTGCCAGACGGAGACCTACACAATTGAGTGTCTGCCCCTCAATCACCGCATTCTGACCTTTGGTTATGCCTTGCAGGAGCACGATAAACCGGGCACGTTCGATGTGGCGCACGCCGAAGCCCTGGGCATCCCCCAAGGCCCCCTCTATGGTCGCCTGCAAAGGGGGGAGTCGGTGACCCTGCCCGATGGTCGCACAGCTCACCCGCATGACGTGCTCGGTCCGCCGAAGCGTGGCCGCCGCATTGGCTATTGCCTGGACACGCGCCCCTGTCCCGAAGCAGCTCTGTTGGCACGTGATGCCGATCTGTTGCTGTATGACAGCACCCTAGCCCCGGGTGCGGAACAAGAGGCCGCCGAGAAGGGCCATTCGACAGCGCGGCAAGCGGCGGTGCTTGCCAAAGAGGCGGGGGTCAAGCGGCTGCTGCTGACGCATATCAGCGCGCGCTACACCAGTACACACGAGCTGCTGTCGGGATTGGAGGGGCTACACGACGATTTCGTCCTGGCACGTGATCTAATGGAGCTGTCTGTTTAGGAGGACTTATGAGCTGGGAACTGTTAGCAATCGTAGGGGGTGTCGTGGTGGCTTTGGCGATCGCCAGACATTTCGGCCTGGTGGGAGGATCTTGAAGCATCAATCCACGGTCCCGGCAGGACCGCTAAGGCAAGTAGAACAGCATAAAAAAATCCCCCCACTTGTAGCTACATTATGCCAGGCACCATGTTGCTACCCATGGGAGCTATCCACAGTCTGATCGACCGAGAGCTGTAGACCTTTTTCGCGCTCGGCGGGGTGAGTAGTGCTAAAGCTGATGGCTAATACGACCTAACTCTTGGGGCCTATTGCTTCACGACGGTTGGAAGGTTTGCCCGTATTAACTGTAAGGCCGACAGAATAGCGCCCCGGTGGGCACCCTTGGGCAGCGCTCTTGGACCATACCAGCACGACGTAGTCGTGAGCTGCTATGGCTTCTCCGATGGCTTTTGGCCACTTCTGCCCACCATAGATGCTCTCCTGATCGCGCCACACGGCGATGTCGTGGGCTAGGAGAGTGCTCTCAAGCGGCTCTATGGCGCTCAGGTCATGGCGCGCATAGCTGATGAACACTTGTGGCATCTCGATCCCTCTACACCTGCAGAGATGTTTGATGGGATCCTGCTTACAGTCATACCACCACACTTAATCTCGATAGATATCCCTACGGTGACGGACACGGTAGAGGAGGACTTGGGTGCCCTCGATATCATAGCGAATGCGGTAGTCACCTACCCGAATTCTCCACTGGCCGATCCGCACATCGGTCAACTGGTGGCCTCGATAGGGAGCCTCCTGAAGTTCTTCCAAGGCTTCAACCACCCGCCGGTGGGTGTCGGCGTCGAGTCGGCGAAGGTCTCGGCGGAAGCGATTCGAGATAACAAGGTCGTAGCGCGGCACGTTATGAGAGCTTCTTTCCCCGACGCTCTTTCGCCTCGAGATCCCGACGGAGCTCGTCTAAGGTGACGATCTTTCCTGCCTCGATCTCCTGGCGGGCTTTAACAAGACTTTCTTGGAACGTCGGGTCCTGCTGCTCATACCAGGTATCCACCAGTTCCTCAAGGTCTTTATAATCCGGCACGCTCAACAGAATGGCCGCGGGGATACCGGCACGCTTGACGAGGAAGCGCTCGTGTTTGTTGGTCACCTGGTCGAGGATCTCTCCGAGGTTATGGCGCAGATCGGTGGCAGTGATCTCCTTAGAGGTGGTGAGTTTAGGCTTCTTCAATTGGTTTCCTCCGTGAAGGTATTTAGCGCTATTTCCATACTATGATAATCATTATACGTCGAGGAAAGGAGGCAGCAAGCGGACGAATGTTTCGTCGTCTGACAGGGCATCGACGTCGTGGCCGAGGAAGACCTTCTGCACGTGCAGATGAACCACGCGAAATGGCCCCTCCGGCGGGGAGGGGCCTCCACGACGATTCGCCAGCGTCAGCGCAAATAGCGATCCATCCAGGCTTTGCCGTGCACGGTGAAATCGGTGCGATACTCGTGATCGAGGTCGGGATAGACGATGATCGATTTCAACGCCGGAATCTTCTCGAAGACCGGCATGACCGTGCGCAAGGGGTGGACCTCGTCGGTGATGGCACTCGCGATCAGCGTCGGACAAGCAATCGTCTCGGCCAGGGTCATCTGGTCAAAGTAGGCCAGCGTGGCCAGCGCCCGTTCGCGTTCCTCGGGATGCTGCTGCAAATAATCGTGTAACTCGACATAAGGCGCGGTGGTGATCTCCGCCGCCACGGGGAAGTTGCACAGCCATGGCACTCCGGCCACGGCGGCAGAGACGCGATGGTCAAGGGCCGCAGTGGCCAGCGTCAAGCCGCCCCCTTGACTGGACCCCCACACGCCGATGCGGCTGGTATCGATCTCCGCCCGACTATGCAGGAAGTCTAGACCCCGCACGCAGTCCATATAGGCTCCCCGGTAGTAGTATCGCTCCCGATCGGTGACGTGATAGATCAGCCTGGTGCCATGCTCGATCTGCCATTCCTGCAGGCTCTCGCCCTGACTCCGCGGGTAGAGGGATAGCGTCGCATAGCCATATTGCACCAGATGCAGCGGCAGGGTCAGGATGCCACCGTAACCCGGCACTTCCATAATGGCTGGCCACCCTCGCGCCGGGGGTTGACCGCTTGGCACGGTGTACCAGGCCCGGATGCGCCGCCCCTCAAAGCTCGACATGATGACGCGGTAGATGGTCCGGGTCTTAATGCGTCCTTCCATGGTAAAGACGTCGCTCTGCTCTATGGGCTCAACCGTGGCATCCATCTTCACCTCGGCCAGCGCCACGCGGGTCTGCTCCCAAAATTTCCGGATTTCTTCCGATGGCATGGCTTTCTCCTCCCTTGTTCCTGTGAGACTTTGGCCCATTGCACACGCAAGATTATGCTGCGCGATATGATCGAACTCAAGCGACAAGCGCCGCTGGCATGCTCCCAGAGCCTATTTGACCAGCCCCAGCCCACCGAGGAGCCCCGCTCCCACCATAACGAAGAGCGGATTCACTCGCGTGATGACGAGGAGGATCGTCGTCGCCCCAGTGAGCATGAAGGCCGACCACCCATGGTCGGCGGCGCGCGTGATCACCAGTCCGCTCGCCAGCAGAAGGCCAACCGTAATGGGAGCCAAACCTTTTTCGGCAGCTAGGCGCCATTTGGCATCTCTGAAACGCTCCCACGCGAGACTGGCGGCAAAGGTCAACATGGCAGCTGGGGTGAACATGGCAATCGTTGCCACCAGAGCCCCAAGCCAGCCAGCGGCCTTGAGCCCAACCAAACTGACGATCAGGCTGCTGGGGCCTGGCGACGCCTGGGAGATGGCGAAGATGCTCGCGAACTGCAGATCGGTGAGCCAATGGTAGCCTGTCACGGCCTGACGATGCATTTCGGGGAGCACCGTATTCGTTCCGCCGAAGGAGAGCAACGAGAGCGAGCCAAACACAACGATGAGCTGCAGCAAGGTCCCGCCGTTCATGGTCATGGTTCCTCTTCTTGGTTCTTCTGCTCGCGGGGCCAGTACCAGGCCATGCCGACGGGAGCTAG
>JBKPCR010000151.1:0-6783 GCA_046727435.1 bacterium | reverse complement strand
CAAGTGGAGGAGGCCATTCGACCGGAGAGCCCACATTATCCGCGCAGCCGCATAGTCGAGATCGAAAACACACACAATATGGGTGGGGGTTCGATCTGGCCCTTAGCGCAACTGCAAGCCGTCTGCGCCATGGCGCATCGGCACGGGCTGATGACTCACCTCGACGGCGCGCGTCTCCTCAACGCAGTAGTCGCCACGGGTATCCCGGCCAGAACCTATGCGGAGCCCTTTGATTCCGCCTGGATCGATCTGTCGAAGGGACTTGGCTGCCCGGTAGGGGCGGTGCTGGCCGGCTCGCAGGCGTTCATCAAGGATGCCCGACGCCTCAAGCATCTGTTCGGTGGGGCCATGCGCCAGGCGGGCATCCTCGCCGCCGCTGGGGTGTATGCCTTGGAGCATCATGTGGCGCGACTGGCCGAAGATCACGCGCATGCCACCATGTTGGCCCAAGCCCTCGGGGCGTTGCCCGAGGTGAGTCTCAACCCGACCGACGTTGAAACCAACATAGTTATCTTCGATGTGGGGGCCAGCGGCCGCGACGCCAAAGAAGTCGGCGAACGCCTTGAGAAGGCAGGGGTGCGGGTCAGCGTCATAGGGCGTACCAAGCTGCGTGCAGTCACACATCTGGATGTCTCACGTCCGGATGTCGAGCATGCCATCGAGGTGTTTCGACACGTGCTGTAAGCGCTTTTTTCCTAGACACCCCTGGGCTTCTATGTTATTCCATTGACATGATCTCTAGCCTCAATGCCATTGACGCCCTCCTGGAGGCGTTGCCGTGAGTGACCGCCTGTCGCATATCCCCGGAGCCCGCGTGGGGATGCGCTTCCTGCTCACCAGTTTAGGATTCTGGACTCTTTTCAATACCGGAATACTCCTATGGTGCCGGCAGTTTGAGGTGTTCTATTTTCGCGAGCCGTACATTTTGGCACTGACGCATGTCGCCGCATTAGGCTGGCTGACCACAGGACTCATGGGAATTATGTATGTCACGCTGCCGGCGACGTTAGGGGTACGCCCACATAGCCTCCGCATGGCAGCCGTGCAATATTGGTTGCAGGTGGTGGGCATCGCCGGTTTGGTACTGACCATGAGCCTGGTGCCGCAGGCGCGGGGTCGCGTCGTGTTTGGACTGCTGACGCTGGGGGCGCTGGTGATCTTCGTCCATAATATTGCTGCGACGGTGGGACGCGGCAAGGCGTGGCATCTGTCCGAAGCTCATTTCGTGATGGCGGTGTTCTATCTGGCGATCACCGGGCTCATCGGTATGAGCTACGTGTTTTACCTCAATAGCGGCTATGTGCCGCAAACCATGATATCATTGAAGGTGCATGCCCATTTCGCTGGGCTGGGCTGGCTGGCCCTCACGATAATGGGCTTGACGTATAAACTGTTGCCGCTGGAGCTTGGGGTGGAAAACGTCCCCCAGCGCTGGGGTGTCGCTGCCAGTGTGTTGATCAATGTGGTCTTCTGGGGGATCTTTTTCAGCTATGCCTATGACTGGACTGCGCTGCGTGTCACATCGGCAGTGTTGGGGTTGGCCGGTGTGATGTGCCACACCATGCAGGTGCGGAGGATCGCCCGCTTTTCCACCGCTTCTGCTCTTCTCCCAGGGACGTTTTTCGCCAAGATCCGGGCTCACGTCATCCCCTCTGCCTCGATGGGTGGGGATGCAGGTGGGGGTGAAAGGCACTCCGGGAGCCTGCGATATACCCGAGCCTCCTGCCTCTTTGGCGTCGCTGCCACACTGCTTGCCATCATCTTGACGACAGGAATCGTGGGGAACAGCTTTGCCGTCGAATATGGCTATAGCTACGCCGCAGCCGCCGGATGGTTTGGGCTTTATATCACGGGACAGACCCTGTGGCTTCTGCCATTACTACATGATAAGGTCTACGGGCATGCATCTAAGCCAGCGTGGACGCAGTTTGAATTCTCTGGCCAAGTGGCCGGTACGCTGCTGGTGACCATCGGGTTATTGGTGGGAATGGCCTTTATTATAGCGCTGGGCGGCGCGGTGAATCTGGTTGCTTCCTTGCTGGTAACGGCTCGCAGCCTGCGTTTGTGGTGGGCACAGCCTGCCATGGTGGAGAGATAACGATGGAAGGACACGACACGAGACCACTAATCGCCATTACGATGGGAGACCCCGCCGGTATCGGGGCTGAGGTAAGCCTGAAGGCATTGCTCGAGCCGGAAGTCTACACTATATGTCGGCCACTGGTGCTGGGCACGCTGGGGATGCTCCAACAGATGCGGGATGTCCTGCATAGCGGTCAGCACCTGCACTCGGTGAGCAGCCCTGCAGAAGGACGATATACGCCCGGAACGGTGGATGTGCTAGACCTTGCGGATGAGCACCCGGGCCCATTTCTGTTAGGCGTTGCAGCCAAAGACAATGGCGCTGCCGCTGTGGCGTATGTCGAGAGGGCCATCACACTGGCCCTAATCGGCGAGGTGGATGCCATCGCCACCGCTCCCCTGAATAAAGAAGCCATGCGAGCTGCCGGATTCCCCTACGATGGCCATACCGAGCTGTTAGCCGTCAAAACGGGCACGAAAGTCTACACTATGATGCTGGCCTCCAGCGATTTCCGAGTGTTTCATGTCAGCACCCACGTGTCGCTGCGTGGTGCTATAGAACGCGCCAAGAAGGCGCGGGTCCTGCAGGTGATTGAGCTGGCCTATCGCGAAATCCAGCGCATGGGCGTGACAGAACCACGTCTAGCGGTGGCGGGACTCAATCCTCACGCCGGCGAGAACGGCTTATTCGGCGAGGAAGAAATTCACGAGATCGGTCCAGCGGTAGAAGAGGCGCAGTCGCGCGGTTGGAATGTCAGCGGCCCCATTTCCCCAGATACCGTCTTCGCCCGCGCTAAACGCGGCGACTTCGATGGGGTCGTGGCCATGTACCATGACCAAGGGCACATCCCGTTCAAGATGACCGAGTTCGAGTTGGGGGTCAATGTTACCGTCGGCCTACCCATCATCCGCACCTCGGTAGACCACGGCACCGCCTACGATATCGCCGGGAAAGGCGTGGCTGACCCCAAGAACATGGTCCAGGCCATTGTGCTAGCCGCCGAGATGGCACGGCGACGCGTTCCCTTACCCCAACCCTCAGTGTCTGGGAGAGAAAACAGATGAGGGGCAGGAGGACAAAGGAGAAGACCATGTACCCCGACATGTATCGCATTCGTCAAACGTTCGAAGGGCCAGCCGTGGCCGATATCCCGGCGACGGTGCAGGCCGAGCTGGCGCGCGTCAGCGTGGCATCGGTGATCAAGCCCGAGCAAACAGTGGCACTGACAGCTGGTAGCCGTGGCATCACGAATATCGCGACGATCGTCAAAGCGACGGCGGATTATCTCAAGACGATCGGCGCGAAGCCTTTTGTCATTCCCGCCATGGGCAGCCATGGTGGTGGCACCGCCGATGGGCAGCTCGATGTCTTGCGCCATTACGGCATCACCGAGGACAGCATGGGGGTGCCTCTCCGGGCCAGCATGGAGGTGGTACAAATCGGCGAGACGCCCGACGGTATCCCAGTATGGCTCGACAAGTATGCATCCGAGGCGGATCACATCGGCGTCATCAACCGCGTGAAGCCGCACACCGACTTCAGCGGCGCCATTGAGAGCGGCCTCTTCAAGATGATGACCATCGGCCTTGGCAAATATCATGGTGCCCAGCATTACCATCGGGCCAACGTCCAACACGGATATGAGCACGTCATCCGGACGGTGGGCCGCACAGTGTTGCAGCACGCACGGATTGCCTTCGGACTGGGCATCATCGAGAACGGCTATGATCAGACAGCAATCATTCGCGCTGTACGCACACCCCAGTTCGAGGCAACAGAGTTGGAGCTGCAGGCGCTGTCAAAAAAGTTAGCGGCACGCCTGCCGTTTGACTTCATCCATCTGCTCATCATCGAGGAGATGGGAAAGAATATCAGCGGCACAGGCATGGATACCAAGGTGATTGGCCGCATCATGAATATTATCGAACCTCCGCCCAAGCACCCGCGCATCCTCCGCATCTATGTGCGCGACATGCATGACGACTCCTATGGGAATGCGATGGGCGTGGGCCTGGCAGACTTCGTGTCGAGACGATTGGTGAACAAAATCGATCCTACCGCCACCTATATCAATGGTCTCACGGGACTGTCGCCTGAGAGTGCCCGCATTCCAGTCACCTTTGGCACCGACCGCGAGGCGGTGGAGGCGGCACTCGGAACCATCGGTTTGGTGAAACCGGAAGAGACTCGCATCGTGCGTATTCAGAACACACTGCTGCTGGAAGAGCTGGATGTCTCGGAGGCGCTCTTGTCAGAGGTGAAACAACGTGACACGCTGGAGATTCTGTGGGGGCCGAAGCCGCTGATGTTCGATAGCACCGGCGGGCTGCCCACGTTTATGTAGAGGACCCTAGCACCCGGCCCTGTCTGAGCGCAAGCGGGTGGGGGTGAGGGAGGGGACGAGCGCATATGCTCACTTGGAAACGATCCATTGCTATGACGTCGTGGCACGTCGGAGAGCTCCATGAGGCCTCAGATCCCCAGGTCGACGCCGTCAAAGAGCGCGTTATCCGTTTCTGCGGGGGCGTGGCCAAGGGAATTCTTGCCGCTACGCTCTATGGCTCAGGCTCTGTGGTCCTCTCAGGTGTGCTCTTCTACTTTTCCTGGAAACTTGGCATTGCGGCGCTGTTGGTGCTAGGGGGCCTTTTCCCCCTGGCGGGCAGCGGTTATCTGCTCTGGCGCTTGATGCGGCGGGGGGAGCCACCGTGGCTGTGGCGTCGGCGATGGCGGCAGGCGGCAATCCTCACACTGGCCAGGCGCCTGGGCGGGCGCCTGACGGTGGCCGATGTCGTCCTTGGCACGGGACTCTCCCTGCGAGAGGCGGAGGCCACCTTAAACGAATTAGCGCGCCAACGGTACGTCGATCTGGAGGTCTCGCCTTCGGGCGTCCTGGTATATCACTGCTTTCCTCTGGCCACTGCGCCTGACAAAAGCTGCGCCGCGCGGGTGTTGCCATAGCCTGTCAAGAGGATCGCGAAATTGGCCCCCCAGATGCACACAGATAGACACAGGGAATCTGTGTGCATCTGGGGTGACATGATGACGCATGAGCGGAGAAGGCATCTATGGACCTCGGATTAGCAGGAAAAGTGGCGCTGGTGACGGGTGGCAGTCGCGGCATTGGCCACGCCATCGCCGCAGCGTTCGCCCTGGAAGGGACCCACGTCAGCATCTGCGGCCGGACGCCGGCCGACCTCTCCAAGGCAGCCGATGCCCTCAAGGCCAAAGGGGTGGAGATCTTGGCTGTCGAGGCTGATCTCACTCGCTCCGGCGATGCGGAGAAGGTGTTGCAGGAGACGCTTGACAGATTCGGGCAGCTTGATATCCTGGTCAACAACGTCGGCGGTGCACGAGGAGACCCCAGCTGGGCCGCCAGCGAGATTGATTGGGATGACGTACTGCAGCTCAATTTCCTGTCGGCCGTGCGCTTGAGCCGACTGGCCATCCCCCAGATGAAACGCCAGGGGGGTGGGCGCATCATTCATATCGCGTCGATCTATGGACGAGAGTGGGGTGGTCCCACGACCTATAACGCCTCGAAAGCCGCGATGATCAGTTTCTCGAAAACGCTCGCCCGCCAACTGGCCCAAGATCATATCCTGGTGAATACGGTTGCGCCCGGCTCGATCTTGTTCCCCGGGGGAGCCTGGGAGCGCCGCCAGCAACAAAGTCCGGAGCAGATCGCACGATTTCTCGACACGGATTTTCCTTTCGGCCGCTTTGGGCGTCCGGAAGAAGTGGCGCCGATCGTGGTCTTTTTGGCCTCTGCGCAAGCATCGCTGATCACGGGGGCCTGCATAAATGTCGACGGCGGCCAGTCGCGGTCGCTGTTCTAAGTATGTCATCGACGTGAGCTAGCCACCGGTGGCGGCCCAGGCGGCTGGGACGGGTGGCGTGGAGGAAACCATGGGACGCTTTCGCTACTGGCAGTGGGATGGTTCGCAAGATCCCTTTCGTATCGGGGTGGATGATGCCATGGATGCGCTGGCCGACGCACTCTTACGCTCAGGCGATCTGGACTGGGCATGGCAACAACTCCTCCGCCGCGGCTTCACGTCGGAAGATGGCTACCGCTCCCTGCGCGGCCTGGATGACATGCTGCGTGAGGTCGAGCGCAAGAAGAAAGAACTCTTGAATAAATATTCCCCTGATTCCTTCAAGCTCGATCAAGATCAGCTCCAGCGCCTCATGGAGCAAGCCCAGGCTTACATGGAACGCCTACAGCAGTTCATGGAGCAGCTTATGCAGCGCTTCCCACAGCATTCAGAACAAATGGGCGAGCGCATGGAGGAGCTCTATCAAAAGTATCAGCAACTCAAAGAACGTCTTCGCGACCGCCTTAGCAAGCGCGGCAAAGGTGAACGCTCCCGTGTCCAGCGTTCCGAAAGTGATGCGTTCCAGCAGCTCAGCCGTATGCTCGAACAGATGAATCGTCTCCTCTCCGACCCGCGCTTTATGGAAAATTTTCTGAAGAATCTCGAAGCCTCCGCCGCCGACCTCAACAACCTCATGCAGAACCTTGACCAGCTCACCGATGAGCAGCTCGACCAGCTCATGAATATGCTCGAGCAGATGGAGCAATTGGAGGAGCTGCTCAACAAATTCGCCTTCCGCGGCCCGGAGATGATGGGGATGCAGCAAGGCCAGCAGATTCTCCGCCAGATGCAGCAGATGGAGGATCTGCTCAAATTCGCGCGCTG
>JBKPCR010000150.1:0-9581 GCA_046727435.1 bacterium | reverse complement strand
GGCCGAGCGACAGATTGAGCAGTTGCGCCAGCAGCTTCAGTATCACAACTATCGCTATCACGTCCTCGATGATCCCCAGATCACTGACGCCGAGTACGACCAGCTGATGCGCCGCCTGCAAGAACTGGAAGCCGCGTTTCCTGAGCTGATCAGGCCGGATTCCCCGACGCAGCGCGTCGGCGCCACGCCGCTTGAGGCATTCGGCACGGTGCTGCATGCTCTTCCGATGCTGAGCCTCGACAATGCTTTCTCAGCCGAAGAAGTGCGTGACTTCGACACACGGATCAAGCGTCAACTGGGCCAAAGTGACCCCATCGACTACGTGGCTGAGCCGAAGATCGATGGGCTGGCAGTCGAGCTCGTGTATGTCGACGGTCTATTCGTGCAGGGGTCGACGCGTGGCGACGGGGTACGCGGCGAGGATATCACACAAAATCTCCGGACCGTCAAGACCATCCCCCTGCGGTTGGTCGCCGTCGCCCACGCTCCGTTGCCCCAGCGTCTGGAAGTGCGCGGGGAGGTCTATATGACCAAACGTGACTTCCAACGCCTCAATGCGCGTCGTGAGGAGGAGGGAGAGCCCATCTTTGCCAATCCACGCAATGCTTCCGCTGGTGCGCTGCGCCAGCTTGATCCGCGCATCACTGCTGGGCGCCCCCTGGCCATGTTCTGCTACGGCGTCGGCGGCGTGGAGGGAATAACGCTCCAGACCCACTGGGATGTGCTGCAGAGCCTGGCACGCTGGGGTTTCAGCATCAACCCCCACAGTGGCCAGTGTCACGGCATCGAAGCCGCTCTAGCTTATTACGAGCGGTTGAGCCAGCAACGCGAGGAACTTCCGTACGAAATCGACGGCGTGGTGATCAAGGTCAATGCGTTGGCGCTGCAAGAGGCCCTCGGCACCCGGTCGCGTAGCCCACGCTGGGCGCTGGCCTATAAGTTCGCGCCGAAGCAGGCGGTGACACGCGTCAAAGAAATCGCCGTGCAAGTTGGTCGCACCGGTGCCTTAACTCCAGTGGCGCTGCTGGAGCCTGTGCAGGTGGCGGGGGTGGAAGTCAGTCGAGCCAGCCTGCATAACCCCGATGAGGTCGCCCGCAAGGATGTTCGCGCTGGAGACTGGGTCATGGTTCAGCGGGCGGGGGATGTCATTCCGGAAATCGTCGAGGTCCTGAAAGAACGACGAACCGGTGACGAGAAGCCGTTTGAGATGCCGACGCATTGCCCCATCTGCAGGTCCGGGGTGGTGCGTCTCGAAGATGAGGTGGTGCCACGCTGCGTGGGACTGTCGTGCCCAGCGAGACTCAAGGAGAGCATCGTCCATTTCGCCTCCAAACGGGCCATGGACATCGAAGGTCTCGGAGACAAGACCGTCGATCAACTGGTAGAGCGCGGGCTGGTCAAAGATATCGGCGATCTCTATGGTTTGACCAAAGATGATGTGCTCAAACTTGACCGCCTTGCCGACAAATCCGCCAGCAATCTCATCGCAGCGATCGAACGCAGCAAACAGACCAGCTTGCCCCGTTTCCTATACGCATTGGGCATCCGGCATGTTGGCGAACATGTCGCCGACGTGCTGGCGCGTGAATATTCCGACTGGCAAGCCTTGCAGCGTGCGGCCTACGAAGAGTTACAGAGCATCCACGAGATCGGGCCGCGCATCGCACAGAGCATTGTGGCCTTTTTCCAGGATACTGGCAACCAGGGGGTGCTGGAAAAGCTCCACCGCGGTGGCGTGCGCGCGACGCCGCTGCAGCGCTCGGCCGTCGATCAATCGCTGCGTGGCAAAACGTTGGTGTTTACTGGCGAGCTCCAAACCTATACGCGCGCCGAGGCCAAACGCCTGGTGGAAGCCCGCGGTGGTCGCGTTACATCTTCGGTCAGTCGCAGCACGAGCTACGTGGTGGCAGGTGCGGACGCCGGCTCAAAACTTGACCAGGCCCGCAAATTTGGGGTGTCCGTGCTCACCGAGGATGAGTTTCAGGCCTTGCTGTCGTCGTGAACGGGATGGAACCTTCGCGCTGGCGTATGCGTCTAAGAGCCACGCGACGAAGCGGGTAGAAATCTTTAGCGGCGCTGGGCACAGCAACGCATCAAGCTTTCGTCCACTGATAAAGTGCCACAAGCGCCTGGCATGTCGACCAAGATGAAGATAAGGAGGCAACCATGCATCGATCGGTTCACGTGTGCTCTCTGACAGTCGTACTCTGTGTGCTCGGCCTTGCCATCGGTGTCGGGGTGATGGTCAACCAGTCCTCAGGCGCACGGGACGCACCGTTCTGGACGGAAACGCCTCCCACCCAGGTCCCTCTTGTCCAGGTCCCCAATTTCGCCGACATGGCCGAGCACCTCAAGCCTTCAGTGGTCAACATGAGTACGACCCAGGTCGTCAAGGGGCAACGGCGCACGACGCCACGCATGCCCTTCCCCAGCCCCTTTGGTGGCGAACGCGATCCGTTCGAAGAGTTTTTCGAACGCTTTTTCGGTGGCGACAATCCCCAGCGCGAGTTCCGTGGGCGCAGCCTGGGCTCGGGGTTCATCATCAATCGCGAGGGGTATATTGTCACCAATAACCATGTCGTGGAGAACGCCTCTGACATCAAGGTCTCGCTGTCGGATAAAGAGGAATTTGCGGCGAAGGTCATTGGCCGCGATCCGAAGACCGATGTGGCGCTGATTAAGATCGACGCGAAAAAGGACCTGCCGGCGGTGGCGCTGGGTGATTCGAGCAAGCTGCGTGTGGGCGAGTGGGTGATGGCCATCGGCAATCCATTTGGCCTGGGACACACCGTCACGACGGGCATTGTCAGCGCCAAGGGACGGATCATCGGGGCGGGTCCCTATGATGATTTTATCCAGACCGACTCGTCCATTAACCCTGGGAACAGCGGTGGGCCATTGTTCAACATGAACGGCGAAGTGGTCGGCATCAATACCGCCATTATCGCCAGCGGTCAGGGCATCGGCTTCGCCATCCCCATCAACGTCGCGAAGGATCTGCTCGTACCGCTGCGCGAGAAAGGTCGGGTGGTGCGCGGCTGGCTTGGCGTGCAGGTGCAGGGCATTACCCCCGAACTGGCCAAATCGTTCGGCCTCGATCGCGAGCGGGGAGCTTTGGTGGCCGATGTGATGGCCGATACACCGGCGGAGAAGGCGGGCATCGAGCGCGGCGACATTATTGTCGAGTTCAACGGGCGCAAGATTGAAGAGATGAATGACCTGCCGCGTGTGGTAGCGAGCACCCCGCCGAACGCGGACGTGCCGATGAAGATCCTGCGCAAGGGGCAGGAGAAGGTCGTGCAAGTCAAAGTAGCTGAGCTCAAAGACAAAGAAGAGCGCGTCGCGTCCAGCGGTGGTACTCTCGAGGAGAGCCTGGGCCTGACGGTGCAGGAGCTCACCCCAGAGATTGCCCGTAGCCTTCGGGTCAATGAATCGAAAGGTCTGGTGGTGACGAACGTGGAAGAGGGCAGCCCGGCCGATGAGGCAGGCCTTCGAAGGGGCGATGTGATTGTCGAGGTTAACCAGAAGAAAGTCGACAATCTGCGCGATTACCGTGCCGCGCTCGGACGCGTCGGTAGTGCCGATTCGCTGCTCCTGCTCGTGCGCCGTGGCGGTAATGTCCTCTATGTGGCGCTGAAGATGACGAAGTAAGACGGGTGCCTGACGAGAGCAGCCCACCGCTCACGTCAATCGCTGATGTCGGCATGTCAAGGCCCGCCTGACAAGAGTTGACAGGATATCGATTTGACGCTACAGTACTGCCGCATTTCGCGAAGCTGAGGTGGTTGACTTTGAGCCCTGTTAGCCAGGGAGGACCGATGCGGGCGAGCAAATGGGGCATCACACTGGGAGGGCTCCTGGGCGCGCTGTGGGTACTGGGCACGGCGATTGATGCTGGCCAGTCAGCGCTTTTCACCATCGAACGTCTCACCGCCGAAGCCGAAGGGCTGTGGCTGCAAGGTCATTCCGAGCAGGCTCTACAAAAATTCGAGCAAGCGCTGACACAGATCCGGGAAGTCGGTGAGCGCGGCCGTGAATGGAAGATCCTCGACCGCATGGGTCGGATTTATCTGGAACAAGACCAATTCCAACCAGCCCTCGAACACTTTCAGCAAGGCCTGAACGTCGCGCTCGACCTAGGCGACGGCTCGGCTCAGGCCGTGCAATTGGCAGCGATGGGTGAAACCTACAACCTGCTCCAGCAACCGCTACAGGCCATCGCGACTTATGAGTCATTGCTCGCGCTGGAGGAGGAGCGGCAGGACCGCGCCGGCCAGTGGCGCGCGTTCTATGGCCTGGGCTTTTCGCATAAGACCAATGGGGCCCCAGCGCAGGCCGTGCCTTACATCCAGCGCGCCCTCGAGTTGGCTCGCAGCCTCGAAGATCAAAGCCTTGAATTGGCAGCGCTGCAGGAACTTGAGGCCGATTACGCGGCCGTGGCCGATTACGCTGAGGTCGCACGCTACAGCGAAGAGATCGTACAGCTGGCTCGTGCATTGGGCGACCGCGGGCTTGTCGCCGAGAAATTGGCCACGTCGGGGTACGCCTATGAGCAAGTGGGGAATTTTCAGCGGGCCGCCGCGCAGTATCAAGCGGCGTTGGGCACCTATCGCGACGTTAATGATGTCCGGGGAGAATGGCGTGTCCTGGACGACATGGGTCGCCTGGCGGTAAAACAAGGCGACACGACTGAGGCAGTCACACGCTATCAAGACGCCTTCAAGGTTGCCCAGCGGGCGGGGCTACGCGAAGGGCAGGTGAGCGCCCTGGAGCATACAGCTGCGGCCTACCGCGGCGCCAAAGACTACGAGAAGGCCACACAATATTATCAGCAAGCGCTCAAGGCTGCCAAAGAGGCCAAGCTGCGCGAATATGAGTGGCTGATGTTGAGCGACCTTGGCGGCATGTATGCCGAGATGGGTAACACCAAGGGGGCTGTTGCGCATTATCAACAAGCCCTCATCCTCGTCCGTCAACTAGGCGACAAGGAAGCCGAAAAGCAGATACGCGGCGCGTTGGCCCGGTTTGACAAACCGTCGGATAGCAAGGACTCCAAGCCCCCTCGCAAGCGATGAACGGGCTCGTTGGGTAGCTTGATGGCTGAATGTATCTTTTGCGATATCGTCGCTGACCTCAAGCCAGGCGTCAAGGCTTACGAGGACGATGTCCTACTGGCCATCGAGGATATTCATCCCCGCACACCTGTCCACCTCCTCATCATGCCGAAGCGCCACGTGCCGACCCTTCTGGACATCGAACCTGATGACACAGTATGGCTGACTGCCGTCCCATTTGTGGCCAATCGTCTGGCGCGCGAGCGTGGCATTGCCAACAGCGGTTATCGCCTGGTGGTGAACGTCAACCACGGTGGCGGGCAGGTCATTTTTCATGTCCACTTTCATCTGATGGGCGGTCGTCCTCTCCGCTGGCCTGCGTAGGCTCTCCAGGCGTGCAACGTCGCGGGACAAACGTTCGGCTGGTCGAGGTAGGGAATCTATGGACGAGGCAACAGAGATAGGCCGTGGCGGCCACTTGGTAAGGTATTGCCCGAGGATCGGCTGTACGAATTACTCGACCCTCACCCTCTCCCGGAGGGAGAGGGAACACCGTCTAGATACTTAACCTGGCATCCTCCCCGACAAGAGGGGAGGACGTACGGCCAAGTGGTAGGAAGGGAGCATGGATGAGTCGGGCGCTGACATTCTACAGCACTTCTATCGGCAAGAAAGTGGTGATGGCGATCACCGGTCTGATCCTCTTCGGGTTTGTCATTGGCCACATGCTGGGCAACCTGCAAGTGTTCATGGGTGCCAACCAGATGAACGCATATGCCGCCATGCTCAAAGCGAATGCCACGTTGCTCTGGGGTGTGCGCATCGTGCTCCTGGGGGCGGTGATCTTGCACATCGTGGCCGCCGTCCAACTCACGCGTATGAGCCAGCGCAGCCGGCCGGAGGGGTACCACTATAAAGATGTCATCCAGGCCGATTACGCCGCACGCACCATGCGCTGGAGCGGGCCGATCATCGCCGTGTTCGTGATCTATCATCTGCTGCACTTTACTACCGGCAGTGTCCATCCGCGGTTTGATGTCCACGATGTTTACCGCAACGTCATCAGCGGTTTTCGCATCTGGCCGGTCTCCCTGTTCTACATCATCGCGATGGTTGCCCTGGCATTTCACCTGTGGCATGGAGTCTGGAGTATGTTTCAGACGCTGGGCCTGATCAACCCCAAGAGCGACAAGATTATCCACCGGTTCGCAGCAATTGCCACGCTGGCGCTCGTCATCGGCTTCATCTCCATCCCGATGGCTGTCCTGACGGGCCTCATCTCCTAAGTTGGGAGGTTTAACAATATGGAACTCCGCGCCAACGTCCCCGCCGGTTCGATCGATCGGAAATGGGACACACATCGCTTCGAGATGAAGCTGGTCAACCCTGCTAATAAGCGCCGATTCGATATCATCGTCGTCGGCTCAGGACTTGCCGGAGCCTCCGCCGCCGCGTCGCTCGCCGAGTTGGGGTATCAGGTCAAATGCTTCTGCTTCCAAGACAGCCCGCGCCGCGCCCACAGCATCGCCGCCCAGGGGGGCATCAACGCCGCGAAAAACTATCGCAACGACGGCGACAGCGTCTATCGCCTGTTCTATGACACGGTTAAAGGTGGCGATTACCGCTCCCGTGAGGCCAATGTCCATCGCCTGGCGCAGATCAGTGTGCACATCATCGATCAATGTGTGGCGCAGGGCGTGCCGTTCGCCCGTGAATACAGCGGGTTGCTCGATACACGCTCGTTTGGCGGCGCACAGGTATCCCGCACCTTCTACTGCCGGGGGCAGACGGGGCAGCAACTGCTGCTCGGAGCCTATCAGGCCCTGGCACGCCAGATGAGCGTCGGCCAGGTGCAGATGTACCCACGCACTGAGATGCTCGACCTCGTGGTCATCAACGGCCAGGCGCGCGGCATAGTGACGCGCGATCTAATGACGGGGGAGATTGCTTCTCATGCTGCCGATGCCGTGGTGCTCGGAACCGGTGGCTACAGCAATGCCTTTTATCTGTCGACCAACGCCAAGGGGTGTAACGTCACAGCCATCTGGCGCGCCCACAAACGCGGGGCCGCTTTTGCCAATCCCTGTTTCACGCAGATCCACCCGACCTGTATTCCTGTGACCGGTGAGCATCAATCCAAGCTGACCCTGATGAGCGAGTCGCTGCGCAATGATGGGCGCATCTGGGTGCCCAAGAAGAAGGGGGACACGCGTCCGCCAGACCAGATCCCCGCAGAGGATCGCGATTATTTTCTCGAACGCATATACCCGAGTTACGGCAACCTGGTACCGCGTGACGTCGGTTCCCGTGCCGCCAAGCGCGTGTGCGATGCAAGCCAGGGAGTCGGCCCTGGCGGCCAAGGAGTGTACCTCGACTTCGGCGATGCGATCAAGCGCTTGGGCGAGCACGTCATCCGCGAGCGCTACGGCAATCTGTTCGAGATGTACGAGCGCATCACGGATGAGAACCCCTACAAAGTGCCGATGCGCATCTACCCGGCGATCCATTACACCATGGGCGGATTATGGGTGGACTATAATTTAATGAGTACTATTCCAGGGTTGTACGTTGTCGGTGAGGCCAACTTCTCCGACCACGGCGCCAATCGCTTGGGTGCGAGTGCACTGATGCAGGGCCTGGCCGATGGCTACTTTATTCTGCCATACACCATCGGCGATTACTTAGCGCAGGCCAAGCTTCCAAAGGTGGATGCTAGCCATGCGGCCTTCCGGGCGGTCGAGGGCGAGGCGCGCGAAACCATCAGCCGGCTCCTCAGTATCAAGGGCAAGCGCACGGTCGATTCCATCCATCGCGAGCTGGGGCGGCTACTGTGGGATTACTGTGGTATGGCCCGTAACGCCGCGGGCCTCAAGGATATCTTGCAGAAGATTCCCGAGCTGCGTGAGGAGTTCTGGCATAACGCTCTCGTGCCTGGGGACCAGGAGGAGCTTAATCAATCCCTGGAGAAGGCCGGACGAGTGGCGGACTTCTTAGAATTTGCCGAGCTGATGTGCACGGATGCGCTCGAGCGCAATGAATCCTGCGGGGCGCATTTCCGCGAGGAATACCAAACGCCCGAGGGTGAACCGCTGCGCGACGATCTCAACTACTGCCACGTGGCAGCCTGGGAATATACTGGCGTCGGCAAGACGCCCATCTTGCACAAGGAACCTCTGACGTTTGAGAATGTCCATCTGACCCAGCGGAGCTACAAGTAATGAATCTCACGCTACATGTATGGCGGCAGAAACACGCCCATGACCAAGGCAATTTCGTGCGGTACGAGGCCAGGGATGTCAGCCCGGATATGTCCTTCCTGGAGATGCTTGACGTGGTGAATGAGGGGTTGATCCTCAGAGGTGAGGACCCCATCGCCTTCGATCATGACTGCCGTGAGGGCATCTGCGGCATGTGTGGCTTCGTGATCAACGGCATCGCACATGGTCCCCGCCGCGGCACCACCGTGTGCCAGCTCCACATGCGCAGCTTCAAGGACGGTGATACCCTTTACCTCGAACCGTGGCGCGCCAAGGCTTTCCCGGTCATCAAGGATCTCATCGTGAACCGCAGCGCGTTCGACCGGATCATTCAGTCGGGCGGCTTTATCTCGGTATCGACCGGCGGTGCCCCGGAGGCGAACAGCGTACCGGTACCCAAAGAGAATGCTGAGCTCGCCATGGATGCCGCCGAGTGCATCGGTTGTGGCGCCTGCGTAGCCGCCTGTCCCAATGCCGCGGCCATGCTGTTTACCGCGGCCAAGGTGTCGCACCTGAGTTTACTCCCGCAGGGGCAGCCCGAGCGCTATCGGCGGGTCTTGAGCATGGTTTGGCAGATGGAGCAAGAAGGGTTCGGGAGCTGTACGAACATCGGCGAATGCGAAGCGGCCTGTCCCAAGGGCATCCGCCTTGATTTCATCGCGCGCTTGAACCGGGACTACATCAAGGCCAACCTCTTGAAATCGACTTTACCCAATTAGGAGGCTCACGGCAGGCCGCTCCGCAAGAGCTCAACAGCCATGCGAGGCACTCGCCTCAGTTTGGCCTCAGCAGCAAAGTGCACCACCTAGCGCGCTTGCCCCTGCCGGGCTGGCGCCTCGCAACCGTGCTCAACATCACCCAGTTTAAGAGACGAGGGGGAGGAAAACATGGTGGCGATTCCCGCAGTGGTGGGTTTTGTGGGCTTACTCTTCGTCGCGTACCTTGCGGCCAAAGTACTGGCAAAGGAGACAGGGAATGCCACGATGCAGGAACTCTCCGGGTACATCTACGAAGGAGCGATGGCATTCCTCTGGCGCGAATACCGCGCCATTGGCGTGTTTGCCGTCGTGGTGACGGTTCTGCTGGCGGTGGGCATCGGCTGGCAGACAGCTGTGGCCTACCTGATCGGTGCTATCTGCTCTTTGGGTGCTGGACTGATGGGCATGCACATCGCCACTCGGGCCAATGTCAGAACCGCCCAGGCCGCGACCAAGGGATTCAGTGAGGCCATCGGCGTGGCCTTCCCCGGCGGGGCGGTGATGGGGATGTC
>JBKPCR010000149.1:0-8879 GCA_046727435.1 bacterium | reverse complement strand
TGTTCATCCGCGCCCCTCGCATCACGCGTCTGGGGGCACAGGTGGATCTCTTGGCCACCTGCCACGAAGAACCGGTCATGGCGCGCCAGGGCAACATTCTGGTGGCGACATTTCACCCCGAGTTGACCGGTGACCTGACCGCGCATCGCTATTTTCTAGAGATGGCGAAAGGCTAAGTTATTTATCCCCTTTTCCTTCTGGGAGATGGGAAGGATGAGGGAGGCCGGCATCAGCTGGCACGAGGCTTCCCTCACCCCAGCCCTCTCCAGATGAGAGTGGGAGACATGCCATGGAATCAGTGCCGCGTACGTACAGTACTGACATCAGCGCCTATGGCGCGACGCTCGTAAAATGGCTCTGTTGAAGGCTGCTGATGCCTACTCGGATAGCCTCTTAGCTCGCCAGCGCCTCGTCGATCGCCTTCGGATTAAAACCTCTGAGCTGTTTGTCGCCGATCAGGATGAGCGGCAGCGAGCGTACCCCCATGCTCATGAGCTCCTGCACCGCCTCGGGATTACGCGACACATTCTTTTCCGTAAACTCCACGCCATTTTGCGATAGATACTCCATCGCTTGATGACATGGACCTCACCCGACGTTGCTGTAGACAACGACTTGTTTTTGTTCCACTTCTGCCAATCCTCCCTTAATCAGTTTCAGGATCCTTGATTGGGCACTTGATCTGGCGTGCCCCACATCCCTGGATCTCTTCCAGCCGGCTGTGCCCCAAATGATCACGGATGTATGCTCGTTTCCCCTCCCGGCCCTATGTTAAGCATTGCCCATCTTATCATGCAGTGTAAATGGAGACCAATATTTTTAGGGGCGGAGGGACGTGACACCGTGTGCTCTTGGTCCTCGTGATGCTGGTGCATGAACGCCGACGGATCGTGCACTGTCACGTGACGGAACATCCGTCGGCCGCGTGCGGGAGATCCCAGAGGTGGTTGGCTTGCACCATCACTACGAAAGGATCGGGGCGCGAGCAGGTGTTTTCGAAGTTCCGTGTTTTCAGCTGTTGTGGAATTTCGGGACCAACACTTGTGATCCGGGTGCTTGATATGATAATCTCGGTCACATACGATGGCACGCGCATAGGAGGGAGATTATGAGTTACAAGCCGAGAAAACTAGGGCATGTCAATATCTTCGTGCGCAATGCGGAGCGCGCCCGCGAGTGGTATGAGGACCTCCTGGGTCTTCACACCTACGGGTTTACACCTGGACGGGCTGCCTTCATGACTTCGGACCTGGGCAATTCCCATGAAGTCGCCTTGGTGGAAGTGGGAGAGGACGCTCCAGGGCCCCAAAAGGGGCAGGTGGGGCTCAACCACATGGCTTGGTATATGGACAGCCTCGACGACCTGAAGGAGCTGTACTTCCGCATAAAAGAGAAGAACATCGCGATCGAGCGTGTGTCGGACCACGGCCATGCCATCGGTATCTACATCCGGGACCCAGACGGCAACGGGATCGAGGTCTCCTACGAGATGCCCAGCAGTGAGTGGGGGCATGATGAAAACAGTTACATGATCGGAGGCACCCAGCGCGGCCGCTTGCCCGGGCCTTGGGATGAGGACATCGCCAGGGATGCAAGGGCACGAACATCGCTCAGCCGCTCGTAAGGCTGAACCCGTGTAGGGGTGCGATACAGCGTCCACTTTTTAGGGGTTCTGCTCTTCCAAGCGCTGTCCGGCCGGCTATTGATATTTCCGTTACCCACTAGAACTCTTTGATACGCGGCAGGACTTCCTGGCCGAACAGCGCGATTTCTTTCATCACTTCCCGGTGATCGGTGCCGGTTTGCTGGAAGCCTAGGTCCACCACGCCCACGCCGCACTGGTCATGAAATGCCTTCAACTGCTTCACGATGGTGTCGGGGCCCCCTACCAAGGTCAGCAACCCCCGCCCGGACGGGACCGCTTGCCGGGCTCCTTGGGCGCCGCCGGCAGCACCGTTGCGGTGGCGTGGGCCGAACGCCTTTCCGTCGCGCGCCGCGAACACCGCCCGGGTCACTGAGGAGCGCGGGTCCATGCCCCGCTCCGCCAGACCCCTGGTCTTGAGAGCCTCCAGGCGATGTGCCGCCTGCTGGTCCGTCTCTGCCAGCAAGATACTGGCTCGGTAGACGATCTGGTCAGGCGTGGGCTGCCAGCCGGCTTCCTGGCACCATTGATAGTAGTGGTCGGTGACCTGAGCCATCTGGTCCACCGGATCATAGGAGACCGCCAGCCCCAGGTGATGGGAGGCGGCATACTGGACTGCATCTTCACTTCTGGTCGCCACCAGCACCGGCGGCAGGGGCTGCTGCACCGGCCGTGGGCAGACTGACACGGTGCGGAATTGGTAGTAGCGCCCTTCCCAGGAGAAGGGCTGGGGCTCGGTGAGCGCCTTAATGGCCAGGTCCATCCCCTCGAAGAGCCTGGCTCGGCCTTCGGCCGGGTTCATCCCGTAGGGCAAGTCCTCGCCAGGGGTGCCCCGCAGGAACGCCATGATCACCCGGCCGCCGGTGAGGTTGTCCAGCATCCCAATCTCCTCGGCAGCCCGGACGGGATTGTGATGCTGCAGCAGTTGCCCTAGCAGGGCGATCCTCACGCGCTTGCACCGCTGCGATACGGCGGCCGCCATGACCGCTGGGTTTGGCGTCAGCCTGTTACCCGAGTAGTGGTGTTCCGAGCAGCTGATCCAGTCGAAACCCATCTCCTCGGCGAGTTCACACTCTTCCAGCCCGTCCTCGTAGCTCTGCATCGTGACCGCTGGGTCGTGAGAGCTCGGCGGTACCGGCCAGGTGGCAGGAAACTGGTGCCTCTCTGCATACCCCATCTGCGCAAACAGCGATGCCTTCATGGGCTACCTCCCCGGCAATGAGTCTTGGCTCCGGTCTGGTGCTGGGACCTGGTGAACACACCGCGCCATTGGCCAGCATGTCTCGACGGTTGGTCGTGGGGCTCGGTTGTCGCTGCCCTCCCGTTAGTATAGTCGGAATAGCCGCCGAGGTCCACTGCTCTCGAGCCACGTGGAACCCGACATGCAAGCCATTCCGCTCGTCCATCAGCTTCGCACATGTCTGAGTCTCACAGGGAACCCTGGGCTCTGCCGGGGACTCGCACCGTGTGACCCGATCGTGACCATTGACGGCTTTATGGCGACAGGCATATAGTAGCAATTGCCAGCTCCAGCCATGCAGCAGGACAGGTAACAGCTCTCCAACGTTCAGACTTCATGCTTGCATGGAGGTAGAGGTGTGCAGCATCGACATGCACGCCCAATTGCCCCCAGTATTGCAAGCGGGGCATAGCAGCGGGGCAAGCGTGGCACGGCATCACACCCGGAAGCCAGAGCCTCTCCCCCAGAGCTACCTGGACTCTCGAGGAGCGGCTGGCGGACATGGACGCGCTGGGTGTGGACAAACCTTCCTCTGGAAGGTATGAGTCCCCAGAAGCAGCCATGCTGCCCGTTGGGCAACGGCCTCACTATGTTCGCGCAGGGCATCGTGAGAGGCCATTTCCCTCTCCCCCCCTGTCCAACAGGGGGACGAAAGGGGATCTGGTCCCGGTGGCGTGAAAAACGTACCCAAAGGTCAAGATCGAATTTGGGGAACCGGACGGGGAAGAAGAGTCCTTGTCAAGGAGGAAGATGATGAAGGCATCCTATCTTGGCGCCATGGGGTATGCGCAGCGGTACAACTTCCCTACCACGTGGCCGATACCCCCCATCTACCACGACCCCGAAACCTCGGTGCGAAGCTACCAGGAGGGCATGGAAGAGTGCGAGCTCGCGGAGGAGATGGGCTTTGCGTGGGTCAGCTTCTCGGAGCACCACTACTCCGGACGGATCGCCACCGGCACGCCGGCGGTCATGGCCGCGGCCGTGGCGGAGCGGTGCAAGAAAGCCAAGATCGCCATGTTGGGCCATTTGCTGACGCTCAACAACCCCATACGGGTGGCAGAAGAGCTTGGCTTGCTGGACAACCTGACCAACGGCCGCCTGGTCATCGGCTTTCTGCGCGGCACACCCAACGAGGACCAGACCTACAGCGTGAACCCGGCCGAAGGCCGGGGGCGGCTCTTGGAGGGCATGGACCTGGTCATCAAGGCCCTGACCGAGCCCCAGCCCTTCTCCTGGGAAGGGCGCTACTACCAGTTCCGCACCGTCTCGGTCTGGCCGCGGCCGGTGCAGCAGCCCCTGCCGCCGATGGTGGTGGCGACCAGGAGCGACGACATGCTCCAATACGCTGCCGAGCATAAGCTGGGCTTGGCCGTGTCCTTCGTCCCTGTCGACCAGATGGCCAAGGTCGCTGAGAAGTACTACGCGTGGTGTGACGAGGCCGGCTGGCAGCCCACGCCCGACCAGATCGTCTTCCGGGGCAGCATCTACCTGGCGGAGACGGACAAACAGGCTGAAGCGTGGCTTGAAGGGATCAAGCAGACCGGGCCCGTGCCCGGGGGCATCGCCATGCGGCCTGCTGTGTCGAAGGCCATTCAAGCGGCCCGGGCCGGCGAGCCGTTCGACCTGCGCAACATCCTGGCCGGCAGTGCACAGGGTGATGTGACGGGCGCAGCCCGCGCCCTCAACTTCTTCGGCGGGCCCGACACCGTCGTGAAGCAGCTGAAGGCCTACCACGACCAGTGTGGCGTGGGGGTGGTGGACCTGTTTTTCCAGCAGCCCAGCGTGAGTCACAAGGAAGTGATGCAGGAGATCGAGCTGTTCGGCAGAGAGGTCCTGCCGCAGATCAAGGAGTTCTAGTCCTGGAGAGACTGGAGAAGGAGGCAGAGATGACGCAGGCGGGACAGCGGCTCACGGCCGCAGGCAGGGAGGACTACATCGAGGTGGACGGCTTCCGTATCCGCTCCTGGGAAGCCGGCCCGCCCCAGCCGGGCGGGGCGGTGGTCATGCTGGAGGGCATGACCTGGGGCCTGTCCACGCTCCGCGACGCGCTGGCACAGAAGTATCGGGTCATCGCGTTGGAACTGCCGGGGTTCGGCCAGTCACCGGCCAACGCGAGGTCCCAGTCGGTGCAGGAGCTGGCCAACACCGTGGCCCAGGCCGCCGCGCAGGTGGTGCCGGAAACCTATACGCTCATCGGCACGTCGTTCGGAGCCAACGTGGCACTCTGGCAGACGCTGCAGTCGCCGGCCAAGGTGGAGGCCCTCGTGTTGATTGCGCCCACCGCCCTCCTGCCGGCGGCCGGCTCTCTGGCTGGTACGCCGGCGGACACGGCCAAGCGGCTGGTCGCCCATCCCCAGCAGGCCCGGGGCTTCGCGTCCGTTGACCCCGCCATCGTAGCCAAGGAGCAGGCGTTGGTGCAGCGGCTCACGGGCGGGATGCACGATGCAGAGGCAGAACACAGGCTTGGTGAGATTCCGTGCGCAACCCTGGTGCTCTTTGGCTCTGAAGATACGATGGTGGCGCCCGAGGCCGCGCGCATCTATCGCGCGCGGATTCCCAACAGCAACATCGCCTTTGTGTATGACGCCGGACACCTCATCGAGGCGGAGCGGCCCGAAGCACTCGTCAACGCCGTGTCTGACTATGTGGAGCTGCGGGAGACGTTCATCGTGGGCCGCCAGACCGGCATCATCACCCCGTAGGTGTAGGGGCTCACGACGGAAGGACACCTGGCTCGCAATAGAGCACCCTCCCTGGCCCACAATCATTGATTCTGACCCAGCTGTCCAGCCCATCTTATGGGTCTTACGCGAATGGCATATGATCCACCAAGGCCAACTGCAAGGTGGGGTCGAACAGGGCCACACGCTGGCCAAACAGTTCTACTCCTTGGCAGTATAATCCTTTGCCCGCCAAGGCGTTCCACCTTATCGCTCAAAAATTTGCGACACAACCGGCAATTGTCCCCTCCTCTCGCTTCCATTGCCCCCCTCTGTAACCCCTTCACAATTCCTAGGCGTCCTCTCACCCTGAATCGGTCTTTTCCACGACGGACTATCCCTACCACGAGATGCCGGAAACCTACCCCTCATGGGCCTCGGAAGCCACCGCGTTGAAGGTTACCCGCAGCATCGGAGCCTGGGTCTCGTTCCTCCACTGGTGATGCACATTGGCGGGCACGAGTACCCCGTCCCCTTCCGAAACGGTATAGCTCTTCCCTTCGCACACCAGGGTACCCGACCCCTGCAGCACATAGACCGCATGCTCCCACCGATGGGTGTGCCCGCCGGTGTCGGAGTGACTGACCGCGCCGGGTGCCATGGCCCCGTTGTACAGCATGACGTAGGTGGGCACGCCATCTTTGCCGCTGAGCAGCACGTGCCCCACTTTCATGTCGAGATCCCGGTAGTTGCGTATGACGGGAGGCTGGCCCGTACCCTTGCCCCCCTGGTTTCTGGCGCCGCCGCTCTGAGACGCGATGAGAGGGTTGACCTCAATGCGCCGGATCACACCGCTGCTGCGATTGTTCAGGGTGTAATGGTCCACGTTCCCCGGGATGAAGATGCCGTCCCCTTCCCGCACCGGGTACTCCTTCCCATCACAGACCACCACCCCGGACCCTTCGAGAATGTAGACTTCATGCTCCCACGGATGGATGTGGTGAGTACTGGTCTTGCCGGGCTCGATCACCGAGTAGGTCATGGTACAGGTGGTGGGGTTGTCCTCCAGTGAGATCAACCTCGCCGCCGCACCACCCGGTTGGTATACGCTCCGGTAATTTCGGATGACTGGTTCCACGATTACACCTCCTGATCTTTGACAGGAATAAGGAGTCCCTTTGCCCGAACACCCTCGGCCACACGCGAGGATGGTCACGCTGGCCCCTGCCGGACGGTCTTGCCGCTCTGATCGTACACCCCATTATAGTCTGCGGGTCATCGGGGGTCAACGCGACCGCAGACCGTTGAACCCTTCACTGCTCTGGGACTGAGAGCCTCCCAACGCATTGAATCGCAGGCCACTGCGTTCGGATGCTTGACCTCGTCCCTGAGGGCCATTACAATCCGTCTTGTCGGGTATGGCCCATGGCTCAGGGCAACCCCATTGCGACCACCGCAAAGGGTGGGTGAGGATTGCAACAGAGGTCACCAACGGCCCATCAAGCCAGGGCTGACAGGAGGGAGAGCATGGACTTTGGATTGTTCATGATGCCGTTACATCCACCCAGGAGGTCCTTTGCCGACTCTTATGACCGTGACACCACCTTACTGGTCCAGGCTGACCAGTTGGGCTATCACGAGGCTTGGATTGGCGAGCATATCACGGAGACGTGGGAAAATGCCCCAGTGCCAGAGCTGCTCATCGCCAACGCCCTGGCGCGCACCGAGCAGATCATCCTCGCCACCGGGGTCACGATGCTGCCCCTCCACCATCCCGTGGATACCGCCCACCGTATCGCAATGTTGGACCATATGGCCCGGGGGCGCTTTTACTGGGGGATCGGCGTCAGGTCGCTCCCGACCGATTTGCGCCTGTACGGGGTCGAATACGACTCGATGGACGAAGTGCGGGAGCGGGGGAAGGAGGCCCTGGAGGTGATCCTCGGTCTGTGGGAGGCAAAGGACGGCCACTTCGGCTTCGAAGGGAAATACTATCAGGTGCACGCACCAGAGATTGACCCGACACTCGGGCGCAGGCTGTACTATCAGCCCTACCAGAAGCCCCATCCGCCCATCGCGGTCGCCGCGTCCACGCCGACTTCGGACACCCTCCGCATGGCTGGAGAGCGAGGCTGGCTCCCGATGACGAACCTGATGGCCCAGCACGTCCGGAACCTCTGGAAGGTGGTGGAAGAAGGCGCGGCCAGCACCGGCCGGAAAGCGGACCGCCAGCAGCTCCGCATCGGACGGGAGGTCTATGTCGGCGAGACCCCGAAGTCGGCGAGAGCAGAGGCCCGGGTTGTGTTGGGGCGACCCTTTGAGGAGCACCAGTATTTGAATCGCAAAGCGCAAGGGACCCTGTGGTATGTCAAACGAGATCCAGCCATGCCTGATGAGGCGGTTGATGTGGACTACATGATGGAGCACGTCTGGATCGTCGGTGACCCCCAGGAGTGCGCCGACAAAATTCGCCAGCTCCACGAGGAGGTCGGTGGCTTTGGGCATCTGCTCGCCATCACCCAGGACCCAGACGACCATTCGCTGATGCAGCGCTCCCTCCGCTTACTGATGGAGGAAGTGGCCCCTAGGGTGAATGATCTCGAGTAGCCACGGCAAACCGGCAGTCGCGTTAACCCAGGGCGGCCCAAGATCTTGGGCCGCCCTGGAGTTGAGCGTTGTTGGGAGCTATCGCATTTCTTGGCGATGAGCCTGGAGTGCCAGGCAAGGATCGTGTCGGGTTTGATGAGACTGGCCACTTTTTCCAGCGCTTGCTTGCCCAGCTTCTGGCCAATCTCCGTCAGCGTCTGGCGTTTCCCATCGCTCAGTTGTATGCGGCCTTTGATCTGCTTGCCTAATAGTCGGTTTTCTGGCACGCGGTATTCATTGCGTAGCGGTGCTGTTGTCCCGGAGGAATATACTTAAGGCGTAGCCCGCTCTTGCAAGAGGGCGGCAATCCATACCGCCAAACCGACGGAGGGACACAGCCCAGTAACTCATGTTCCCCTGTCGTGACAAGAAATGGCAAGACAAACGCTTTGCGGAGGAGTTGAAGGGTCTGACTGAACTGCACTGGATGGAAGCGGTGTACTGTGACTTAGACGGCAAGAAGCATGAGCGAATTCGGAGGAGGTCGATCAATGTCATCCTACATGTACGTTTCCCTACAAGACGATGACAAGATACTGGTTTTTACGATGGATGCCGAGACCGGTAAGCTGACGCCCAAGGGCGAGGTGCCTGTGTCGGGTGGGCCATCTCCGCTGACTATTAGCCCGGACCGGAAGGTTCTATACGTCGGGCATCGCAATGTGCCAGAGATATCCAGCTTCCGGAT
>JBKPCR010000148.1:0-7924 GCA_046727435.1 bacterium | reverse complement strand
CCTCAGGGTGCACCGCCCGATACACCCCGTGGAGCAGTTCGCTGGCGGTCACGACTGAGAGAAAGAACTCTTCCTGCTGCCGTTGCGCCAGATGCTGATCCAGCGGAAGCCGTCCGCGCTCTGATTCGATCAGGATGCTGGCATCAATCAAGACCGCCATGGATCGTGGACCTCCGCACGGGCAAGTGCTTCCCGTGCAGCCGAGAGGTCAGCGGCAAACTGTGTGGCTTCCATCTCCGAGAGATGGGGCAGTGACGCCAGTAGGGCGGGCAGTTCTGCCAGGCGTTTCCCCACAGGCAGGGGCCGGAGCTCGGCAATAGGTTTGTTACCCCACATCAGCACGAAACACTCGCCACGGTAGGCAACGCGGTTGATGTACTCCGCAAAGTGGCGAGCCACCTCGGTGACCGAAAGTGTCTGCGACATCAGCTGTCCTCCTTGTAAAAGCTGAGGATCATATTATCTGATGTCACTCCCGAATTCCACTGGCATACTTCTCCAACCCCCGATCTGAAGCGGGAGGGGCTCAAGACCTCGCCCGTCCATCCTCACGGTAGACGGGCGAGAAAGTAGGAGAGATCAAGGATATCGATGTCGGTCACTGGATACATCACATCCGCCATCGCGGCGTCATATCCACGTCGCACATTGCTCTTGTACTCGCGCAGCGCCTTGACGAGGTAGTCCTCGCGTTGACCAGCCAGGCGCGGCACGTTCTGTGCCCCAGAAAAATCCTGATTATGGCAGAAATTGCACCGGTGCTGATGGATCAGTACACGCGCCCGGTCGAGGCGGACAGGATCTGGCGAGTCGGCCGCAGGCAGCGGTGGCGGCAGCTGCGCGATCAACTCCGCCATGCGGCGCACATCATCGTCGCTGAGGCCCTTGGTCATCTCGTTCATGGGCTCGACGACGCGCATCCTTTCGCGGAACATGTAGAGCTGGATCGTGACATAGAACGCCGGCTGAGCGCCGAGCGAAGGCACCTCGGGGATGGCCGATTGCCCCTGCTCGCCATGACAGGCGAGGCAGGGAGCGAGCCGCTCCTCGAACGTAGCCGCTGCAACCGGTAGCGCCGCCAGCAAGATGAGCACCGCCACCACGAGGCTACGCATGGCACCTCCCTTCGAGCGAAAAACTTGGGGGCGAAAGCAGTCGAGGGCAGGGGCCCGCCCTCGACCTGATGCCGGCTCAACGCTTGGCGACACGTTCCGTGCTATGGGTGATGCGGTAGACCGCGCCCGCGTAGTCGTCCGAGACCAAGAGCGAGCCATCCTTCATGACTTGCACGTCGACCGGCCGCCCAATATACGTGTTGTTCTGGAGGAATCCGGTGAGGAACGGCTCGATCGACTTCACGGTGCCGTTCGGGTTCAGCTTTGCGACCATGACGTCGCCGCCGATCTTCTTCGTCTTGTTCCAGGAGCCGTGCCGCGCAATGAAGATGGCGTTGCGGTATTCAGCCGGGAACATGCGGCCCGTGTAGAAGCGCATGCCGAGAGCCGCACTGTGCGGGCCGAGCAAGGCGACCGGCTTGACGAACTCGTCGCACGATCGGCCCCAACCGACCTCACGGTCCGTGAAGTTACCCTGATGACAGTACGGGAAGCCGAAATGCTGGCCGACTTTGGTGACGCGGTTGAGCTCGTCCTCGGGCAGGTCCTCCGACAGCCAGTCGCGGCCATTGTCGGTAAAATAGAGGTCCTTCGTCAGCGGATGCCAGTCGAAGCCGACCGAGTTACGGACGCCGCGCGCGAATACTTCCGCACCGCTGCCATCGAGGTTGATGCGCCGAATCTGCCCGTTTTCGTCGGGCGGGATGCAGATATTGCACGGCGCGCCGACGTTGATGTAGAGCTTGTTATCCGGGCCGAGGGCGATGAACTTCCAGCCGTGTGACTGATGATTGGGCAGGTCGTCGTAGATGACGACGAGCTGCGGCGGGTTGTCAAGGTTGTCCTCGATCTTTTCGAGCTTCGAGATCTTGGTGCCTTCGCCGATGTACAGTGTGCCGTTGTGGAAGGCGAGCCCGTTCGGCCGATCCAGCCCTGACGCGATGACCTTGGCCTCGCGTTTCCCGTTCCGGTTGACGATGGCATACACCTTGTCGAGCTGACGGTTGCTGACGAACACGGTCCCTTTGTCACCGAGCCGCAGCGAGCGCGCATTGGCGATCCCGCTGGCATAGACCTCGATCTTGAAGCCCCTGGGCAGCTTGAGCTGTGGGATCGGCAGCTGGTCTGGCGGTGCCGGAAATGGCGGTGCCGGGATGCCGCGCAGCTGGGTCGCCACTTCGGCGTTGGGAATGTCGGGCCGCCCGGGGACTGTGGTGGGCTGCGGCTGCATGCTGGGTGCCGGTGTTGCCGCCCGAGGTGCTTCGGGCGGCTGGGTTGCCGAGGGGGGCGGTGCAGGTTGGCTTGACGGTTGCTCTGGCGTCTGCTGAGCGAACGCCGGCGCCGCCACAAGCAAGGTACCCAGGATTCCCGTGACTAGAAGGCAGCGCAGAATTGAAGAGCGTTCAGTCATGACAGTCCTCCCCCATTTGGTGTTCGAGATGGGCGCGATTCCGGACAACGTGCCAAGAATGTTGCGCAGTCCGACCTCCTCTTTCCTATAGACAGCATAGTACTATCACGTTTCTGGCGATTCCACCATAGGCAAGGCGATACGGCAAGGATCCCTGGCACCATGGTCAACATTCTGCTTTGTAAATCACCGGGGACAAGCGTGTTGACGTGGTCACAGGTTATGTTACAGTGACGACATAATTTGAAGTGTCAAGCATAAAGGATTTGCTGAGCCATTTGAGCGTGGCCGCAGCCGCCGAGTGCGGCGGGAACTGCGGGGTAGCTGCAGAGGAGGGAGGGCACGCCGTGAAGCGCCGAGAGGAGCTGCGGCATGATTTGCACACGATTTTCCAGGCGGCCCTGCGAGCGGTCGACCCCGGCGAGGCGATCCGTACACACGTGCGGCGCGAGGGCGATCAGCTCTCCGTGGCCGACCGCACGTACGATCTCAACCAGTACGACGCCCTCTCGGTAATCGGGATGGGCAAGGCCGGTGCAGCAATGGCCATCGCCGTCGAGGCCTTGCTTGAAGATCGTCTGCGCGGTGGCCATGTCATTGTCAAATACGGCCATGGGGCGCCAGTGACGCACGTGACCGTGCACGAAGCGGGACATCCCATCCCAGACGAGGCGGGTGTGCGGGCGACGCGCACCTTGATCGACTTCGTCACAGGACGTGGGCCGCGAGAGTTATTGATCTGCCTGCTCTCAGGGGGAGGGTCAGCACTCTCTCCCGCGCCTGTGGAGGGTGTCACCCTGGCCGAGAAGCAAGAGGTCACGCGCCTGCTCCTGGCCTGCGGCGCCACCATCCATGAGATCAACGCACTGCGCAAGCATATCTCCCGGATGAAGGGTGGCCAACTGGCACGCCTGGCCTCTCCGGCCACGCTCATCACGCTGGTGCTGTCTGATGTGGTCGGGGACTCGCTCGACGTTATCGCCTCCGGGCCAACCGTCCCCGACACCAGCACGTTTGGCGATTGCCTGGAGGTCCTGCGTAAGTATCAACTGCTCGACCAGGTGCCGACGACCATTCGTCGCCACCTGCAAGGCGGCGATTCCGGTGCTGTTCCGGAAACCCCCAAGCCTGGCGACGCGGTCTTTGCCTCGACCCAGACCGTGATCATCGGACGCAACTTGCAGGCGCTGGAAGCAGCGAGCCGAGAGGCCAGGATCTTGGGATATCAGCCCCTGATCCTGTCGTCTGCGATCGAAGGGGAAACGCGCGAGGTGGCCAAGGTCCACGCGGGTATTGCCAGGGAGGTCCTAGCCTCTGGGCACCCGATCGCGGCGCCTACCTGCATCCTCTCCGGCGGCGAGACGACCGTGACGCTGCGCGGCCAGGGCAAAGGTGGGCGTAATCAGGAATTCGCGCTGGCGCTGGCCCTCGACATTCACAATATTCCAGGCATCGCGACCTTGAGCGGCGGTACTGATGGCACCGATGGCCCCACTGACGCGGCGGGTGCCGTTGCAGACTGGACCACCTGCACACGCGCCGAGCTGCATGGCTTCCATCCACGCGAGGTGCTGGAGAACAACGATGCTTATTCATTCTTCGATCGCCTCGGCGATCTACTCATCACCGGCCCGACCCAAACGAACGTCATGGACGTGCGAATCATGCTTATCATGACCGGCGTGTCCTTGTAGGATCGTAGCCGAGCGCCTGGGACTGCCAATACTGGCTTCCGCTCCGCCCATATCTGGCGCTTGTCGCTCAGTGGCTGGTTGCCCATTGCGGTGCCTCCCTCCCCCCGCGAAGACCGCATTCAGCTTTCCCACTGGCACCCACCCCCAGGCAAAGACTCGACCTTGTGCAAGTTCGTCAAGGAGCGAATAGACGACAGGAGTGGCCAGCAGGGTCAGGAGGAGGGCGAGGGTCTGCCCTCCGATCACGACGACGGCGACGGCACGCCGTTCCTCCGCACCTGGGCCCGACCCTAAAGCGAGAGGCATCATCCCGGCCACGAGTGCCAATGTGGTCATCAGAATGGGGCGTAATCGATCTCGGTTCCCCTGCATAATCGCCGCCATGGGTTCCAGCCCCGCGGCCCGCAGGTTGATCATATGGTCGATCTGCAGAATGGAGTTCTTCTTGACCACCCCGAACAGCACCAGAACCCCCAGAATCGAGTAGAGGTTGAGCGAGTTTCCCGTCAACCAGAGCGATAACAGGGCGAACGGCACAGCCAGTGGTAGCGAAATCAGGATGGTGATCGGATGAATCAGGCTCTCGAACTGCGAGGCAAGAATCATGTACATGAACACGATCGAGAGCAGGAACGCCAGCACAAACTCGCCCAGCGTCCGTTCCATTTCGCGACCTCGTCCAGATACGGCCGTCGTATAGGCGGGCGGCATGTTCAACTCAGTAGCCGCCGCCTGCAGCGCCTGCAGCCGATCGGCGAGACCGTAGCCTGGGGCGACGGATGCTCGGAGGCGCGCCTCGCGCTGGCGATCTGAACGGTCGATGCGCGAAGCGGTCAGCGCCGGTGCGATATGGACCAGATTGTCCAGCCGGGCGAGTTTCCCTCCTTGACGGGACACCAAGAGACGCGAGATCGTGTTGGGGTCATTGCGATCGCCATCGGTCAGGCGCAGTTGCACGTCGTACTCGTCGTTGACCGACAGATCCAGGAAGCGCGATACCTCTTCATCTCCTCCCACCATCAGGCGTAAGGCGGTGCCGATATCCTGCATAGACACCCCGAGATCTGCCGCGCGAGTCCGATCGATCTCCACGCGTAGCTCGGGCTTGTCCAGTTTTAGCGTGGTGTCGGCGTCCATGATGCCCAGTTCACCCGATCGCGACCGCAGTTGCTCGGCATACTGGGACAGTGCCATCAGGTCGGGGCCGCGGATCACAAAGTCGATTTCGAAGCTCCCACCCCCGGTGTTAAATGAGGGAATATTACGTACCGACGTGCGCAGATCGCGGTATTGCCTAAGGCGACGCCGGACTTCCTGCATGACATCGCGCTGGGTGTAGTTGCCACGCCAGGCCTGAAGTGGGTCACCCTGCAGCAGCCCATGCCACAGGCGGGTGAGTGAAAAGGTGCGCTCCTCATGCGGGGCAATGCGCACGTAGACTCTCCCGTCGTTGACGCTGCCGAGGAAACTGCCGCCGGCCGTGGCCAGGACCAGTCGGACACCCGGTGTGCTCTGAAGTTCGGACTCAACGGTGCGCATGACTTCATCCATCGCCGCCAGGCTGGTGTTCTGCGGCGCGGCTACGCGCACTTCGAATTCCGCTTCGTCCACGTCGGTCGGGATATAATCCTGCCTGACAAGTCCATAGAGTGGAATGGCAGAGAGGATGACCCCGAGCGATAAGACGACCACTGCAATCCGATGTCGCATCGCCAGCACCAGCAGCCATGTATACCCGCCATCAATCCAGGCGTAAAACCCCCGCCTCGACCCGGCGCCATCGTGACCACCACCGGCCGCAACATCCTCAGCCCGGAGCAACCTGGCGCTCATCATCGGGGTGAGGGTAAACGACACCAACAGACTCACCATCACTGAGACGCCAGCCGTGAGGCCGAATTGGTATAGGAATCGGCCAGAGACACTGGACATGAAGGAGACTGGGACGAACACCACCACGAGGCTGAGTGTCGTCGCCAACACTGCCAGCCCAATATCGGCCGTCGCCTCGCGCGCCGCCTCGAACGGCCCCATCCGCTTCTCCTCAACGAAGCGAAAGATGTTCTCCAGCACGACGATAGCGTCGTCGATGATGATGCCGATCATCAACACCAGGGCCAGCATGGTGACGCTGTTCAGCGTGAAGCCTAAGGCCCACATCATGGCGAAGCTCGCGACCACCGAGGCGGGAATGGCCACGGCCGCGATCAGTGTCGAGCGCCAGCTGCGCATAAAGGCGAGCACGACCAGGGAGGCGAGGATGCCGCCGAGGACCAGATGCAGGTTGATCTCGTGCAGAGCCGCATAGATGTAGCGCGATTGGTCCTGAATTGGCTCCAGTTTCACGTCGGACGGCAATTGCGCGGCGATGCGCTGCAGATTCGCCTTGGCGGCCTCGATGACGGCGACGGTGCTGGCCCCCGACTGACGCCTGACCTCGAGCGTGACCGTGGGCACGCCATTCAAGCGTGCGACCGAGCGCTGCTCTTTCGTTCCATCTTCGGCCCCGCCAATGTCCCGTACACGAATCGGCGTGCCATTGACCGTGGCGATCACCAAGTCATTGAACGCCTTGGGGTCAGCGATGCGACCGAGGGTCCGCAACATCTGTTCATGGGAGCCCGCCGTGACATTTCCGCCTGGCACGTCGATGTTCTGGCGTACAATCGCATCGCGCACTGCGGTGATCGGCAGCCGATAAGCCGCCAAACGATTGGCATCGACCCACACGTTAATGGCACGCTCCAGACCGCCAACAATGGTCACCTCGCCCACCCCTGACGAGCGCTCAAGTCGCACCTTTACGACTTTGTCCGCCAACTCTGTGAGCTCGCGGATCGGGCGGTTGCCCGACAACGCCACGGTCAGCACCGGCGACGAATCATTATCAGACTTCCGGACCAGCGGTGGGTCGGTCCCCGGGGGTAAGTCGCGCAGGACGCCCGCGACGCGATCGCGGACATCCTGCGCCGCCACATCGATGTCGCGGTCGAGGTCAAATGTGACGATGATGATCGAGCTGCCCTGCCCGGAAATAGAACGCAGCTCTTCGATACCCTCGACCGAATTGACGGCTTCCTCAATCCGCTGGGCGATCTCCGCTTCGACCTCTTCTGGCGAAGCACCTGGCAGTGTGGTGCGGATGGAAAGCGTTGGCAGATCCACCGAGGGAAACCGATCGACGCCCAGCCGGAAGTAGCTGGCCGCACCAGCCACCACCAATGCCAGGACGATCATCGCCGCGAATACTGGGCGGCGAATACAGACTTCCGCGAGTTTTTGCATCAGGCCCTCCGGGGACAGGACTGCGTCATGAGTGCTGCGGACTGAGACAACCTACGCTGATTGGATCCATAGATGCCGGGCGGGCCTCAAGGGCTTACCGTGACCGGTTGACCACCCACCAGGTTGCCTGGCTCCACCACGACGAGCTCTTCAGGCTTAAGGCCCTCGACAACTTCGACCCGATCCTCTATGCGGCGCCCGGTTTGGACTCGTGTTTCGACGCTTAGTCCATCCCGCACCGTCATCACCTTTTCGATACCGGCGAACGTCACGATCGATGAGGCAGGCACGAAGACGGCTCGTTCCTCAGCGGCGGTAACGATCTCGGCCTCGGCAAAGGCCCCTGGTCGCAGCTGACCATGCTCGTTCGGCACTTCGGCCTCCACCAGGAGCGTGCGGTCTTCCTCGCTGATGGCCGG
>JBKPCR010000147.1:0-4030 GCA_046727435.1 bacterium | reverse complement strand
GCGGTGGCGCTACTGCGAACGGCGATATCGGCTTCGGCCATCTGATATCGCCGGCTCAACTCGCGGTAGGCCTGGCCGATCGCCTCGGCGATCGCCTCTGGGAAGTGCGTATGCTCAAATAGCCGGCGAATCGCCCGCCCGACCTGGTCCAGCGGTTTGTAGCCGCGTTGCAGGTCTTGCAGTGCGGTGCGAATGTTACCCGTGAGACCATTGGCCTCGATGAATTCATGAAAGGCATCCGCTGTCGTGGCGAAGCCATCGGGAACAAGAACCCCCTCATCCTTCAGGGCGCGGATCATTTCTCCTAGGGAAGCGTTCTTCCCACCCACGATCGCGACATCATCCGAGCAGACATCCGCAAACCAGTGAACGTACAGCTTCTTCTGAGCCATTTTCTTCTCCTTCTAAGGGAGAGCCCAGGGGGATCAGCTTCGCTGTCCCCGACGCCTTCACCGCTGTAATGGATTCGGCAAGGTGGGGACCGCCTCGAAGCTAAACCACCTCCCGTTCGCAGGCTACTACCTTTAGTCAGCCTTGCACACCAGCACCGTGCTGTGGAGGCCCAGGGTATGCACGGTCGTGGAGCCCACCTGGAGGGCTACGTGCGCGCGGTGGTGTCTAGTGGCCAGGTACGGGGGGTTGCGGTGCGTTCATGCCGTGCGCAAGGCTCGTCACTCGCCGTGGCGCGCCCGTACAGCCCAGTCCCGTACCACAGGCCCAATCCCCCTGCAGGCCAGGAGGGCAGGTGTCCACCCATGCCGGGGATTACTCCAGCACCTGATAGACGATGCGCCGCTGGCACCACCAGGGAGGGTGTAGCATCGGCACCTCCGTGGGAGATCAGTCGAGCCATCCAAGGGGGAAGCGTTTCAGGAGATTCTATGCCCAGAAGAGAGGCACTGGCAGCGACGCGGGGGGGTCAGCAGTTAGGCCGCACCAGGCAGCGGGAGCGGCGAGGAAGCACCGGCAAGGCCGGACGGTCAAAGGCGGGGGAGAGACTGGCCATTCGCTTGTTCATCGATGGGCTCCTTCTCTGTCGTAGCCTTGGCCATTGTAGGCATCAGGCATACAGGTATGGAGACATATGTCCAATATAGTAACGTAAGCAGGGCACGTCAACCCATCCAAGCGCGGATCCGTGCCATCTTGGGTGTCACGCCGTGACGATCGGGGCTTCAGCTGGATTTCCCTCGCCCAGAGGAGTTCCTGCTGTGAGGATGCCTCAGGGTACTGACGGAGCCCAACCAGCTAGTGCACATGAAAGCGGCAGAAACCATCGCCCTATCGCATTGAAGATCCTCTTACCAGTGGACCACAGACACGAAACACGCCAAGGAGCCCCGCCTGCCTCTTCCTGTCAATTTTCCTACGCTAGACGAACTGAAGGGGAAGCTCGCAAGGCCTGGATAGTGTGCACGAATAGTTGCTCTTGACCCACTGACAGCCCCGATAGCCATCTCACCGTCTGCGATACTGAAATGCGCTACTATTACGGTTGACGTCAGAGCCAAACACCGATAAAATCTTCGCGAATCACTATAGATGTGCCGCTCATATCCTCCCTGACTAGTAAGGAGGGCACGCATGACCATCATGTGTACACATCCCTCGCCAAAACCACCAGCTATGGTTTGCCTTCCTGGTCGAGTTCGCTTCTTATTGAGGCCCCAACTCCTCACCCGTGTCTAATCTACTCTCATAGGAGATCGCCGACTGCGATTCCACCTTTCTTCTTTGCAGGAATCCTCTTGGTATCGTGTCTCGGCCCGCATGCAATTCCGCAACGAATCTGTGTAGGGTTCATCTGGAGAAAGCCACTCAGAGGCAACGAATGATATTTTTCGCTGAAGAGCCAAAAGGTCAAGCTGGGGGCGAAGTGGCCTCCGGCAGCACCTTGAGAGCGGGTAGTTGAAGAAGCTGCAGGGATGAGGCCAATGTTGGGCCGCCTGAGCTAAGATCCATGCACAAGCCATCCAGCCAAATGGAGGAATATTCATGCCGACACACGATACAACCCTGAAGCTGAGTCGTCGAGAGCTGCTGCAAGCCGGCCTCGCCGCGGGCGCCACGTTGTCGACCTGGCCCCTGTATCGCCCGCCTGCGCTTTGGGGCCAGGAAGCGGGGACCCCCAAGCGTGGGGGGATCCTGCACGTGCGTGGGTGGGATCCCGTGCACTTCGATCCGCATCTCACGCGCGCCTTCATGACGCATACGGCGCTGAGCTTCGTGTATAGCAAGCTCCTGCGCCACAAAGCCGGCCCGGACGTGCGGCCGGGGACCTTCATCGTCGAGTCCGATCTGGCCGAACACTGGGAGGAGCCGGACGACACCACCTACATCTTCCATTTGCGTAAGGGCGTCAAATGGCATAACAAGCCGCCCGTCAACGGTCGTGAGCTGGTGGCTGAGGATGTCAAATTCACCTTCGACCGTTTCCTGACCGAGAAGGGCAATCCGGAGCGGCAGTTGCTGGACTCCGTGGACCGGGTGGAGGTGGTGGACCGCTATACGGTGAAGTTCGTCCTCAAAGAACCCTTCGTCTGGCTGCTCGACATCCTGGCCAACGCCATGTGCATGTGGGTCATCGCCCCCGAAGTGGCCGAGAAGTACGGCGATTTCAAGAAAGTCGAGACCGCCATCGGCACCGGACCGTTCCTCTTGGAGCATTACGAGCCGAACGTGAAGACGGTCTTCCGGCGCAACCCGGACTACTTCCGCCAGGGCCTGCCGTATGTGGACGGGGTCGAGTGGTTGGTCGTGCAGGATGAATCGACCGGGCTAGCGATGTATCGCACTGGTCAGATCGACACCGGTCCCATGCCTAACTGGGCGGTTCGGCAACCGGACCTAGAGGCGCTCAAGAAGAGCCATCCGCACCTGCGCTACCAGGATATTCAGTCCAACACCCAGTATACGATCTGGATGCGGACGGATAAAGCCCCCTTCAACGACGTGCGCGTGCGGCGCGCCATCTCCCAGGCAATCGATCGGCAGGGGATGATCGAGGCCGTCTGGATGAGAGGCACACTGTCATCCGGGGTCGCCCCTGGCCTGGCCGAGTGGTCGCTGCCCATCGACCAGCTGGGCGAGGGAGCGAAGTACTACCAGTACGATCCGAAGGAGGCCCGGCGGTTGCTGGCCGAAGCCGGCTATCCCAAGGGCTTGAGGACGACGCTCACGGCCACCGGTGGCTACGGCCGCGATTTGCTCGATGCGGCGCAGATGGTCCTGCGCGATCTCAAAGAGGTCGGCATCGAGGCGGAGTTGAAACTCCAGGAGTATGGGGCGTATCAAGCCACGACGGGCCAGGGCAAGTTCGAGGGCATGGCCATGGGCCCATACGGCGTTGGCTGGGAACCCGATAGCGTACTGTATGGCCCATACACGCCTGACAAGCCGCGCAACCGCGGCCATGTCAACGACCCCAAGCTGGCGGCCATGGTCAAGGAACAACGGCAGATTAAAGACAGGGAGGCGCGCAAGCAGATCATTTTCAACATTCAGCGCTACGCCGCGGAGCAGCAGTACTATATATATCTGTCCTCCCAAGTCATCACCAGCTCCTGGCAGCCGTATATGAAGAACTACGCTCACAACCTGACCTTCGACTTCGGCAGTCGCATCGCGGTGACGTGGCTGGATCGGTAGATCGGCCGTCAGCGCGTTCGATTTCCCGCAGGCGGCGCGCGCCTTTGGCACGGCGACGAGCATATGCTCGGCTATCAGCAATGCTTCGAGACGACATGGCGGGATAAAGGAGAGGCAGCGGAGCCTCTTGATCACAGGGGGAAAAGGATGCGAGGTAGACAGAGGATGCTATTGGCGTTGATCTTGGCGATTTTCGGCTGTTTGTGCCCCCTGCTTGCAGGCAACGTCGCTGCCGCAGCGACTCCCCCATACAAGCCGGAAGGGGAGATGCGCTGGGCCTTATACGTGACCATCTCCCCCGCGTGGTTCGATCCCGGGCAGGTGGCGGTGGTGGGCGGTACCCCCTTCTGGTTCTGCTATGCCCTGCATGACGCCCTCGTCA
>JBKPCR010000146.1:0-6251 GCA_046727435.1 bacterium | reverse complement strand
GCTTGAGAAGGTTGGCGCTGGGGATTTGGCCGATCAGGCTCTTCTCAAACTGGTTCGCCTTCATTTGCAGAAGTACGAAAAGCATCTCACAGAGGTACAGAAAGAGTTGGAGCCCTTTGAGCAACAGTACGGTATCAGTTCCGAGGAATGCTACCAGCGCTTCATGGCGGGAGAAATTGGGGATGCCGCTGACATTGTGGAGTGGATGGGGTTGTACGATAATGTCCTCCTCTACCGAGAGCGGATCGAGATGCTCCGAACAGCGGCTGAGGCTTCATGAGGCATGATTGAGGAGTATCTCCGCCAAATCGATGAACTACTCAGCATCAATCCGGCTGTGCGTGATGTGGAGATTGTGCGAAGGTCTGTACGGGATACAGACTTTGTAAAAGTCTTGAATTACCGTTACCGCATCATCCTAGCAAAAACTACCTAGCCTATCCCTTCCAGGCCAGCTATATCACCGAGAAGCGTAACTTCCCTTGGTAACAAGAAGGAAACGTTCCGGTCGGCGGCGTAACCTCAGAACAGGCGATTACTCGCTGCTCTTGAGGTGCGCTTGCACTTGATCAAACAGCCAGTCGAGGAAAAAGCGGGCGAAAGCCTGATCGTCGGTGACGCGCTTGTAGAACTTGAAGTTGGTGTCGACCATGTCCTGCAAATGATCCGTGACCACGTGATCAAAAGTCAGGCGGGCGTTTTCCGGGGTGTTGACCTGTACGCTGGTAGCCAGCGCCGGGTCGCCGGTGAGCTTCTGCACCAGGTGGGCGATGACGACTCTGTCTTCTTCGGAAAAGTCGGTGCCAAAACGCTCGTTGAGGTCATGGATGATCTGCGACAGTGGCTCGATGGCGTCGGCAGCTGGGGTATGCTGGTCCTTGGAGCGCTGTGGGTCGAGTGGCCCTGCGCCGCGTTCGAGAGGAATCGCGCCGCGATGGATGGGTTGGACGCGATAGGAGTCCATGTCGACATTTTGCTGGATCTCGCGTGGCAGCTCAGCGCGCTCGCTGGGCAGGTAGCGCCGTAGCAAGCGGGCGAAGACGTAGAGCTTTTCGAGGTCGGCATCGGCAAAGGTGAGGATCTGGGCGAGAAAGGCGTAGAGGCGAACATAGTCGGTGAGCTGGCCACGAAAGTCCACCTGTTCTTCCTCTGGCAGCTCCTGAAAGCGCGCCAGGCTCGGCGCCAGAGCGCTATAAAGTTGGTCCTGGGTGACTTTGGGGCGGAAGTAGAGCGCGGCGAAGCTGGCGATGTCGGCCTCGTCGTAGACGTGGAAGTCGAGTAATCGGCGCTCCAGGTCATAGAGCAGGTGGGGGTCCGTGCTCTCGGAGAGCAAGGTTTTCTCGTAGTAGGGCGCAAAAGCGTTTTGGATGGCATCGGCCTCGTTGGCGAAGTCGAGCACCATGGTCTCAGTCTTGTCTGGGTGGATGCGATTCAGACGCGATAGGGTCTGCACGGCATTGACACCGCCCAGTTGTTTATCCACGTACATAGTGTGCAGCAGCGGTTGATCGAAGCCGGTCTGGAATTTATTGGCAACGATCAGGAAGCGGTACTCTGGCCGTTCAAACGCTTTCGCGGTCTGTACCTCCGGCAAGCCGTTCATACCGGGCTCGGTGTAGTCCTGGCCGCCATCGTGCACGGTGCCTGAGAAGGCCACCAGCGTTTTGTAGGCGTAGCCTCGCTCCTTGAGAAGCTGGTCGATCGCGAGCTTATAGCGCACGGCGTGCAGCCGCGAGCGTGTGACGATCATGGCCTTGGCCTTGCTGCCGATGTGGTGCGCCACCTGGCCGTGAAAATGCTCCACCATGATCTCCAGTTTCTTGCGGATGGCGTGCGCGTGCAGATCGACGAACGATCGCAGCAGGTAGCTGGCCTTGCCCCTCTCGTAGTGCGGGTCGTCCTCAATGGTCTTCAGGAGCTTCCAGTAGGTCTTGTACGTCGTGTAGTGTTCCAGCACGTCCAGAATAAACCCTTCCTCGATGGCTTGGCGCATGCTGTACAGGCTGAACGGTTCGAACTGGGCGTTGGGACGCCGGGTGCCGAAGAGCTCCAGCGTCTTCGGCTTCGGCGTGGCCGTAAACGCGAAAGTGGAGAGATTGGGGAGCGGCCCACGCTTGGCCATTTCGGCCAATACCAGCTGTTCCAATTCCTCCTCGGGCGTCTCGGCGGCAGCCTCTTCCTGTTCGGCCTCTTCAAGGCTTCCCGACGCGAGCACCGCTTTCAGGCTCTTGCTGCTCTCGCCCGATTGCGATGAGTGCGCCTCGTCCACGATCACCGCAAAACGCTGTCCGGGCAGCGCACCGATCTCAGCGGCGATCACCGGGAATTTTTGCAGCGTGGTGACGATGATGGTTTTCCCTTCTTCGAGGGCTTGCTGGAGCTGCTTGGACGTGGTGTCAATGTTCTCCACCACCCCGGCGGTCTGCTCGAACTGGCGCACGGTGCGCTGCAATTGGCGGTCGAGGACCCGACGATCGGTGACCACGATGATGGAGTCGAAGACGCGGCGGTCGGCGGCGTTGTGCAGCACCGAGAGCTGGTGCGCGAGCCAGGCGATAGAGTTGGACTTGCCTGAGCCGGCCGAGTGCTGGATCAAGTAGCGCTGGCCTGGCCCGTGCGCGCGGGCATGGGCTACCAGGCGGCGCACGGCATCGAGCTGGTGATAGCGTGGGAAGATGAGCTGGCGCACACCGGTCTTGCGGCCGCGGTCGTCTTCTTCCTCGACTTCGTGGATAAAGTGCTGGAGCAGAGTCAGCACGCTGTCCCGCGCCCACATGCGGCTCCACAGATAGTCAGTGGCATAGCCGCCCTCGGTGGGTGATTTGGGCGGATTGCCAGCGCCGCCGAACTTACCCTGGTTAAACGGCAAAAAACGCGTCTGCGCCCCGGCCAGTCGGGTAGTGACATAGATCAGGTCCGGGTCGACCGCGAAGTGCGCCAGGCAGCGCCGAAAGGCAAGCAGCGGCTCCTTGGTGTCTCGGTCAAAGCGGTACTGTCGCATGGCGTCCTGGACGTTCTGGCCGGTGAGCGGGTTTTTGAGCTCGGCGGTAAACAGCGGTAGGCCGTTTAGGAACAGCACTAGGTCGAGACTGTTTTCGTTCTTTTCGCTGTATCGCAGTTGTCGCACCGCCGCAAACAGGTTCGCCTGATAGAGCCGCTGCAGCTCGGCGTTGAGCCCACTCGCTGGCCGAAAGTAGGCAAGCCGGAATCGACAACCCGAGTCCTTGATCCCGCGGCGCAGCACGTCCAGAACGCAACGCCTGCCCACCTCGCCCGCCAGGCGCGCCAGAAAGCGCTCTTTCACCTCGGCGCCGTGATGCTGTTTGAGCTTCTCCCATTCCCTGGGCTGGGTAGCATAGATGAAGTCGAGCACGTCGCGTGGGAGCAGACAGCGCTTGCGGTCGTATTCCTTGGGGTCGCGCCGAAGATAACCGCCGGGGGGTGCCTCGCCGTATGGCGGTGGGGTCTCGCTGATAATTGTGGCGTCTCCGGCACAAGCATCAGGACCGTATGCGAGTAGTGCGCGCTCGATGGCCTCTTCAAAGCTGCGCTCGGAGATTTGAAGGCTCATACGACTTCCTCCCGGACGTCGATTTTGCCCGTCACAGCGGCGGAGATGAGGGCGGCGCGGAATTCTTTGAGGCGGTCGATGCCTTCGCGGATTTTGGCGATTAGGGGGTCAATCTTTGCTTTTTCGATGTCTAATATCTCAACTATTGCTTGCTGTTCATCAAGCGATGGCAAGGCAACCTTCTTGGAAGCAGTCGCACTAAGGTTCACACGAGAACGGGTTGCACCTGTTGCAAGCCATCCTGCAGAGTCCTTTGCGGTGCTCGATAGTTGATAAGCTGCAAACATTGGCGAGACTCGTGATGAATCTAATCGAAATCTGAAGCAATCTGCCTTAACCATCGCTAGCCCTAAATCCGACGGTGCGATGCAGGCTCTCCCTACAGGGTGATTATCATCTCCTAGTCCAGCGATAAGGACATCACCCGGCAGAACGTCGTGGTCGCCTAGCTCATGTTCGTAGTAGTCACGGTCAATATAGGCAGCGTCGTCCCCACGGAATGTGCCAGATCCAATATTCTGCAGGCGAATTACACGGACGCCCTTATCACAGTAGTGTTCAGACTTTAGCCCGGCACCGAATGGCCCATCACATTTGGACTTCGTAATTCGTGAAAGAGCGAGGCACGTCCAATGAGCCGGGATCTCGCCTAGCCACTCGACGCCGGAATCCTTCATGGGGGCGTCCGGGTTGAGGCCCTTGGCAACAGCCTGGGTGATGAGCGCGGTGCGCTTCTCCTGGAGCAGATCGATCAGCCGCTCCTTCTTCGCCACAAGCGCATCGATCTTCCCCGTCTCCCGGTCTAGAAACTCGGCGATGACATGCTGCTCAGACTTTGGCGGTAGCGGAAAACGGGAATTTTCGATTAGGTCCAACTCAAGACTCTCAACTGTCGCTCCCTCCTTCCTCCATTCGACGAGCAGAGGGGACTGCTTTCCATCAATAACGTATGAGAGGTATTTGGGAAGGACTTCTGCTCCCGGAATTAGCGCCTTTAGGTCCTGGTTGAGCGCCACAGTAGTGCCCGCGATCGCAACAGGGATCGAGTGATTCAGGATACCAGAGCGAACGACCAGAAGGACAGCACCGGGATCAACGAGGTTGGTTGCGCTCTCCTCAACCGCCTGGACTGTGATCTTGTCGGCGGTGTCGAGTATAAGCCGCGTCTTCATGTCCTTCGGAGAAACCCAAGGAAGATTGCCGGACCAGTACTCAAGGTCTCTTTGCTGGGAGTTCCACCACCCTGAAAGTGTACAAGATTCTTCAGCCGCTTCGTAGACCAATGAGAAGGAATTTCTCCAATCCATTCCGCACCTGAATTCTGATACTCCGGATAGGGCCGAAACCGACGAGTGGACAAGGATGAAGGCTGTGGAATGAGGGATGAATCCAGCTGGGCATCTATTCCGTCGTCCATTATTCATCCATACCTCTTCATTGATCATTCTCCCAGTTCTCAATTTGTAGCCCCTCAACGCGGCCGAACTCGCGGACATTGGCGGTCACGAGGATCAGGTTATGTGCTCGCGCAATGGCAGCGATGAGAAGGTCGTTCGGGCCTATGGGAGTACCTCGGGTCTCCAGGGTGGCGCGAATACTGGCGTAGAACTCTGCGGAGCGGTCGTCAAATGGAAGGCTGATGAACTGATCCAAGAAGACTCGTTGTTGTGCCAGAGTCCTGGCTGGGTTACGGCTCCGCATCGCGCCGTAGAACAGCTCCGCTTTGACCACAGAGCAAACAGCAATCTCTGAGCGCGACACATCTCTAACGCGTTGCACAACGTTTGATGAACGGCCGTTCAGGTAGGCGATGCAGACATTGGTGTCCAGCAGGTAAGTCATCAGCGCTCCTGAGAAGGAGCAGGGCCTACGTCGTCTCTGGGATCTTGAGGCCAACGTTGAATAGGGTCATCGGCAAGACTGCCTGCGGTGCGCTCGAAAAACTCCGGGGGCCAGCCAAGTTCTTCAGGAGATTTTTTCTCGCCAGGGCCGGGGATTGGTTGCACCACGATCACCACCTCAACATCCGATTCCGGCAAACCAGTGGGCACGCACAACTCAAGGATGCCGTTGGCGTTGATACGACTCTTCACCTGAATACTTTTCATAGGTTGTGCTCCTTACACACAGTCGCGTCCGAACATTGCTGCGCATCATCTCTCGCGTCCCGGCAGTGGGCGATCCTGGCGAAGTTCGCGTTGCCACTTCACGGGGTCTGCCATGTCGGAAAGTGTGCCCCGAGCTGCAAGCTGCTCAAGCAGGGCGGCCATAGCTTGCCCGCGCGAGACTTCCTCTGCCGCAGTGCCCTGCTCTAAAATGGTTACTTGCACGCTCAGGGGTTGATCCGTCTGTGCTTCTGGCGCCTCTTCAAGCCACTCAAGGCGATTGCCTCGGAGTAGGGCTTTATATGTGCGTACCATCATTCAACCTCCGTGACAAAAACTCATGGGATAGTATAGCGCATTCTCGTCATGGCACGCCGAACGACTTCCTCATCCCGCCACGTCCCTCAACATCTCCAGGATTTCCCTCTCCAGCGTCTTGATATCGGTTTCGATTTCCTCCAGCGGCCGGGGCGGCTGGTATTTGTAGAAGTATCGGTTGAAGTTGATCTCATACCCCACCTTGCCCACCTCGCCGTCTTTCTCATCGCGAATAGCAGTATTGATCCAGGCATCCG
>JBKPCR010000145.1:0-46252 GCA_046727435.1 bacterium | reverse complement strand
GCCTTGGCGAGGATCGTCTGGACCAAGGAGGCTGGGACGGTCTCCTTCTGGAGTACCCCCTGCACCACCTGGACTCTGTCCTGGGGCGAGAGCGGCGACACGGTGAGCTGGGTGGCATACGACTTGTCAAGCCAGGGGGGTCGGTAGCCCGGACGGTAGGTGGCCAGGACTAGGATGGTGGCGCCGGGGAGACGCTCCACTAGCGATGTGAGCCAGGCTTCGGAAGTGGGGTCGATCCAGTGGAGGTTTTCCACGGCGAGGATGAGAGGATGCTGCCTACTCTCATGTAGACTCAGCTGCCGCAGCGCCTCGAAGGTCTTCGCCTTCAGCCTCTCCGGACTGATGTCCACCAACCGCTCGATCCCTGCTGCCAACCCCAGGAGGTGTAGGAGATAGGGCGCCCATTCTTCAGGCGCCAGGCCCACAGCCTCCAGCCCTCTCCGGACCTTCTCCATGATGACCTCGGTGCCATCGGCGGGCGTAATCTCGCACTGCGCCCTCAGCAGGTCGAGTACGGGCAGGTAGGGCATGGCGCTGCCGTAGGACCAACAGTGCCCTTCCAGGTACGTGATTTTTTGTTCCGCCAGCTCTTGGCGCCACTCCGCCAGGAGCCGCGACTTGCCCATACCGGGCTCACCCATAATCCCCACCACCTGACCCCGGCCGCCTTCGACCTGCGCCAGCACAGCTTGCAGGGTGGCCAGCTCGCGCGCACGCCCCAGCAAGGGTGTGTGGGCCCGCCGGCCCATGCTGGCGAACGCGGCCTGCCGTGGCAGGAGGCCCACCACTGTGTACACGAGGAGGGCATCGGACGGCTCGGCTCCGGTGGACAGCGGGCGAGTCTGCACCTCCACCCACCCATCGGTCAGCCGCGCCATCGGGGCGGATACCAGGAGCTCCCCTGGCGCCGCATGCCCAAGGAACCGCACGGGCAGAGCCACCGTTTCCCCCACCGCGAGACAGCGCCTCGGGGACTCGTCGGTCCCGTCCGCAACCAGCACCGTCCCCAAATGCCCTGCCAGCCGGACCACCACGCCGGCCTTCTCTCCTGCTGAAGCCTGCACCTCAGTGGCCAGGTGTCGGATCGCCAGCGCCGCCTGGACCGCGCGCTGCGGCAGTTGCTCCAGGGTCCGGGGTAGCCCAAAGGCCACGAGGCATAACGACGGCGAACCCTGGAGCAGGACACCACCGAACCCCGCCACCTTCTCGGCAATGCTTTGCTCCCAGCGGCTCGCGAGAGTCCAGGGCTCGTAGGGCCTGGCGTCGGCCTCCGACCTCGCCGGCCAGGTCGCTTCAATCGCTAGGACCGCCACGGGCTTCGGCTCCCAGCCTACAGCCGGCCCTGCAGTCTCCGTTGAGGCATCTTGAGCTGGGATGAACTGCGCAAGCGTCTCCCCTCCCCCTGGACGGGGGAGGGTCAGGGTGGGAGTGTTCGCATCTTCCCCCGCCACGGAGGAGGAATCATGCTGGGGCGGTCGATCAAGGCCAGACTTCTGCAGGCGGTACCGCAAGCCGCCGCGGCTGATCCCTAAGAGGCGGGCCGCCTGGGCGAGGTTGCCGCCGCTCTGGCGCAAGGCGTCGGTGAGGCGCTCGCGCTCGTTTTGGGGCACGTCCGGGCCCGGAGGGAGTCTCGTGTCGACCGGGACCGCCAGCCCTGGCTGGGGCAGACACCGCCGCGCCAGGCTCTCGGGATCGATCACCGTCGCCGCCCCCAGCAGGACCACCCGCTCCAGCAGATGAGTCAACTCTGGCACATTGCCTGGCCAGTGATACGCGAGCAGCCAGGCCTCGGCGGCCTTGCTCAGCCGCTGGGGGCTGACCCCATAGGCGCCTGCGTACTGCTGCAAAAAAGTGCGGGCCAGCACCAGGATATCGTCGCCCCGCTCGCGCAAGGGCGGGAGCGCCAGCACCACGACCGCCAGGCGGTGGTACAGGTCGGCCCGAAAGCGTCCCACCTCCACCTGCTCGCCAAGCACTACATGGGTCGCCGCGATTAGTTTCACATCTATGGGGTGCTCGACCACCGCCCCGACCCGCCGCACCCGCTTGGCCTCGATCGCAGTCAGGCACTTGCCCTGGAGCGCGAGCGGCAGGGCATCGATCTCATCCAAGAACAGGGTGCCCCCCGACGCCGCTTCAAACAGGCCGGGCTTGGCGTGCTTGGCATCGGTGAAGGCTCCCGCCTCGACGCCGAACAGCTCGGCTTCCAGCAGCGTCTCCGGGATGGCCGCGCAGTTGACTTCGATGAACGGCCCCTGGGCGCGCGGGCCGCTGTCGTGGATGACGCGTGCGACTATCCCTTTGCCGGTGCCAGTTTCCCCCTGTAGCAAGACGGTGGGGACGGCGGCATGCCCGACGGCGTCGAAGCGGGCCAAGTGCCGAATCTGCGCGCGCAAGGCCTGCAAGACAGGGGCCTCGCCCAGGAGGCGGTCAAGGGGGTCGGGCGGGGACGACGGACAGGCGCGCACCATGGGCACCTCGCCCCGTCATTATGGATGCGGATCATCGGCATAGCGATCACCAGAGGGATCGTGACGGTCGTCCCACGCCAGACCACAGGCATCAGTCAGGGCTTCCATTTCAAGGCCATAGGCATCCGGTTCGCGGTCGTGCGTGAGCTCCCTCGCCGAATATTCCTTACCCAACTCCGAATGCCGCTAGGATTTCCTTCACCTCACCGTGAGCAGGCCCCTGGTTGTCAAGAGGCAAACCAGCAAACGCCGCCGAGAGCGATAGGCCACGAGGGGTGGGGTCAACCACGACACGTCACACGACCGCCTATACGCGCGCATCGTGGCTGTGGGGGCGACCTGCGATGGCGCGTCAATCTTCGGCAACAAGGAAGATTAGCTATCTGCCGCTTGGCTGGGGCCATCGCATGCATCCGGAGCACCCCTATGGAATGCCCAAGGCGGCCTTGAGACAGGTATCAATTTGCTCCATGGCTGGTGGCCGAGAGACGGCCCAGGACACGCAAAATGAGCGCTTGATCGTACGTGAGCAGGTTTTCGGATTGGATGACCGAGTTGAGCCGGAGTCCAGTTTGCTGCCCCTCTGCAGTGGTAATATCAATGCTCAACTGCGTGGCGGCGCCCACTCTGCGATGCCGACTACTGGTAATGAGCGCGAGAATGGTATCGTCCAGGCGTTGATTCCACGCATCTGCTTGCACAACAAGCGCTGGACAGACCTTCCTTCCCGTGTGGTCGCTATAGGGGAAGTCGACCAACACCACCTCACCACGGCGGACTTTCATGGCTGTCGCCGCGGATCGAGGTCGTTATAGACATCCATCTCTGGATCATCCCACACCGCACGTAACCCAGCTTGGATAAGCATCGCGCGCCTCTCGTCGGGTGTCAGAGAGGTGTCGTTGTACAGTAATCCGTGGAGCTGGTCATACATTTCGGCCTCGAGCAACACATATTCCGCCTGGGTATCTGGATCGGTAAGCCGAAGGAGTCGGCCATGTGAGGCACGTATGGCTTGTTGCAGTTCTTTGGGTATGGTGAGCATCGGTTGTCCTCCTGTGCAGCAATCTATTCGCAATCCTTTGTCTTACCCCGTATTTGCGGCCGGGCCTCATCGGGATGGCGATCATTAGAGGGATCGTGAAGATTGTCCCACGCCAGACCACAGGCATCGGTCAAGGCTTCTATCTTAAGGCCATAGGCATTTGGTTCACTGTCGGGCTTGAGTCCCTTGGCCGAAAATTCCTCCCCCAACTCATCGACGATCTTCTCGCGAACATGTCGAGGGAGCTCTCGCACATCTAGTCCGTCTACAACCACTTCTGCTAAAGGGGAACCGCGCTCGCGTAAAATCGCTGCAATGCATTGAGTGGCCTGCAGCGGTTTTTGCTTGGCCATCATCCATCTCCAGGTATGCGAAAATCCCGGCGACTGGTAGCAATCACTGTGACAACCTGTCCCATGCGGTTGAGTCGGACACGAGCTACCTTACCAACATACTCAGTGATGCCACCAGCTCTCTGGATGACCTGCTGCGGATTGCGCACAGCATCCAAGATTGCCCGGGGACTAACACCCGATCCTGCTCGGCTAATGGCTTGGGGCAAACCATACTGGGTGGACCCTGTGAGCCTCCCTCCGGCACTTGTGGTCACTTGCACCAGAGAGGGAAGAATCCGCACCACAACCCTTCGGCTAGAGACTCTGGTACTTGCATTTTTCTATCCCAGGTAAGCATTGCGCGGGACGAAGCCCCGCCTATGGCAGAGGCACATGTACAACTGTGGTACCAGGGCTAGATTGCGCAAACCTCTACCAATGCCTCGATATCCGCTCGACTAATCCCCAACTCTTCCAGTACTTCATCGTAAATACGCCATAAATCTACTCGAAAAGGGCTGAGACGTCCATCGCAATTTGCGGGCTTTCCAAAGACTTGGTGAGGGTTGGCTCTCGTCACCTCACACGGAATGCCGGTAAGACCTCCTCGATACAGCGCTGCAATTGCTCTTTGAGATGTGGTGAGACGAAGCGGAGCACCGGTGTGGTGCAGCCGGCGTCGATGTAGGCCTGGATCTTGTCGATCACCGCCGCGGGCGGGCCGTAGGCCAACCATAGCTCGGCACGCTCGTGGGATACCGCTCCGGCGCCGTAGTAGGAGCGAAGAAAGGTCTCGGCCTCCCGGAACGCGATGTCGCGGTCGTCGTTGATGTTCACCATCAGGTGGAGGCAGGACTCAAGGCTGGCCGGATCGCGCCCCTGGCGCGCGGCGTAGTCACGGATGGTGTCGAAGCGCTGGTGGAACGTATCCACCGGCGTGGCGTCGGTCTGCCAGCCGTCGGCGTGGACCGCAATACGATGCAGGATGCGATCGATGGTCGCCGCATCTACGCGTGCCTCACGGGGGTTGATGGCCATGTAGATCGGCACCGGTTGCTGCACGGGTTTCGGCAACAGCTCGACATCGGTGAATCGGAAATATCGCCCTTGATGGGAGACACGCGCTTCACTCCACAGACGACGCAGAACCATCATTCCCTCCACGACACGGCCGACGCGCTCCTGCGACTTCACCCCCATCACCTCCAGCTCATGGGCGAATGGTGGTCCATCTATCGCTGAGCCGCCGTTGCACACCGCCAGGATGGTGCGACCCTTCGATAACAGGTCGAGGCTGGCCCACTGGATTGCTAACAAGATGGGATCGCGCAGTGGGAAGCTGGCCAGGCAGATGGTTCCGAGCTTCACCTGGTGCGTCCGGGCCGCGATGGCGGAGAGGGTGACGATAGCCTCGGCCCGTGGTTTGGAGAGCAGGTTGTCCCCCACCCAGATGCCGTAGAAATAGCCCGACCGCTCTGCCATCTGAGCGGCGTCGAGCAGGTCATCGAGGCTGGCCCAGCCGAACAGTACGGCCCGATTCGACAGGCTCAGCCCAAATTTTGCTTGCATAGTATGCGGCATATGTTGCTTCCTCCCTCACCCCCGCCCTCTCCCTCCGGGGGCTTTGCACAATAAGTCAATTTTGGGCTCATTTTTTGGATCGTTTGCGATCTACAATTATCAACAGCACGCTCAATTTTGAGTTATTGTGCAAAGCCCCCTCCGGGAGAGGGAACGAGACGAATTACCTATGCAATCAGCCTCAACACGGCGCGATGGTACCCTCTGCCAGCGAGCATGGAAAGCTATCCTTGACGTAGTGTCTGGATTCATGAGGCACTCTGACCTCTCATCGCCAATGGCCATCAGCGGTCCGGGGGACGCGCATACCGGTCCTGCTTCAGGCGGCGCGGTGCGGCTAACCACATCGCCACACAGCCGAGGAGACTGACGCTGATGGTCAAGGCAAAGGCCTCGTGATAGCTACCCCAGCGATCATACCAATAGCCACCAAACCACGAGCCAGCAAATCCCCCCAGTCCCCAGCCCAGCTCGAGAAGACCTAAAATAGTCCCCAGAGATGGCCCCAAAAACAGGTCCGCTGTCGCTCCGGCGTAGGCGGAGGCGAAGACACCATTGCCCACCCCAAAGGTCAGGGCATAGCAGTATAGCAGCCACACGGACGCAGGTGGGCTCAACAGCGCCATCACGGTGAGGCCAAGGCAGCACAGCAGCGTGCCAAGGGTAAAGATCACCTCCCGGCCGAACCGATCTGAGAGTCCACCGCCAATAGTGCTGCTGGCGGCGCGCAGCAGGCTTAACATGCTGATCATGGAAGCCGCCATCAGACTCGGAACGCCGTTGCTGATCATGTGGGCGATTTGATGCACACTGATGATATTCGACGACCACCCCAAGCAACAGACCAGGACAAACAACAACCAGAAGCGTCTGGTGCCCATCGCCCGCCGGAGCGTCCAGGGCGCCGCAGACGACGCTACCGCAGGGGGATGGACCCTAATCGGCGGGGCCGTTGCCCCATCCGGATGCAGACCGAGGTCGGCCGGCTTATGGTATTGCCAAATGGCGTTCAGAGGCACCAGGCAGGCCATCGCCGCGATTCCCAGCAGCGTATAGGCCGCACGCCAGCCGTAGGCGTCGACGAGGTACTGCGCCGTCGGCACAATGACCACTCCCCCGACGCTCGCCCCGCTGAGGATCATCCCGGTGGCGATCCCGCGACGCCGGGTGAACCATAGCGCCGCCAGCGCCAGGTGTGGGGCAAACCCGCCCAGATTATAACCCTGCGCCACCAACACCCCCCAACTCAGACAGAGCTGCCAGGGTGCCTGCATCTGTGCGCTGACGATGAGGCCGACTCCCAGACAGATCGCTCCCAGGGGGAAAAGCCGACGCGGTCCGTAGCGATCGAAGAGTCGCCCTGCTAACCAGGCGGTGCCGGCGTAGGAAATCAACGCCACCGAAAAGGGCAATGAGGCTGAAGCTCGACTCCACCCCAAGTCGGCAATGATCGCCGCAAAGAGCACTCCGGACGAGAAGAAAATGCCCATAATGAGCATCATGGTGAGAAATCCGATGGCGACGACCATCCAGCCATAGTATAGCCGGGGCTTACGCAAGCGCATCGTCCTTCTGAGGCGAGAAACGAGGGGGAACGCACGGCACACCACCGGCCGCTTGCGTTGACATGATGCCGGGTGGCGTGTATGCTGCCTTGCCGTGCCTAACGTTGTACACGTTGCTGTTTAGCAGCGCGATGAGGTCATACATCTGGCCGGTATCTCACCGGTAAAGGAGCCTAATTCATGGCGAATCGCAGCGCTGTCGTTCGCACCAATTACGGCACAATCCGTTTTGAATTATTGGAGGAAGATGCCCCCAAGACGACCGAGAACTTCGCGATGCTGGCCGAGCGCGGCTACTATAACGGGGTGATCTTTCACCGGGTGATCAAGGGTTTTATGATTCAAGGAGGCGACCCGACCGGCACTGGGCGTGGCGGTCAATCGGCCTGGGGCGGGCGCTTTGACGATGAGATCGATGCGTCATCGGCAGTGTACCAGCGTGGGTATAAACTGGGGACGGTCGCCATGGCTAACGCCGGGCCAAACACCAACGGTTCGCAGTTCTTCATTATGCACGTCGACTATCCCCTGCCACCCCACTACACCATCTTCGGCCGCGTCACCGAAGGCCAGGAGATCGTGGATGCCATCGCTTCCATGCCAACCGATGCCAACGACCGCCCGCGTGCGGCAGTGACCATGGAGCAGGTCACGATTGAAGTGGCACCTGCCTCCTAGTGACTGCGATGCTCTCTCCCCCCACCCGAGGCTTCCCCAGTACGCCCCCGGCAGAGGAAGCAGAGCCCATTGGGCAGCACGCAGTCGCGCACCAATATACTCATTTGGTACCTCTTTGCACCCTCTTTCCTCGGATGGTGCGGCGACATAAGCGGTTACAGCGGGGGAGACGGCGGCCCAGGTGTGTTTCTTCGACGAATATCTCTACTGGAGGAAGGGCTGTGCATCCTGCTGATCTCCATATGACCACCCAAATCGTCGGGCATGGTCGATTTCTGTTCGTCAGCCTTCCCCAGGGTGAGGTCGATGCCGAGCTAGCCGCAGCGATCGATGGCCTTGGGTCGGGGCTGGAAAACATGCATGAGGTGGAAGGAAACCCCTCGGAGGAGGCGTTCAAGCGGGGGCGCTTGCAGCTGCTACGGGCTGAGCCTGCGTTCGGTCAGGAGCACGACCTGCCGCATCCGGCACTGTCGCAGGCGAGCTGCCTTATCCGTCTCGAAGCTGCCTCGCCCGAACCGCTTCTGGCCTATGAGGAGGGACTGCGGGCCTTGATCATGCCGCGTGGAGGAGCGGTTGAAACCTGGGCGGGGGTCCAGCGGCCGCGTAGCTATACCAGTTATGCCATGACCCAGTTTGCCTATACCCCGGCGCTTCCGCCTGGACCGGGGAGGCGATTTCCGCTGGGAGTGGTGACGCCTCAACGCAAGACCGCCGACTGGTGGGCCATGCACTGGATGCGCCGTGAAAGTCTTTTCCTCCCGCGTTATAATGACAGTGGGCAGATGATCGCCAAGGGGCATGCCCTCGCCGCCGAGGCCGGCATCCCTTGCATCAACCGCCGCCTCTATCATGCCCCCGACGGTTATGGACAAGAGGGTCGCTACGATTTCGTCGGGTACTTTGAATTCGCCGACGCCGATGCGCCGATCTTCCGCGCTGTCATGGCCGGCTTGCGGGATGCGGCGCAGAATCCCGAGTGGGCCTACGTGCGCGAAGGCCCAGAGTGGTGGGGTCGACGGGTGGGGTGTGCGGCGGAGTTGTCGGTCCAGCATCCGCTCTGACACGAAAAGCCGTCGAATATGAACGCCGGACGATTGATAGGACTTCTGTTGGTCATAGGATGGCTCAGTGTACCACGCGGCGCTGAGGCCACGGCGCCAGCCGCATCGTGCTCGTCCGTCTTCATCGAATCCGTGCAGGAATATCGCACCGTTTGTAGCAATGGTGCATACTATACGACGCGCTATCGCCCGATCTTCAGGGACTGGGAGATGCAGCAGATGTTTCCCTCCGGGCCCCAGAAACCTCCACCCCTCTATCGGCAGCCACGACCAAACGTCCGCCAGCGCTGAGCGTGCCTGTCTGCAGGCGTACTGCACGTCTGCGAACCCATGGACATGAGCTGCTCTGCGCGGCGACAAAACGCTTGACAGAGGAGATGAGCCATGCTAGCCTAGGGCCACCTGACTTACCCTCTGCTTTGTCCTCTCGGGTAGGCAGGTGAGCGTCGCATCACGGACCGTCGGCTTGCCAATCACCCCAGGAATGCCAGCCACGGGGAAGCGCTCCCAGCCTCAGAGCATATGCCTCGCCGCTTGTTGCCCCGTGTCCCGTTGCATGCGGACGGCCGCATTGTACCCTACAGACTTGCCTTGGCGGGCAAGGCCAGGCATACTGACTGCCATGGATCTGCAGTGATGGGGATATGATATCTGTCCTGACGTGTGGAGGCCTCTGGGTATACTGTCTCCGCAACGTTTGATGACGAAAGAGGGCATGCAAGCGATGCTAAGTTGGCTTCTTCCAAAAATCATCCCTAGCAAAAACGAGCGCGAGTTGCGGCGGATTCGTCCACTGGCCGAGCGCATTAGTCAGCTTGAGGCAGAGGTTGTACCGCTCTCCGACGCCGAGCTCCGTGCAAAGACGGCCGAATTTCGCGAGCGCCTCGAGCAGGGCGAGACCATCGACGAGTTGCTCCCGGAAGCCTTCGCCGTGGGGCGCGAAGCGGCCAAACGCGTGCTGCATATGCGCCATTTCGATACGCAACTCATCGGTGGGATCGTCTTGCACGAAGGAAAAATCGCCGAGATGGCGACCGGTGAAGGCAAGACGCTGGTGGCGACCCTGCCTGCCTACGTGAATGCCCTGACCGGTCGGGGCGTTCACGTTGTCACCGTGAATGACTATCTGGCCCGACGTGACACGGAGTGGATGGGCCCTCTCTACCGGATGCTTGGGTTGACGACAGGGACGATTCAGCACGATATGGATGACGCCGCCCGCAAACAGGCTTACCAGGCGGACATCGTCTATGGCACCAACAATGAATTCGGCTTCGATTATCTCCGCGACCACATGAAGTTTGCCCTGGATGATTGTGTGCAACGGGAGCTGCATTACGCCATCGTTGATGAGGTGGATAGTATCCTGATCGACGAAGCCCGGACACCCTTGATCATCTCCGGACCTGCGGAGCAATCGACAGACTTATACTACCGCATCGACCGCATCATCCCACGGCTCAAGAAGGAGGACGACTACACCATCGACGAAAAGGCGCGGTCGGTGATTTTAACTGAAGAAGGGGTGCAGCACGTCGAGGATCTGTTGCATGTGGAGAACCTCTACGATCCGCATAACATCGAGATTCTCCACCACGTCACACAAGCCCTGCGGGCGCATGCACTGTTCAAGAAAGACGTGGATTATGTCGTGAAGACCGGTGAAGTCATCATCGTCGATGAGTTCACCGGCCGCCTGATGCCGGGCCGACGCTGGAGCGATGGGCTCCATCAAGCCGTGGAAGCCAAGGAAAAAGTGAAGATTGCCAATGAAAACCAGACGTTGGCGACGATCACCTTCCAGAATTACTTCCGCATGTACACCAAACTGGCGGGCATGACCGGTACTGCCGACACCGAGGCCCAGGAGTTCCACACCATCTATAACCTCGACGTCATGGTCATCCCGCCCAATCGCACGCTGATCCGCCACAACTACCCAGACGTGGTCTTCCGCACGGAGGGGGAGAAGTTTACGGCGGTGGTGGACGAGATCGAGGAGCTCTATGCCATCGGTCGTCCAGCCCTGGTGGGCACCATCTCCATCGAGAAGTCGGAGCTCCTCAGCCGACTGCTGCGCCACCGTGGTATTCCCCACAATGTCCTGAATGCAAAGCAGCACGAGCGGGAGGCGGAAATCGTCGCCCAGGCTGGACGCTATCAGGCAGTGACCATTGCCACCAACATGGCCGGACGTGGAACCGATATTCTGTTGGGTGGCAATGCTGAATTTCGTACGCGTGAGGAGCTCCGCCAACGGGGTCTCGATCTCACCAACGTGGCTACTGACGAATGGCAGGCGGTGTACGCCGAGATCAAAGCCCAAACCGACCACGAACGTGAGTTGGTATTGCATGCAGGAGACCTCGGCGGCCTGCATATCATCGGCACGGAGCGCCACGAAAGCCGGCGCATCGACAACCAGCTGCGCGGCCGCGCTGGCCGGCAAGGTGATCCGGGGTCCTCGCGCTTTTACCTATCCCTCGAAGATGATCTGCTGCGCATCTTTGGCTCGGATCGGTTGTCGTCCATCATGGGCAAACTAGGCATGGTCGAGGGCGAGCCGATTGAACATCGCATGATCACCAAAGCCATCGAAGGGGCGCAGCGGAAAGTCGAAGGCCACAACTTCGAAATCCGCAAGCACCTCCTCGAATACGACGATGTGATGAATAAACAGCGCGAGGTGATCTACGAGCTGCGCACCCAGGTGTTAGGCGCCGATCAGCTGAAAGACACATTCCTGGAGATGCTGGAAGAAGTCGTCGACGACCTCGTGGCGGAACAGCTCAGCGCCGACCTCCATCCGGAAGAATGGGACCTCGTCGCCCTCCAAGAAGCCATCAAACGGCAGTTTGGTGTGGAGGTCAACGTCCAGGAGTTCCCCCGCACCAGGGCCGATTTGCCCTCCTTGCGCGAGTTCATTTTCGAGCGCTTGCGCCAGAGCTATGGTCAGAAAGAAGCGCAGATGGGCGAGCCTATGATGCGTCACCTCGAAAAGGTGATCATGCTGCAGCTCATCGACACCCGCTGGAAGGATCACCTCCTGGCCATGGATCACCTGAAGGAGGGCATTGGCCTGCGCGGCTATGCCCAGAAGAACCCCCTGAACGAATACAAGCGGGAAGCCTTCGAGATTTTCTCGGCGATGATGAGCCTTATTAAGACCGAGATTACGGCATACCTGTTTAAGATCCAGGCGGGGAAACTTGAGGAAACAGTCCCGAAGATGGAGGGGCGCAGACCTCGTTATATCGAACATCGGGGTGGCGGGCCAGCGGGCAACGGCGATGGAAAACCCGCGCCGGTGCGCCGCGAAGGGCGCAAGATTGGCCGTAACGAACCATGTCCCTGCGGCAGCGGCAAGAAATATAAGCGCTGCTGCGGAGCGGCGTGACGCCTATTTGTGGGCATACACCACCTTCCACAAATCAAGTTTATTCAGCTGGTATTTCGAGTCAACCGCAAGATGGGCGCGTGCCACCAGGTCCTCAAGATCGACATCGGAGTGCCAACCCAGGCGTGTACAGAGCGGCGAGACCCATTCCTCGACCTTGGCGACGATGCGATTTTGGCTTTGGAAGTGATTGATAATGACGATGCGCCCGTTGGGCTTGGTCACCCGCTTCATCTCGGAGATGACCCGCACCGGATCGGGGACGACGCTGATGACAAAAGCCGCCACCACGTAATCAAAGGCATTGTCCTCAAAGGCCAGACGTGAGGCATCCATCTCCATGAGGCGCACGGTTGTCAGTCCATATTTGCGCACCTTCTTCCAGGCCTTTTTGAGCATGTCTCCAGATAGATCAATCCCCACGACCTGACAATGGCGTGGATATAATGGCAGGGAAAGGCCGGTGCCGACCCCAACGTCCAGAACTCGGGCGTGGCGGCCGATGTTGAGCGCGTTGATCACATGCTGGTGTCGCGGCGTGAAAAACCACTTGAAGATATAATCGTAGACATTGGAATAACCCGCATAAATCCGCTTGATATCTTCGAGATCCATCCGCCTCCCTCCTGCCTCCGTCGCGGGCGAACTCCAGCAGCAGTGCGATCATGCCATCGACGATGACGTGCCTCATCCACCATGAGCTCTGCACTGTGTATCCTGGCATCCGTGCCAACCCATCCACTGCGCTTACTGCATCCTTTTCACATCGATCAACGTGGCCTCAATCGATCCCACCGTGATCGCCGTCCGCATCCGTATCGGCAGCCGCCGGTCGTCGTCGGTCACCCAAATCAGCACTTCTCCCTTCTGTCGAAGGATCTCCTGAAACCGCATCAGTGGCCGTACCACCAACGCATCCACAGGTCCCCAGTAGGCCTCGACCTTCTCCCGACGCAGGATCTGCACCTCGACGTCATACGTCTTGCCGTTTGCGAAAGTGTGTAAATAGATCGATTGCCCCACACGTAAGGGAAGTGTGCGGACAATATAAAAGCTCGACAATGAATCATGAACCCCTAAGGGGACCTTGACCTCCTGCGGGGCCTCCTGATCTTTCGTGTGGATCGCCACCCCGCGCCGCTGGTCGAAGATCACTGTACGCTGCACGGCCCGTGAACCTTCGCGCTGGTCAAGATGGTAGTACCACGGCAGTAGCTCACGCACGTCTACGAATGTCTCGCCGCTGTCACGCACATAATAAAATAGGGAAAAGAATGGAGAGGATTCGGCCAACGAGCGAATATGATAGACATCATGGCCGTCTCGGCTGACTCGGCCGCTGACCGCCATACGGGCATTGCCGGCGAGGAGGCCCATCCAGCGCACCTCGAAGCTCAGTTCTTCCCCCACAAAAAACGGCACAGTCGCCGAGCGTGACTCGGACGTCAAAGAAGCCACTGTTGGGGGAGCATGGGGATCAGTGGCGAAGGCCGCGGCGGGGGTGAGGGAGAGGAGGAACAACCAAAGAAAACCACAGAACGACACCTGTATCGTGCGTTGGCTCAAAGCGCGATGCACCTCACTTTCGTCGTCGTGGTCGCGGATTAAGTGGGCCGGTGGAACCATAACAAATCATCCCTGAATTTGCAACTTGATTCTTGTGGCGCATGCGTCTGCATTGGCCTGAGCTGAAGGTAGATGGTTTACCTCAGCGTGAGTGTGGCTGGCGGTACGTTCGCGCTGAGGAACATCAGCAGTGACATAAGCTGGCGCAAGATTTTACTTGACAGTGTGGATGAAGAGCGATTAGATTTCTCATAATCAGATAGATTATCATTTTTTATCATAAAATGTTATAATTTATCATACAAATTCATACGCTCTGTTGTTGCAGTTCATCCTGGCACCAAACCCTGAGAACATCGAAGCACCCACGACTGCGTAGGATAGGCAAACCGAGCGGGGGAATCAACCATGGAGACGTATCGTGATCGCAAGCAAAGTGTCTATCGTGTCTATGCCAAGTCGTATGATGACGATCGACGCCTCATGCTTGGCGACCAAGCCCTGACCGCACGCATGACGTTCATCGCCGATGCGCTCAGCGGCCTCAGCGCGGTCCTCGATCTCGGCTGTGGGACAGGAGATTTGCTCTGCACGCTTGGCATAGTACTCGGCGACGAGACCTGTTGCGTGGGCGTCGATTTGAGCCGGGAGATGCTCGCGGTGGCACAGGCCAAGATCGTGGATTGCCCACATACCTATGCCATCCAGACAGACGTCACCCAACCGCTCCCCTTTGCCGACGAAACCTTCGATCTCGTGGCCAGCCTTAACCTCTTGCAGGAGGTTTCTGCCCCATCACTGGTACTAGAGGAGGTGTACCGCATTCTGAAGCCAGGTGGCTCATTCCGCGGCGTGGCGGCCTGTTATGCCGGCGACAATCCGGCAGAAATGGTCCACCAAGCGATTGCTCGGCGGCACACCTGGTATTTTCGCCCCGCTGATGAGATGCTGGCTCTGTTCCAGCATACATTCCCCTCCGCCACTGCGCACTTCGAGCCGTTTCCGCGCGTCGCCCGCCCGCAGGCTGCCGGCTTACCGACCTTTCCCCTGTTCGCGCAGATGATCCAGAAAGTCATGGCCCTCGGACATAATCCGGAGGATGTGCGTATGGGGGCCCTTTTTCTCGATGGGAAAAAAGGGTAGTCATCGCACCGCTCACGCCTCACAACTACCGGCGGTACGACCGATCTGACGACGCACGTCATCCAGGCCAATGCGGAAGTAGACCGGCCGATTATGAGCGCAGGCGTGGAGGTGGGGGGATTTTCCCCAGTCGCGCAGCAACTGCTGTTGCTCTGGCAGGGATAACGTGGTCCCGGCTTTCATGGCTGCCAGGCAGGCGAGCATCTGCGGCAGCGTTTCGCTGCGCCGTTCCGTCACATTATCCCGTACGCGCTGGATGAGCCGCCGACAGACAGACTCAGCCTGACTGGCCGGCACCACCTCCGGGATCGTGCGGATGGCCACGGCCCCTGGCCCAAATTGATCGAAGGCGAAGCCGCACGCCTCGAGCATCTGTCGGTGGTCTTCCACAAGCTGCAGCTCGCGGGACGCCAGCACCAACACCTGCGGGGCCATGAGTGGGCGTCCTGGAGGAGTGCCGCGCGCCATGGCATCCAGGAGTTGATCATAGAGGATACGCTCATGCGCGGCATGCTGGTCAATCACGTATAGGTGCCCCTGGGCTGACGCCAACAGGAAGGTGTCCTCGATTTGCCCGATAGCTTGAAACGCCTCGCCCGCACCGATGGTTGACGGAGTATAGATCGCCTCGTCCTCGGCCACGCCAGCACCTCGGGCTCTGTCGCGGGCGAGCACACGGGTAAGGGCGCTGAAAGCAAGGTCGTACACCCCTTCTTCGTCACGAAAGCGTACCTCGCGCTTGGCTGGGTGCACATTGATATCGACCACCTCCGGAGCGATTTCGACGAACAGCAACAACATCCCAGCCCCGCCAAGGGCGGCCTGTGCAGCCCGATACAGGCTGGCACTGCGAACGGGGCGGCGGTTCACGAAGAGGCGATACGACCGGCGGCCTGCCGTCCTGTCGCGCCGGAAACTCCCCCATACCCGGCCGCTCAACCCCTCGCCATCGAAGTTCTCCAACTCGGCCATCACGTCCTGTCCATACAGAGCCAGGAGGCGGTCGCGGAAACTGCACGCAGCGAGCTCGAACAGCGGCCTCCCGTCGCAGCGCAGCGACCAGGTATATTCCGGAAAGGCGGTGGCAAAAGTGGTAAACACCCCCATGATGTGGGAGAGTTCCACCCGCAGTGAGCGCAGAAATTTCCGACGTGCAGGGGTGTTGAAAAACAGATCGCGCACCTCGACGCGCGTCCCGACAGGCGCACCAGACGCATCGATACGGCGGAGAACGCCTCCCTCAACACGGGCACACGTCCCGAGTACGGCGCCATGCGGGCGGGTCAGTAACTCCACCCGCGACACCGCCGCAATGCTGGGCAAGGCCTCGCCTCTGAAGCCAAAGGTCCGCACCGACTCGATATCACGCGGCGCGTCGATCTTACTTGTGGCGAAGCGTTCAAAGGCCAGCGGCACATCCTCGGGCACTATCCCCGCCCCATCGTCGGTGACACAGATCATCTGGCGGCCAGCGTGCTCCACGTCGACGCTGATGTGCTGGGCCCCGGCATCCAGGGCGTTCTCAATCAATTCTTTCATCACACTCGCTGGGCGCTCGATGACCTCACCAGCAGCGATCTGCTGCTGGAGGTGGGGTGAAAGAATGTGGATTTTCATCTGGGCGCCGGAGGCGGGGGCTGGTCCATGCTTGCGCCCTGGACGACCAGTTCACGTAGCTCATGGAGCAGTTGGAGGGCCCCAAAGGGTGTGGTGTGAAGGGGATCGATGCCGCGCAGGCGCGCCTCCATCCGATGCAGTATCGGTGCATTGCCCCGTGAAAGGGCATGATGCCCAGCCTCCGGCATTTGGGCGGGGAGAAGTACTGACTCGGTCAGCAGAGCCTCAGCATGCGCCACCACTTCCTCGGGAAGTCCTGCCAATCTGGCGACATGGATCCCGTAGCTATGACTTGACACCCCTGGTAGCACTTTGTACAAGAAGGTCACCTCACCGCCATCGTCGCGCACCTGCAGACAGGCATTACCGACGGCCTCGTAGGTGTCAGCTAATGTGGTCACTTCATGGTAATGGGTGGTAAAAATCGTCTTGGCGCGCACGCGCCGCACCAGATATTCGATCACCGCCCGAGCGATGGCCAGGCCGTCGGCTGTTCCCGTTCCACGGCCGACCTCGTCGAGAATAATCAGACTACGCGCGCTGGCGTGACGCAAGATATGCGCTGTCTCCGACATCTCCAGCATAAAGGTCGACATGCCGCGCGCTAACAGATCCGCCGCTCCCACGCGCGTGAAGATGCGATCGACGATGCCAAGGCGCGCGGCCTGGGCTGGAATGTAACTGCCGATTTGCGCCAACAGAATCAGGAGCGCAGCCTGGCGGGCATAGGTCGATTTGCCGGCCATATTAGGACCGGTGACGACAAGCAGGAAGCGCTCCGGCGTCAGCTCCAGGTCGTTTGGTACGAAGGATCCCCCGCTGATCTCGACAGTCGGATGCCGCCCCTCAGAGATCTTTAGGCCAAATGCTTCCGTGACCTCAGGCCGTTGCCAACTTGAACCGGCGGCAACCTCAGCCAATGAGGCCAGGGCATCGATGCTCGCCAGGAGGTCGGCCACCCGGCGCAAACGGTCACCCTGATCGGCCACCCAGCGCCGCAGCCTGCAAAACAGCTCATACTCTAACTGTTGGCTATGCTCGGCGGCGGTGAGGATTTTGGCTTCCAAGTACTGCAGCTCAGGCGTGATAAAGCGCTCGCCTACCGCCACCGTCTGTTTCCGAATATACTGCGGGGGAACGAGCTTCAGATTCGGTTTGGTGATTTCGATGTAATAGCCAAAGATTTTGTTAAAGCCGACCTTCAGGCTCTGGATACGGGTGCGCTCCCGCTCCTGCTGCTCGAGGTCGGCCAGCGCTTGCTGACTATTAGTCATCAGCGCCCGCTCCTCGTCAAGCGCCGCAGACACGCCGTCGCGAATCAGTCCGCCCTCGGTAGGCGAGGCCTTTGGATCGTCGAGTAGGGTACTGTTGATGCGCTCCCACACGTCAGTCAGTGGGTCGAGTTGTTCCTTGATGTCGCACAATAATGTGCAGGCCACACCGTCAAGGAGATGACCGAGAGTTGGCAGCGCTGCCAGGGAAGCTTTAAGTGCTACGAGATCGCGTGGGCGGGCGATCTGCGAGGTCAGCCGTGAGGTTAGCCGTTCGAGGTCGAGAATCGCGCGCAATTGTGCGCGCAGACCCTGACGGAGAGGGAGAGAGACAAGCATTTCGGCGATGGCATCCTGGCGTCGCCCGATCTCGGCACTGGACAGGAGGGGATGTAACAGCCAAAATTTCAAACGCCGACGACCCATACCGGTCATAGTCCGATCAATGACGGCAAACAGGCTGCCTTCGGTGCGACGGTCGAAGAGGCTTTCGGTGAGCTCGAGGTTACGTTGGGTTGATGCATCCAGAATCAAAAAGTCGCTTGGCCGATAGGGGCGCAGCGCCTTGACGTGTGGCAGAAACTCCAACTGCGTGTCCTGGACGTAGCGCAGTAGGGCGCCTGCCGCCCGCAACACCGATTCTCCCTCATAGAAGCCAAAGGCATCAACGCGCTCGGCGCCGAAGTGGGCTTGCAGGACGGCATTGGCGTGTTCTGGCGCGAATGCAGACCAGTCCCGGACGGTGACCGGTGGCATGCGCTGCATCCAGGATCGTAGCTCGGCGGTCCAATGCTCCCGACCTGCAGGCAACAGCAGCTCACGTGGCGGAAACTTGGCGAAGAGTGATGGCAGCTCGGCCGGCCAGGAGTCTGTGCCAAAAAACTCGCCGGTCGACAGCTCGAGCCATACCACAGCGACGCGCTGCTCGGTGGGCAACAGCGCGACCACAAACGTTTCGCCCTCTCCCACCTCGTAGAGCGTGCCTGGGGTTACCACCCGCACCACCCCGCGCTCGACCAGGCGCTTGGTCGGGCTGGCCTCTTCGAGCTGCTCACAGATCGCGACTTTATAGCCGCGTCCAATCAGGCGCGCGATATAGCCATCGATGCGATAGAAGGGGATGCCGCACATGGGCACGCGCTCCATCCCCTTCCCCTGCGGACGTGAGGTGAGGACAAGCTGCAGCTCACGCGCCACGCGCTCCGCGTCCTCGCAAAACATCTCATAGAAGTCGCCGAAACGAAACAGCAGAATGGCGTCCTGGTACTGGGCTTTGATGCGCCGATACTGCTGCATCATGTCGGTAGGGGTCAGGCGTGCGGTGTTTGGCGAATCTTGGCGCTTCGAGGCCATGACGTCTCTCGCTGAGGGACCTTGCTCCCCCTCACAATCGTGTTACACCGCCCCCGAGAGCCCCCCGTCGATATTGATCGCGGTGCCGGTGATGTACCGGGCGCGCTCCGAGGCGAGGAAGCACACGAGATCGGCAACATCTTCCGCCTCGCCCAGGCGCTGCAGCGGAATCGACTCACCCTGCGTGGCATAGAACTCATCCAGCGTCATGTGGGAGAAGTGCGCCTGCCAGCGTCGGGTCCACTGGGCGCTCTTCAGACGCCCGAGGCAGATGGTGTTGACTAGGATGTTGTCGGCAGCGTATTCGTTGGCCAGCGCTTTGGTGAGATTGATGCCCGCTGCCCGCGTCACGCTGGTGGGGACCGACCGCGCCGTCGGCTGTTTGCCCGCGATGGTGGTCATATTGATGATCCGTCCACCCCCTTGCTTGCGCATATGCGGAATGGCGAGCCGCGTGCAGCGGATAGCGCCATACAACTTCACCTCGATATCCTCTTGCCATACCTCGTCAACGGCCTGTTCAAACGGCATGGCCGACGAACGGCCGGCGTTGTTGACCAGGATGTCGAGGCGTCCGAAGCGCTCGATCGTCTGCAGCATGAACTGCGCGCAATCGGCCGGATTGGTGACATCGGCCCGCACGGCGAGCACCTCTCCTCCGGTCGCTGAGGTGATCTCCTTGGCCGTTGTCTGCAGCACGTCCTCGCGCCGGGCGCAGATTGCCACGCGCACCCCTTCTTCGCAGAGACGAAACGCTGTGGCACGCCCAATCCCCTCACTACCGCCGGTGATGACCGCGACCTTACCCTGCAATCCCAGCTCCATGAGACCCTTCTGACTGCTGATTGTTTTAACCCTTTTGTGCCTGTCCGGCCGAGAGTGTTATGCCAATTAACCCGGATTGGAGATCGATGTCAAGCTTCAATCGCCCTGGAGGGGGGTGTGCGATGAAGAGCGCCCGACAATTGTTCCCAATACGGGAGCGTTGTATAATGGCGGCATGCGTGTTATCGCCCTCAAAACGCTCCGTCTCTTTTGGGAACGGCATCCTGATGCACGGTAAGCCTTACAAGCCTGGAATCGTGACGCCAAGCGCGCCAGCTGGACAACCCCCGCGGACATCTACCAGCACGTTGATAGCGGAGTGCCTTTCGCGCTAAAGCCGCGTCGCTCGTACGATCTGGTGGTGAGAGTGTTTGGCAACACGATCTACGTTCCGTGCGATGACCAGCAGGTTTACTCTGTGAGCCTTCGACAACCGGTACCAGCAGGACGCGTGGGCCTCCGGCCATGGAGAAGTCTCATGAAATGCGAGCACTTTGAAGTGGCGGCTGATGAAGGCGCTCTCGCCAGCTAACCTGCCCATGAACGCGGACGCGCAAACAGCGGCGCTGCGCTTGTTGTTTGCGCGCCGGTTATGGGCAGCTCGTTGATATGACTTCCGGTCTCAAGGGGTGTGGGTTCAGGACCCACGCGCACCGGTACAGCGTTGCGGCATCTTGCTAAGTCCCCAATTTTTCGCCCGCCAGGTGTGGGTTCAGGACCCACGCGCACCGGTACAGCGTTGCGGCATCTTGCTAAGTCCCCAATTTTTCGCCCGCCAGTCGAATCGTCCATCAGGCAACCTGATCGCCCTCAACCATGATGTAGTGATTGTCGACGAACGGATCGGGAAGGCCGGTCTTGTCGTAGTTGCCATCGACTTTGGTCGTGACAACAAATTCGCCGTCGCGGTCGGCGACGTCAAGGACTTCGAGGGTGACCCAGGCCTCGATGATGTCGCGATCGCTCCAGGCCTTTATCGCGGCGAGGCCGCCGAACTCCCGGCCTGCGTCGTTGACGACGGCGCTTTTGGTGAAGCAGGCGATGAAAGCGGCGACATCGTGGTTGTTCGTCGCCCGCATGTAGGCAGCGACATTCTTGGGTAATTTCGTCGCCATGGTACACCTCGCTTCTGCTGGTTGTGAACGGACTTTGGCATGCGGTACGCCATCCTGCAGTGCTTCAGATGATTCACACCGTCGGGATCGTTCCGCCGTCGATGACGTACTCGCTCCCGATGATGGAAGAAGCTCTATCCGACGCCAGGAACGCGACCAATTCGGCGACTTCTTCGGGTCGGCTGGGTCGGCCCAGTGGAATCCCTCCGAGCGAATTCATCAAACCCTGTCGTGCGGCAGCCGTGTCGGTGCCCGCTTGCGCCGCCAACCGCTCGATCAGCGCCTCGGCGGCCTTGGTTTCGGTGAATCCGGGTGCAACGGTGTTCACGCGGATGCCCCGAGGGCCCACCTCCTTGGAGAGTCCTTTGCTGTAGTTGGTCAGGGCGGCCTTTGCGGCCGCGTACGCCAGTGTGGCTTCAAAGAGCGGCAGGGTTCGCTGGATAGACGAGATATGAATGATAATGCCTGAGCCTTGCTTCAGCATCGATGGGAGGAATCCGCGGTCCAGGCGGACCGCGGAGAACAGATTTAAGTTGAACGTCCGCTGCCAGTCGTCATCGGTCAAGGCGAGAGCACCACCACTTGGCGCGGAGGAACCGCCGACGGAGTTGATCAGAATGTCGAGCCCGCCGAGACGTTCAAGGGTTGTCTTGATGACCTGATCTACCCCCTCGGGCATACTGACGTCGGCCTGGACGAACCATTCGGGCGTGCCGCCAGCGGGGACGGAGCGCGCGGTGGTGACTACTGCTGCACCTCCGCGGACAAGGCGATTCACAATGGCTTCGCCAATGCCCTTAGTTCCGCCAGTGACCAGGACTCATTTACCGTTGAATTCGGTCCTCTCCCGTGTTTGTGGGGCATTTTGCATAAGCACCTCCTCGTCTAATCGAATGTGATCACGCCAGCTGCCGCAAGCGGACCGTGCCCGGACGGTCGCCACACATCCGGTGTCGGGCGCTTGCAGCGGTCATCAATGTTGAACTTTACACTTTGTCCTTTCCTAAGTAAATTAGGTTCCTAATATGAACCTAATTCCCAAGAGGAAATCATGGCGCGGCAGAAACGTACTGAAAGCGATAACACCCACCAGCCCCTCGCGAAGCTGCTGGGAATCCTGTCGAGCGCGTGGACGCTACTGCCCTTGCACCGCCTGCACATGGACGGTCCGACTCGGTTCGGCGCACTCAAGCGACGGCTCGGGGCGATCTCGACAAAGACGCTGACCGAACGGCTGCGGCTCTTGGAGGCCGAGGGGTGGGTGTCCCGGCACTACGAGCCGACCGTCCCGCCGCAGGTCACCTACGCGCTCACAGAACGGGTCCTCGAGTTGCAGGGCGTGATCGAGGAACTCGACCGGATCGCCGAGCAGTGGTACGGCGCGGGCCAGCATTCTTAGCAAAGTTGATCGTCTCAGACTTGAGTCACGATGCCCTGAACTAGTTCTCCATGGGCCGCAGGACGCCGAACCAGGCGCTGCACCTGCCGCGGCGGCCATTCCGGGTTCCGGACGGTATAACGTCTCCGTGGCCGCCGCGGCAGGTGAGCTTGGGCGTTGATATGACTTCCGATGTCAAGGGGTGTGAGTAACTTTTTCTGTCTTTATCAGATGGGCCCATTTCTACATTCGGTGCATCGGCCGAGGCGGAACCAGTAACATCCGACGGTTGATCAAGCGGATATCAGTGGGTTGGCGACCACCTTACGTGTGTCCGTCAGGTGCCTGCCGGGCTTTAGGGATGAGGATTTTGAACCTCTGAACGGTGTCGAGGATTACACCATACCGGCGCTGCGCCTCTTCCCATGGACAGCAAACCTTTTGAGGATCTCGACGACCCCACACGTGTGCCAGGCTTAGGGGGTGACGGAGACCTGCTGAGCGATGGCCCACATGAAGGCCGCCATGTCCCCGGCGATCGCCCCCCTGGTTTGCCGGTTTCCCCCGTGGTGTGAGGTCTCGGAAACACTGACAGCGTCGCCCCTGGGCGTTCCAGCCGCTATGCGGGACGCCCTGCGGGCGTTGCGCCACTCGCCAGGGGAGATGGCGGCTGACCTGCGCCCGAGACCGGGAGGCCCAGGCCCCCTCGATGAGGGCCCGGTGGGCCCACGTGTGGCCAGCGGTGGTGAGGCTGCCGTGGCGGCGGCGGGCGCCACGGGAAGACACCCTGGGGGTGCGCCCCAGCTCGCTCATGGGCTGTCTGGGGTACTCACAATGGCGCCGGTCGCCGAGCGCGGCGAGGCGGGGGACGGCCCCCGTGCACGAGATGCCCCGCATCGCCTGGAGAGCCTGGACGACAGGGGGCCAGATGCCACCCCTCGACCGGTGCACGCCGTGCGGTCTCAAGGTGCTGGAGCCGTTCCTGATGGGCAGATACGGCGCGGACGTGTGTCTGGCAGACCAGCTGCAGCGCGGGCGTGGGACCGATCACGTCCGCCCGCGCCGCGGGGCTGACCCCCAGGTGGCACGGTCCTCAGACCGACGCTCCTGTCGCCGCAGGAAGGCCTTCAGCCGGGACTTGGCGGCCTGGAGATCCCAGATCCTCGCCTCCCGAGCGCGGGTCAAGGTCGCACGGGGGGGACCGCTCCGCCCCACGCAGACGACCGCGGCCGCCGGCGCCTCGTTGCCAGAGGCGCCGGCGATGGCGTCTTAGTGTCCCTCCCAACTGCCGCCGCATGGGGTAGCGTGCGGCAGGGCTGACCTCCTGGGGTAGGGTCATGACCGTCGAGCCGTCAGGATGCGGCTCTGGCCTGCGCATGGCTCCCCCGCCGTGGCACCAGAGGTCAGCCTACCCTCCTGGAAGTCATGATGTCTAGGTGACGTTTATCCCCAAAACATTCATGCGGCATTGCATCGCCCAATCAACTGAAGGAACATCCCATGGCCCTTGGGGCTCGTAGATTCTTGATCACGTTCTTCCTGCTTTGGGGATTTTCTTCTACACCTCATAGTCAGGCTCAAGACCTGTCAGGCAAACTCCGTGAGTCCATGGATTCCGCTGTACGAGAGCATAACTTCAGTGGATCGGTGATCGTGACCAAGGGAGGGGAGATCATCCGCTTGGGCGTACCACCCTGGGAGAGATTACCAGTGGCTGGAAAGGGGTGAAATGGTTCATCGCGGGCGCTATCTCGCGGTGCTTCGACAGCTTGGACCATCCAATCCTGCTGACGATTGTGGTCCGGAACGGCTCATACCGCTCCCGACATTCGGGCTCCTAGAGGTACACCGGGTCGACTTGCTGAGGCAGGCGATTCCGCGCCTTGTGCTCAGTTGGGATCGGCAGATCCGAGACGTGCTTGGCCACCGCGGCTGCCCACTGGGTGGATTCCTCAGCGCGGCGATAGCACGCAGGCCCAGAAGGCAGCGCACTGCGCCTCTGACAGAGAAGCTAGCCACCAGATTGTGAGCCAGGAAAGACGTCCCATCACCGTGGTCGTCGTAGTGGTTTATGTCGTCAGAAAGACTCCCCACATATGGCGAGCATTTCACTTCCGTGGGAGGATGTCCATGATCACACAGCTTCTTCTCCTGCTGGTGCTTGCCCTGCCGCTGACCTCGACGGCGGAGGTCACGAATGTGGCGCTTTTGGAACGCAGCGACGTGCTCGACGGCATACCGATGCACAAGGCCGGTCCATACGAGCGGATCATCGCCAAGGTGCATTTCGCCATCGATCCGGAGGCGCCGATCAACCGGATCATTACGGACATCCAGCACGCCCCCCGAAACGAGCACGGTCACGTGGATTTCTCTGCCGACTTGTACGTGCTCAAACCGCGTGATTCGGCGAAGTCAAACGGCACGGTGTTGTTCGAAGTGGTGAATCGCGGCCGCAAAGGGCTGAATCGCCAGTTCGACTTCGGGACAACCGTTCAGGATCCGCGAAATGCCCGCGACTTTGGCGACGCGCTCCTTCTGCAGCACGGGTTCACGATCGTATGGCTCGGCTGGCAGATGGATCTTGCAGGCGATGACGTGATGAAGCTGCAACGCGTCACCGCCGGTGACAGCGACAAACTGCTAATCGGTCTGGCCCGTCGGGAATGGATCCCGACCCAGAAAACCGACATCTGGCAACTTGGCGGCCCGGGCTCAGCCCCCATTGAGACTCCCATCGATCCGGACAGCTCCTCTGCAACGCTCACGGTGAGGGAGTCCGAAGTGGGACCCTACCAGACCATCCGGCGCGACCAATGGAAATTTTCTTCCGATCTCCGACAAATCGTCGTGCCGGGAGGATTTGAGCCCAACCGAATCTACGAGCTGGTTTACGAGGCAAGACATCCAGCCATCGCTGGTCTTGGGCTGGCCGCCGTCCGCGATATCGTCTCTTTCTTCAAGTACGGTTCACGCGAGACTTTGCTGAATGACCAGCGGCATTTTATGAAGCGGGCGATCGGCTACGGCTATTCGCAGAGCGCGCGCTTCTTGCGGCAGTTCGTGTATGACGGTTTCAATCAAGATGAAAAACGCCGCAAGGTCTTCGACGGTATCTTTGCGGCCGCGGCTGGCGCCGGACGAGGCAGTTTCAACCATCGCTTTGCCCGACCCGGCGTGGCGGGGAACTCCGTTCGGACGCACTTCTGGCCGGTCGATATCTTCCCGTTCTCTGACGTACCGCAGACAGATCCGGCTTCGGGACGCATGGACGGGCTGCTGACGAAAGCCGAGCGCGATGGAGTCGTACCGAAGATCTTTTATACGCTGACCTCCACCGAATACTGGGCGCGCGCGGGTTCGCTCGTCACGACGTCGCTGGACGCCAGCCGTGATATTGCCCTCGCCCCAAACACGTATGTTTTCTATATCACGGGGACTCCGCACGCTGGGAGCCCCTTCCCGCCCGTAAAATCCAGGTCCAGACTTTGGGGGAATTTTGCTTCGCAGTCGCCGGTCATGCGCGCGCTGTTACTGGCAATGCAGGATTGGCTGCGCGAGGGCAAGGAACCGCCGCCATCCCGCTATCCGAGGATCGAAGATGGACAGTTGGTTCCGGTGGAGCACGCAGGGTTCCCCACTATTCCTGGGATGCCGTTCCCGGAGGGCGTACCTAAAATCTATAGGATGGATTTCGGCCCGCGGTTCCTTGCTGATGGCCTCGTTTCTCATCAGCCACCGAAGCTGGGCGAGCCGCTCCCGCTGCTGGTTCCGTCGGTCGATGCCGATGGCAATGAGAGAGCTGGAATCCGGCTACCCCATCTAGCCGTGCCACTCGGAACCTATACAGGCTGGAACTACCAGGATCCCCCGCCCGGCAAACTCCAGCCGCTAGCTGGACTGATCGGCTCCTACTTCCCTTTTTCCAGAACACGGGCCGAAAGACAGCTGAAGAATGACCCACGAATCTCCATCGAGGAGCGCTACGCGGGCCGCGACGAGTTTCTCGCGCGGCTTGCGGCAGTAGCCCGCGAACTTGTCAGTCAGCGCTACCTGATGGAGCGTGATGTCGCGTGGATCGTGGATGCGGGCGCGCGCCAGTGGGATTATACGGCCAGCAGCGGTTCGCCGGACCGGGGGCAATAGCCTCGTTTCTGAGGCGCCCATGCCTTTAGCAAACGATAGTAGACATCGATAACTCCAAAGGATGATATACTACGATGGTTCTTGCTGCATTATCATACGTTTCGCTGGCTATCACAATATCGCCTATCGGCGCACGCTCGCCTTCAAGCAGAGGGGCATCCTCACAGGAGATTGCGTATGGACGAGCAAGTGCAGCACGCCCTGGATCATGACTACCTCATCGACATTACCACCGGTGGACGGAAAACCGGGCAACCCCGCCGCATCGAGATACGGTTCCACAATATCGAAGGAAATTTGTATATCACGGGGAGACCACCAAGGCCCCGCGACTGGTATGCCAACCTGCTGACACACCCGGAGTTTACGTTCCACCTCAAGCAGAGTGTACGAGTAGACCTACCTGCTAGAGCGACCCCCATTCTGGATCAAGCCAGGCGCCGCACCATCCTCACCGCCATCCATCAGAAACTCGGCAGATATCAGGACATAGAGGCGTGGGTCGAAAGCAGTCCTCTGGTCGCTGTGGAGCTCCTGGCCAACTAAGCTGGCCGCCATCGCGTGTGGCTCGTGCCGAATTATACCGAATAGCCTGCCTGACGTCGAACGCTCCTCCTTGGCGCAGGCGTTCCGAGCAGGCCAACGTGTCGTCGTTTTGGCATTGCTCAATAGCCCCGCCTCTGTTATAAATCCGCTGCACAGCAGGTATAGCCTGCAGGCAACGCTGACATCGCTTGACTGGTAGACCCTCACAACGCGCCTGCCGTGTGGCGAGGGTACGCGTGAAGGAGCATGGTATGCCGATCGAACAGGTAGCCCCAGAATGTGCACGGCTCGTCGACCTGGATCAAGAGGTTGAGTGGCTGGCCAGCGGCTTTGGCGCCGACGGCTCAGCCCTTGGTCTCCCCTGGTGGCCGGCCGAAGGCCCGGTCTGGTGGCAAGAGGGCGGCTATTTACTGTTCAGTGACATCGGGCAAAGCAAGCGCCTGAAGTGGGCGCCTGGAGAGGGCGTGACTCTCGTGGCGACGCCCACGAATGAGGCCAACGGCATGACGCGAGACCCTCAAGGGCGGTTGATTGTCTGTGAGCATGCGGCCCAACGGGTGACCCGCCTGGAGCCCGATGGCCGCATCACCGTGGTCGCCGATCGGTACCAGGGGAAGCGACTGAATCGTCCCAATGACGTCGCCGTGAAGTCTGACGGCAGCATCTACTTCACGGACCCTTTTAGACCGACGTATCCCAATTTAGAGCTCGGGTTCGCTGGGGTGTACCGGGTCTCTCCCGATTTGCAGACCATCACCCTGCTCGTCGACGACTATGTGGGGCCGAATGGGTTGTGCTTTTCGCCAAGCGAACGGACGCTGTACATCAACGACTCGCGGGTCGGGCTGATCAAGGCCTTCGATGTCGTGGATGACGGGAGCATTGCAAATGGAAAACTATTTTGTGTGTTGAAGGATGAGCGGCCCGGCGTACCGGACGGCATGAAGGTCGATTTAGATGGCAACCTTTACTGTACTGGACCCGGTGGAGTGTGGATCATCGACCCCTCAGGCAAGCATCTCGGGACCATCGCCCTGGGGGATGGGAAGCGGGCCACCAATGTGGGGTGGGGTGGCGGCGATTGGAAGACTCTCTTTATCACCACGTTCCACGAGTTGGCTCGTGTCCGGATGAAGATTCCAGGGGTCCCAGTGCCGCGGCGGATCTAAGGGGACAGACACTAGCCGCACATGGCTGGACTGATGGATGGAGGAGGAATGATATGCGATACGATGTGATTGTCATTGGCGCAGGGTCGGCTGGTTGCGTGCTCGCGGCTCGCCTGTCGGAGGACCCGAGCAGGTCGGTGCTGCTCCTCGAGGCCGGACCGGATTACCCGAATTTCGAACATCTACCCGATGACCTCAAGCTCGGCAATAACGTGTGGTTGTCCGCCTACGGGCCCCATAGCTGGGGTTTTGTCGCGACCGTCACTCCACAACAAACCCAGCTCACCATCCCGCGCGGCAAGGCGACCGGCGGCTCCAGCGCCATTAACGGACAGGTCCTCTACCGCGGCATCCCGGAGGACTACGACAACTGGGCGTCCTGGGGCAATGATGAATGGTCGTATCTGAAAGTCCTGCCCTACTTCCGCAAGATGGAAAACGACCTGGACTTTCGGGGGGACTTCCATGGTTCCAGTGGTCCTGTCCCTGTCCGCCGCTACAGGCGTGAGGAATGGCTGCCACATGCCGTCGCTTTTCACCAGGCCTGTTTGGCCGCAGGCTTTCCCGATGATCCGGACCAGAATCACCCCGAGTCCACCGGCATCTCACCCCGAGCGCGCAATACCCTCGATGGGGTGCGCATCAGTATGGCTCTGGCGTACCTCGATCCAGCTCGCCACCGGCTGAACCTGACCATCAAGTCGAACGTCATGGCCCGTCGTCTGTTGTTTGACGGTCGCCGTGCGGTCGGAGTCGAAGTCGACAGTGGCGGGGAGCGCTTCACCGTCGAGGGTGACCAGATCGTGGTGAGCAGCGGCGCCATAGGCTCGCCGCATTTACTTTTGCTCTCCGGCGTCGGCCCGGCGGCGCAGCTCCGGAGCGTCGGCGTCGACGTGCGGCATGACTTACCTGGTGTGGGTCAAAATCTGCGCGACCACCCCTCCGCCACTGTGCTCCTGCGCGTGCCGGGTGAGCGGCCCGATGTCCAAGCTCCTGCCATCCAGGTCGGGTTGCGCTATACCGTCGAGGGCTCCTATCTGCGCAACGACATGCAGATCACCCCTATCCTGATGACTAGCGAACATCGACCGGTGCAAGTGGTGATCAATGATGACGCCAACTACCTCGGCATCAGTTGCAGTCTCCAACTCGCGCTTGGTGCTGGTGAGTTGCGGCTGACCTCCGCCGATCCCCACGTACAGCCGCTTCTGGACTACAACTACCTCACCGACCCCTTTGACCGCGAGCGTATGCGCAAAGCCGTCCGATTGGCGGTCCGCATGGCCGAGGACCCAGCGTTCAAAGACCTCGTCATCGAGCGTGTCTTGCCAACCGATGCCGACCTAAGCTCGGATGACGCACTGGATGACTGGCTGATGCGCAACCTTGGCACTTCGCATCATGTCTCAGGCACCTGCAAGATGGGACCGGCCTCGGACCCGATGGCGGTGGTTAATCAATACGGACGCGTCCATGGGCTTGAGGGCTTATGGGTCGCCGACGCCTCCATCATGCCGGATTGCATTCGCGCTAATACCAATGCGACGACTATCATGATCGGGGAGCGCGTGGCAGATTTTATCAAAGCGGGGAAGTATGCAGGCTAGCGCTGGCCTATGACAGGAAGCCATTGAGGCAGAAGGGAGAGGCATGGACGAGATACCATTGACGATCGAGGTTCCCGATGCCGTGCTGGATGACCTGGACCGCCGCCTGGAAGCGACCCGGTGGCCCGGCGAGGTCCCTGGGTCAGACTGGGACTACGGCACCAGTCAGGGCTATGTGCAGGAGTTGGTAGAATACTGGCGCACCCGCTTCGACTGGAAAGCGCAGGAAAGGCGGATCAACGCCTTCCATCACTATAGGACCATCGTTGAGGGGCTCGGAATACACTTCATCCACGAGCAAGGCCAGGGTCCCAATCCCATGCCCTTGATCATGACGCATGGCTGGCCCGGATCATTCTTCGAGATGTCCAAGATCATTCCGCTGCTCACAGACCCGGGCGGCCATGGTGGCGACCCCGCCGATGCCTTTGACGTCGTGGTGCCGTCCATGCCCGGCTACGGCTTCTCAGATCATCCCACACAGCGTGGCTTGCATGTCTTCAAGGTCGCTGACCTGTTGGCTAAGCTGATGACCGAGGGGCTGGGATATCAGCGCTTTGGCGCCCAAGGGGGTGATTGGGGGGCCAGCGTCACCTCCTATCTGGGGTTTGCCTATCCCCGCAACCTGATGGGCATCCACGTCACGTCGATGACCCGGCCGACACCTTACCTTGGCCCTGGATCGAGAGCCCTATCGGCGGCTGAAAAGACGTATTTGGAGCAGCGCGAGGCCTGGTTGCAGGCTGAAGGAGGCTACTCCCACATCCAGGGCACTAAACCTCAAACGCTGTCCTATGGCCTCAATGACTCGCCGGCGGGGCTGGCGGCCTGGATCGTGGAAAAGTACCGGACCTGGAGCGACTGCCACGGAGAGGTCGAGAGCCGATTCACCAAGGATGAGCTGCTCACGACTATTACGCTCTATTGGGTCACCCAAACCATCAATTCATCCACTCGGCTGTACTATGAGACTGCGCGCCAACCGTGGACCCTACAACAGGGCGAGCGCATTGTCGTACCATCGGCCATGGCCGCCTTCCCCAAGGAGATCAGCCGGCCGCCCCGGGAGTGGGGCGAGCGGTCCTTCAATGTCCAACGCTGGACCGAGATGCCTCGCGGCGGCCATTTCGCCGCGCTCGAGGAGCCGGAGTTGCTGGCTAATGACATCCGGGCCTTCTTTCGCCCTTTGAGAAATTGAGGTGCGGTCTGGTCCATCCTGCTACACCGATGTTGCTCGCCAGCGACTGGCCCGAAGCGTGTGCATTCTTGGAGCGCCCGTGGCCATCGTTTTATCCGTGGGATCTTTCCACAGCCCCACGCCGCTGCAGATACCGCGCGGCCAACCAGCAGAGGAGGGCCCAGACCAAACCCACTGTCCAGCCGGCGAGCACATCCGTCGGATAATGTACGCCCAGATAGACCCGACTGAGGCCGACCAGGCAGGCAAGCGCCATCATCACCCCGAGGAAGTAGACCTTCAACAGGAGCCTAGGTTCGAGCCGAGCGAGCAGAATCCCCAGCGTGAGATACACCACCGCCGCCAGAACAGCGTGGCCGCTGGGGAAACTGGGACTGCTCACCCAGAGGCACGGCAGCGGCTCGGGACGCTCCCGGGCAAAGAGCTCTTTCATCAGGCGGCCGAGCAGGCCTCCACCAGCGGTCGCCACTACCACGAACCAGAGCGCCCCGTATCTCCGCTGGAGCCACAAATAGCCTAGCACTGCCGCGGTCAGGAGGATGACCACCACGGGGCTGCCAAAGGCCGTGACATCGCGGCCGACTTCCACTAGCCAGCGGGGCCCGCGTGGCCACGCAGGGTCCTCCGGGGACCGCATGGCTTGGAGGAGCCAGCGGTCGAACGCCTGGGTGTCACCCTCAAGCACCTCGCCCGCCAGCCCCACAAAGATCCACGTCCCGGCGACGACCCCGAGCGCCACCAGGAGCACCTGGACTAATTCGTCTTGGGTCATGCGCCAGAGCTGGTGAAGCCACTGGCTGTGTTGCTTTTCATGGTGTCGCTGCACTGACATATTGGACAACCCTCCCAGCATTCAACAGCGGTTCTAACCGCTGCGATACTCCCTATCGCGGTTCCTGAATTACTGTAAAGCATAGCCCCAATGCAAAAAGCAACTGTGAGCACCTTAGACCGTGATAGGGGGCCAGCACTTGTGCAAAGGGGTGAACAAGGAGCTCCCGTGTCCGTGCCTTGATGATATGTTGCCAGCATTAACACATCGGCCGCATAGTTCTGGCACATGGACCCAATGATATGCTCCTTCCTGGGTAAGCAGCCATAGAGCCATGTGCACAACCCGGCCAGCCTAGGATCGCGGAAGGTTTTGACCTCCCTAGGATCGCGGAAGGTTTTGACCTCAGCCGGCATCTCCCACAGCATGGATCAGAGCGGCGCAATTTCATCTTTCATTGGGTGGCATAACGGAGTGCGTGGCGGGTTGTAGGAGATATGGTCGGCTAAGCAGGTGTTTCGCGAGCGTCAGGTGAAACTCTTTTCGGGTTTTTGGGTTGCCCTTAAGCGCGAGGAAGCACAGCCTTCAAAATAGTCGGGTGGGTATTAGCATGATTCCCATCAACGTACGGGCAATTGTCACTACACCCTCCTCGAAGAGTCTTCTGTATCTATAATTTCGCGTGTATCATGCACGAGCCGATAATACGCTGCTTGCCGTCGCAAACGAAGCCCTAAGAGGCGCCCTTGTGACGCGATGGCGTCCCAGGTGCGTCCTGGCAGCTGAACGCACAGCTCAGCAGTGCTCATCCCCCCGGCGGCATACGCCTGCAGCACGGCATGCTCCTCGGTGCTCCAGCTCGCCCCCTTGGGCTTGGGTCGGCCGCGTGGTGGGCGTTTGAGTCCGAAGGTCTCCGCCTGTCGCCGAATGGCCTGGTAGCCGCGGCGAGGGAACTGGGCCTCCAGTTCCTGCACCGTCGACGCGGCATAATGCTCCCGGAGCCACGCATGGTCCGCCTCGGTCCAGCGCTCCTTGCCCCCGCGTTGACGCAGGGGTCGCTCGATCCACAGGTGCTGTTCCACGCCCGATCGCCATGCGGCGATCGCCTCGACGGCATCACCCTCGGCGTTCACCAGCACCCGATCCAGGATCAGACGCAAAAACTCATGACGCAGCGACGCGGGCTGCTGATCCCAGCCGGTGCGGAGATCAGCCAAAAAGGCCCAGACCGTGGCCACCTGGGCGGCCGTGAGCACGCGTCCGGGCGCGGGCGGGTTCAGCTCCGAGAGATCCTGGAGGCGTTGCCGCCGCCGGTCGATCTGCTCGAAGATCATGGTGACCTGCTCTGGCGTCCGGGTCAGCGCGAGGTTCTGCTGCAGCGTCTCAATCTCGTGCTGCAGCTGGCGCCGCTCATGCTGACGCCGCCGGGCATCGTCGCGGACTGTGTCATACTCGGTGTCCAGCTGGGCCAGCACGGCCTCGGCATGTTCGATGAACTGGCACTGACGCAAGACCACGTCGGTGATGGGCTCATCGAGGATGCGCGCATCCAGGAGGGTACAGCAGTAGTCAGTTTGGCCATGCGCGTAGCTGTCGTCGCAGAGGTAGCGCCCACCCGGTCTCACACGGGCCGCCGTCATACGCCGTGGGACATCATGCCGCGCGCACCAGAGCAGGCCACTCAGCAGTTGGGGGTCGGCGCTTCTCACCCCACCTCGGGAGGTGGGACGACGACCGTGGTCCGAGAGGACTTGCTGGGTGAGCACAAACGTTTCCTCCTCGATGATGGCAGGGTGGTTGTCGGTGTGCACCAGGCGGCCTTCTACCAACCACCAGCCCAGATACACCGGGTTGGTCGCCACGGACTGCACCAGGGAGGGCGTGATGAGAAAGCCCCCTGGACAGCGTTGGCGATGCGTATGACGCACCAGGCTGGAACGCTGGACATCTTCGAGGGCAACGTCGGGGCCGAAGTTCGGCACGATGATGCCACGGTCGCGTAGCCAGCGCGCCGCTCGGGTAGGGGTTCCGGTGGCCAGCACGGCTTGGAACATCAGCCGGACCACCTCGGCATGTGGGGGATAGATTACATAGCGCTCATACGTCTCGCTCTGCGCATGGTGATCAACCAGGTAGCCTGGAGCGACGCTGCGACCATCGAACCGACCAGACAGCGCCTTCTGCCGTTTGGGACCCCCAAGGCGCATCTTCAGCAGCTCAATCTCATCGGCGGCGCGTTCAATCTCCTGGCGGTAGAGCCGTATGTGCATGGAGTCACGGAGGTCGTACAGTTCAATGCCGCGGCCAGGCTGGGGCTGGTGAGTCCCAACAGGCCGACCAAGCCGACGATGATGAACCAACTACGCATGTTCCTCTCCTCTCATGTTGCGAGGAGCGACAAAAATTCAGAGGAAGTCATAATGCGAGTACTGAGTAAGTGCTCAAGTTTTTCCCGGCGCCCCTCGCGGAGAAAGGCCTTTCTGTCGTCTGAGACAAAGATGTGACGTCGCTCGCGGACGTGGGCGAGAAGTATTATCGCATCTCGAAGCTGGCGCCTCTGGCCGGGTGAAAAATGATCGTATGAGTCCAGCCCAGGAAAAGAGCCGTTACAGATAATTCTGAGCGTTTGCGTCAGTAGAGCCGACTCCTCCTCCGAGGGGACGACAGCATGGTCGAGCTGACCTTCATCAAGGATGAGCATTTCCGGAACTTGACTGTTTACGCTAGGGCGAATGTCAGATGAACTTAGTTCGCGGTCGGTCACCGAGACAACAGAAACTTCAAAGCCGCTACGCTGAGCAGCTTCGATCAAGTCAGCGCGGTGAGCCACATTGGTATCTATGGTGACGGCTCTCATGTTCTGTTCATTCCTCCTCCTCCGGCCGCCGCACCAGGGCCTCTTGTACGAGCACGCTCGCGTTCTACCCGCGGACGGTCACCCGGTGCTTGATTTCCGCCATTCACCGGCGCTTCTCCAGCCGCCGCAGCGTGGTCTCGGCGATCCGCATCTCGCGGGCGATGGCCCGCCGCGAGAGCCCTTGCCTCTTCAATTCATCATAGTGTTCCCAGTTAATCACGTCGTCTATCTCCAACTCGTTCGCCTCCTCCAGCGCCGGCTCGTCAGCCTGAATGGGCTCATCGACTGGGTGTGCTTCGTGGGCTGGCTCTGGCTCCTTCAAAAATTCCGCGAGGTCACGTTCCCGGAGCCGCCACAGCCGACCCGCCTTGACGCCCTTGAGCTGACCCGATCGAAGCCAATCAAGGATGGTGTTCTTCGAGACAGCCAACCGATCAGCCGCGTCTTCCGGGGTGATGAGGCGCTCAACCATGCTAGGCCACCTCCTGATGTAAGGCGTTTTTGAGGATGTATGACACGCCGTAGGGATTCCATTGACCCCGGCGCTTGGCCGGGATACCTCGGCGGCTCAACATGTCGGCGATCCATGCCAGCGTCCGGCCCGCCTGGCGCCAACGCCGCATTTGCTGGATCACCTTCTGCTCAGCGCCGTTGGGGACCAGGCGATTACCCGCGCGGTCGAAGCCGTAGGGTACGGGACCATAGACCTGGCCCTGCCCCTTCTTGTGCCGCAAGGCTGCGGCGATCCGTTCAAAAATGAGCCGCCTCTCCATCTCAGCGAACCCAGCCAGCATGGTCAAAAACATGCGTCCCACAGCCGTCTTGGTGTTGATCGACTGCCCACCGTGGTCGACTAAATGCAAGGCGACGTTGGCCAGGTCCCACGCGTGAACGGTGGTCAAGCAGTCAATCGTTTCATATGGCGCTTGTCGCTGCTCCTGCTGAATGCCGGCCGACTCATTCACCTGTTGTGGCGGTAGCGGTCACCTCGACCGCTGGGGACCGCTCGGCCATTTCCTGTTGCTTCTTGCGAAAGTACTCCTGCAGCTCGCGCAGGTGTTTTTCCATCAAAGCGAAGGCACCAACCACCGAGTCCTGCGGGTACTGCTGGCGCCAGTTGTCCAGTGCGCCGAGGATGGCGCCGGCCAGCTCGATCAGCCGCTCGGCCATGGGTAGCCGTAGGCCAGGTTCCCTAGCCGTCGGGGCTCCCGGCATCGTGGCGGAGGCCGCGGAGACCCCCTTCCCATTCGAGGACCTACGCGGGGCTCGCAAGCCCTGGTAGACGGCATGAATCTTACGCTTCCCCCGGCGCAGGGTTTCCGTTGTGGCCATCGACGAGGATCGGCGCCCCTACAGGCTGGGGCCAGACGACCAGCGGGTCGCGGCAGCCCTCTTCCCGCAGGCTCCGCGCTAACTGCGCGCGCTCTTCTCCCGTCAACGTGGGAATCACGCTGCGGAACTCGGGGTCGATCACGAGGGCGACCGGCAAGGACTCAGAGCCGGCGGGTGCAGGCATGGGCTCAGCGTGTGCTGGGATGGCCCGGCCCTGTCCATGGTTCGCCCCAGCGTCCTCCCCCAGCCGTTTAAGACACTGCTGCACGGTGCTCCGGGCGATCCCGAGCGCCTTGGCGATCTGATTGCCGGTCTTCCCCTCCTGGGCGAGCCGGGCGATGTTCTGGAACACGACCTCATCGACTTTCACTCCTTGGGCCATCTGTGGGGTCCTCCTCTCGGTTCTATGGTAGAAAACCGTTTACTTGCTCTCCTCCATGGTCAGAAGAGCAAAGGCCTGCTGTTCCGCCTCATCCCGCGAGAGCCCGCCCTCGACCGCCATGATGCTGGCCCGCTCCATCCACAACTCTTGTCGCCCAGTTGGCCAGCGGGCCACGTCTCGCCACCATTGCGGCTGAAGATCGAGGCCTTCGCGGACCCAGGTACGGACATCGGCGCCCTCTTTCAGCATGGCATTGGGGTCATCCCAGTAGGGCCGCCAACGCTTCGCCGGCGCCCCCAGGGCCTTCCGCCACCAAGCTGCGGCCGATTCCCCGGCGTCGTCGGCGTCGAAGCTCAGCAGGACCACGGACGCCAGCGCCAGCCTTCCCATCCAACGCTCCAACCGCCCCCATCCAGTGCTCGCCGCCACCACGGCCATGAGGTCCCCGGCCTCCTGGATGATGGACAGCGCGTCCAGTGGTGCCTCGACCAGCATCGCCGGTGCATTCGGCTGCACACCGTCGATGTTGTAGAGCAGGTTGGCGCTGCCCTTCACCATGAAGTGGCTGTCGCCGTCCACCTTGCCCAGCTCGTAGATGGCCGTACCCAGCGGGGCGAGGCGCCGGAACGTCACCCGCCATAGGGCCCCGCCGCTCCACCAGGGAAACATCAGACCGCGGGGCAGCCAAAGCCCCTTGTATTGGGGTTCCGGCGCCACGCCCCACCGGTCCCAGGGCTCATGCTGCCCTTCCTCCTGGTAGCCGATGTGCGCCGCCTGGAGCGTGTCGTCCTTCAGTCCACGCCCGTGCACATACGCCCGCACCTCGGTGCCCGCCGGCGACCACAGGGCCCGCTCGCACGCCTCCACGAATGCCCGTGCCCGTGCCTGCCAGGTCTCGCTGGGGGGTGTGGCCAGCGGTGGCGGCTTCGGCGTCGGGCGGCGACGTGGCGCATCCGGCAGCGGTTGCCCCAGGCGTTCGGAGGCTTCGCGGAACGTCAAGCCCTCGCGGTCGCGCAAGAATTGAATGGCATCACCCTTGCGCTTGCATTGCCGGCACCACCAGCCGGGCTTCTCAGAGGCGGGCCAGACACGAAATCTGTCCCGGCCGCCGCAGAAGGGACAAGGGCCCGCGTATTCGCCGCCGTGGGTCGCAGCGACCTTGCGCAGGGTCGTATAGCCGTTGATCAGCTCTAGCAAGGTCATGTGGGAGCCCCCCTAAGAAACCCCCAACACAAATGTCCCTCTTGTCCCTTAGCGCAATTTTTACGAGGCGTTACCATGGGACATGTGTGGGACAAGTGCACTGGAAAATGTCCTACAAATGTCCTATCGCAAGCCTTTGATTTTGCAAGTGGTGAAACGTTAGGGACGTAAGGGACATTTCTATTGGCCCTTTTTTAGGGTGACAATCCGATCACGATCACCACCGGCGGTGCGATCCCTGTCACAGATCAGGCCAAGATCCTTCAGGACCGGTTGCAGTTCTCCCAATCGACGTCCCAACCCCTTCGCAGATCTCGGCCATGCCCGATCATGCGCCAGCTTGAGCCCTTCTACCACCGACATCAGCTGGTCATACAGCTGGCTCGCTGTCCCACTCCAATATTCCCGTCGATCCATGAACGTCAGGAGCGCTAGAGCGACGGGTGATCCCTCGACGACGGCTTGATGCTGTGTCCTCACTACTGAGTCCCAGTCGGTCAGGAATGTTTCGGCACCCTCGCTAGCGGCTTCATAGATCGCGGCCGCAAAGGTGCCCCAGTCCGCCAAGCGCGGGAACCGCGACAGCTTCACGTGGGGCCAGCAGGCGAGGGCTTTCGACAAGAGTGTCAACATGGCTCCGAGCCATTGCGGATGTTCCAGCGCGACCGACGCCCACAACCGCTCTTCGGGCATGCGCTGGCTGTCATCGAGACGTTCCAGCTCGATTGGTAAACACCGATCGGTGAAGTCAGGGCGGTCTGCTGGCGGATTGATCCCATTCAGCAGAACCAAGCGCCTCAACTCGTAGATGATATCCTCGTCGTCGCTGTAGAGGCGACGCTTGCTGTCGCCCTCACCGGTCACCAGGCGGCAGAGGATGTCAATGGCCTAGTCCTGTAGATGACTCAGGTTGTCGAACAAGGCCACTTGGCAGTGGGCCGCCTTCTGAATCACTTCCCGCGGGTCCAAGCGGATGGACTCCGGCCGTCCGGGATCGAGGAGGCGTTTGATCAGGCGCTGGGTGCTGGATTTGGCGGCGCCTTGGGGGCCGGTCAGCAGGAGCACTGGTCTAGGGATGTGCGGCAACAGGCCTGTAGCGAGGTACGCTCTCAACAAGCGGCGGTCCGCATCCGTTTTGACCGGCAAGAGGCTGAACAGACCGTCGAGGGTACCGCCGCGCTTGGGATCAGGCAAGACCCCGAGGTTTACATACCGACGGAAGCGGACCGGTGGATGCTCATCACGCTCCCAGCCATAGGCATCCACTCTGACGACGCGCCCTGGCTGAAGCTCGATGTAGAGGGCGCCCTGGTGCCAGGCCGACCGCACATGCAGCTCGTGCGTCTCCCCTTCCGCCAGCGCTTTCGCTTCCAGGGTCCTAGCGGCGACTTGCAAGGCCTCACCGGTCCCGCCTCGCTCTTCCTGTGCATAAAAGAGCCGTCGAAGCCATGGGTAGCAGCCGCGAGGCAAGGGCAGCGCCTGCCCGTGGACCATGACATGTGCTTGACCGAATTGATCCACGAACAGCTCTTCTGCGGTATCCAAGGCATAGCGAATCAGGCGATCCGCCGCCGAGCGCCGTGGGCTCTCAGGTGGCGCCTCATCGTGGTCCTGATCTGGAGCAGACGAAGGACCAGCCGCCTTATGGTCGTCGTCGCCTGACAAGAGCTGCACCAGCTCAGGGTACCGTTGGAGGAGGCTATTCAGTGCCTGACGCATACCCGGAGTGCCATCACTGGTATAGCCGTCGTGCAGCGCTCGCACCACGTCCGCTCAGTCTTTATAGGCCTCGGGTGCTTGGCCATGGGGCGACGCGCCGGCAAGCAACGCACGGGCGTGCTTGACGAACGCAGCTGTGGTAGAATCTATATGGTACCTTTCAAGAGTGCGTCTTGACACTTCCAGCGGCGCTGCTGGCTGTCACCGGCACGCCGCTGATCTCCCCTCATCACCGGTCTCACGACTCATGCCGGGCCTTGGGCTGCGCCGTCAAGGGGATCGACGCGCGGGACCTGCCTCCTCACAACCGTCTCCCTTAGGCTTTGCACGTGAGCTATCGCGTGAGGTCTCCTGCGTTCCTTGGTGTTCAGGGCTCACACGCGAGAGGCTCTCGGTCGGTGGCTGCTCTAGCCCCTTCTCCAAGATCTGCAACGCCATCGCGGTCAGGATACGGATCAGCCGCAGATCAATGGCGGAACTCGCGCTCGCCGACCCCATTAGCCTTGGGCCTCCTCGTCCGGCCAGATGTCGGTGACATTGACGCCCAGAGCCGACGCAATCCGCTTGCGGACCTCCACACGCGGGCGATATCCCCATTTTTCCACGGCGCAAATGGTCGTCGGGCTGACCCCAGAAAGCGTTGCCAGTCCATAGAGTGCCAACTCGCGCTGCCGTCGTAGCGCCCGTAAACGTTTACCCACCGGAGGCTCCCTTGCCAAATCCATTACGTACTCCCGACTGTGTATTGATCTATTAACATCAATCATTATCTTTACTATGGTATGCATTTTAGTCGCTGACGGACGGAATAGAATCGTGCGACAGAACTTGCGACGTGGAGGGATTGATGCGGCCTCTTCAAGTTTGGTTGCCCATGCTGGGACCGAGCCCCGGCTTCCCAGACGTGCGCCGTGACATGCAGAGAGCCTGGGAAGCGTGGCAAGACGAACAGGTGGTCTGGCTACTTCCCGGATTGGATAGGTCAATGCGGTGGCAAGAAGGGGCATATGGACACCTGGCAATCCCAGCCGAGCATATGGATTGTGTGCATATCTTTCATGTCGGGACATCGGGGCACGTCTATGCTCCAAGTAGCAGCCATCGGTTCCCTGAGTGCACCATCAACGGCCTACTCGAGGCGTGGCTCGCCATCAGTAAAATCGGCGACGTGACCTTTCATATGGCCCCGGCCACACTACCCTGGCGGGTGCCCCGGCTTGAGAACGACAACTCGATCGTCTATGTGGATGGGACACTTCGCCTGCAGCCTGGCGCCACGGTATCGCTCTATGGGGCCGATCCAGAGCGGAGGAGTTTCACGATCCGCTGGCCCCCCTCAGGGCACCCCTCAACTGTCTCTCCTGACGCGGAGAGCTGGGGCCTTCATGGCCCTGGGGCAGCCTCCCCTGGCCTTCACATCCTTATGGAATGGCCTGGGCTCCTGCAGCCCTTGGGCTCGCTCATGGGTGGGCTCGACGATTTGTATTGGCAGACCAAAATGGCCGAGATCGCCCGAAGCTACAGCGATGATCCCGACCGCGCATGGCAGGAAGCCACCATTGCCGCGCGCCAGTATATGACGCAGGGATACACGACCCAGCTCTTCGCCTGGGTCTTGCCGACCCTGCTGGCGGATGGGGTCGATGGCGTCCTCGGCGAGGTGGAGCGCTTGTGCGGACTGCAGCCCCGGAGTTTAGACGATGTGGTTGGGACGCGTGCCTGGCGAGAATTTATCGCACAGCCTGTGCGGATCAGACGTGCATGGGGGCTAGTAGGCCTCTGCTGGGCTCTCCTCCTAGAAAGTCTTGAGACGGGCTACATTCAGCGCTGCGAGGGGTGTGGTCGGATCCTTCACGGGCGACGACACAAACGATTTTGTGGGCCAGAGGATGATATTACCTGCTACCGCAGGCGACTGGCCGAAAACAGACGGCAAGAACGCACACCGCGGAAATAGAGCTTTCCAAGCAAACACTGACCATAGGGGAACCAAGCCTGGTCACGCATCCACAAACAGCCTGCCGTGATGGGCCAGCGACACCTCGCCGGGCATCGGGACGTGGCCCCCGCCGATCCACCCCGTATCCGAGATGGTGTGGTGGGGGCGCGACACGGGCGGGTCGTGACCCACACCGTCCGGGCGCCGGTGAGGCCGGCGACGCGGTGGATCCGCGTGGTCTCAATGGCCTCGGCGAGGGTCAGCGCCGGTAGGATGGTGGTGAGCTGGCGCGCGCCAACAGCGACTGGATCTGTCGCAAATTTCCCTTTTGAGGCACATTTCTGAAATTCGCCTATCGATAAATCAATGGCTTGCGGCATCGAAAAAACTCACAAAGAGAAATTCGCGACAGCTCCATCCTGCCTCATCAGGAATCACGTTAACCTGCGAATTTATTTCAAGGCATTTCCTTCAGCAAAAATTGTATTGACGGGGAGATCTGTTCCATTACAATCGCGTCCTGACCATACCGAGGCGCTGGTCATTGTCGTGACACCCGCGGGCGCAGCCAACGACTATGTGCCGCTGTGCTCATCGAAGGAGTCTCCCGATGCGGTACACGCGTCCCACTTCCTTCTCCGCAGCTTCATTCTTGAATCCCCACCTTCCTCCGGGTCGATTCCTCATCCGGCCGCAACTCCTCACCCGCATTTAAGTCCTCCTCGCGGGAAGGGACCTCCCCTCATAATCTGGGCTCGTCCCTCCGAATGTGGGGTTCCGCCTGACGACTGGGGTGTATGCCCCACCGTTAAACAATGACCGAAATTCCGTGCAGGCTGAGAAATCGTCACATCCACGTTGTGATCCTCATGCTGAAGGAAAGGAGGAACCAATGATGCGCGAACACACGTCCCCTCCCGTCACAGCTGATCCGCACAGACCTGAAACGCCAGATCACACTGGGGATGAGCCCGGACATGGCGGAGTGTCGCGCCGCGACTTCCTTACATCGAGCACGGCGGGGCTCGTGGCCGGTGCCCTCGCCGGCACGCGCTTGGCGGGCACCGCTCTGGCTGCGGACACGCAAGGCAACGGCCGCATCTTGCTGAAAGGTGGCGTCGTGCTGACATTCGACCCGAACATTGGCGACTTCGAGACAGGCGATGTGCTGCTCGACGGCTCCCAGATCGCCGCGGTCGGGCCCACCATCGAGGCCTCTGCCGAGGTGATTGACGCTTCCCACATGATCGTCATGCCGGGTTTCGTCGACACGCACCGGCACATTTGGCAGGGTCAATTGCGAAACATCCTCCCGAACGGCCGGCTCAATCCTGATTACACTCGAGACATTACCGGTACCGCCCGTTCCGTCTATCGACCCGAAGATGCGTACGTGGGAGATCTCATCAGCGCGCTGGGCGCGATCAATGCGGGCGTCACCACGCTGCTCGACTGGTCACATATCGGGAACTCGCCCGAGCACACCGACGCCGCCATCGCAGGTCTTCGGGAGTCAGGGATCCGGGGCGTCTACGCCTACGGCAGTGGGACCGCCGGGCCGCTGAACCAATTTCCGCAGGATATCCGCCGGCTGCGGGAGCAGTACTTCTCGTCGGCTGACCAGCTGCTGACGCTGGCCATGGCCGCAGGCATTAACGCGGACCATTGGGCGGTCGCCCGCGAGGTCGGGGCGCCGATCACCGTCCATGTCAACGGGACGAACCAACTGCTGCCGGTCGCGGAGGCGATGGGCCCGGATGTCACCTATATCCACTGTCCGAATCTGACCGAGACAGAGTGGCAGCTCATCGCTGACACCGGCGGCGGCATCTCGATCGCAGGCCCGATCGAGATGGAGATGGGGCACGGGGTACCGCCGTACCAGCAGACGGTCGATCATGGTATTCCGATGTCCTTCAGCAACGATGTCGAGACGGAGATCCCTGCCGAGTTCTTCACCCAGATGCGCACCGCCTTCTTCCTGCAGCGCATGTTCATCTTTGCCCGCGAGCGCGCAGGCGAAATGCCTGTGCCCCCCCTGATCACGGTGCGTGAGGTGGTCGAAGTCGCCACGCTCGGGGGCGCAAGAGTCAACCACCTCGACCACAAGATCGGAACGCTGACGCCCGGGAAGGAAGCCGACATCATCATGCTAGACATGCAGCAGATCAACGTCCTGCCGATGAACCACGCGTACGGGGCTGTCGTGCTGGGCATGGACACCATCAACGTCAAGCACGTGTTCATCGGGGGCAGGCTCATGAAGTGGGACGGTAAGCTCGTGGGCGTGGATCTGCCACGGATCAGCCGCATGGCTGCTGAGTCGCGAGACTATATCCTGGCCCAAGCAGGGTGGCCAAGCACCCTGTTCGGCGGGTACCTCCCAGGCCATTGAGACGCGACGTGACCGCGAACAGGGGATCCAGCTGCGCCACACCTGAGTGCAGACCTGCCTGCAGAGAGCTGGCCTCGTCCCGCGGCGGCGCCGCCGGGAGCCTCAACGCCTGCGGCGGCTACATCGGCCGCTGTCGAGCCTGTGATGGCAGATGGGCAGCAGGGGCCACAGCTGGCTGCCCGGCCACCCAACGCTGCTGGCCAGCCTCACCACCTACGAGGGGGCCAATGTCTACCTCCACCGTCACTTCCTCCTTGGTGGGCGGCTACCGGCTCGGCCCGAATCCCTCACGCTCATCAGCCGTTTACTATATCTGTGAAGCTATTGAGGTCGAGGACGCTCTGGAGATTGTCTGTAGAGGATACTCTCCTCCAGGGGTTGGCGCAGGACTTCGAGCATATGGCGGCGAAACTCGGGCCATGCATCCAGGAAGCGCACGCCATGGTGGGCCAGCGACACCTCGCCCGGCATCGGCACCTGGCCGCCCCCAAGCAGCCCCACATCCGGCATGGGATCAGGCCGGACGCCGAACGGGCGGCTCGTGACCACACGGATCGCCCCACCCCCAGACCGGTGGATGACTGAGGCCCTGCCAGCGGGGCCGACCGCATGCGCCCCATGGGGCTTTGACCCTGAGCCCCCTCACGCATCCGCCACCTCAGCCGTCCAGCACGTGGCCACGGCCGCATGCGCCGCTGTCCTTCATATGGCTGGACACGGTGACCACCGTCTGGGTGAGACGAAACGCGTGCATACCGCTCGCGGCTTCCACATGTTCGTGACGCGATCGTCCTCAGATACCAGCCGCAGCCCATCCCCCACGAGGCCTGGCGGACCCGCCCCCGATATCGGTATGATCTATCTTGACAGGTACGGGTTCAGAGTGCCGACTGGTGGAGGCCGCACCGACCCGCGCGGATGGTCCCACATCGCGCTCGGCTTGGACGATCGAGCGAGATCTCACCGCCTGTCAGCACTCGACCTGGCGGGGGTGGTCGGGAACCGCAGCAGGGCTGGCGAAGATCCGCTGAGAGAACGGAGGCGCCCATGAACGAGGATGCCAATATCCAGGCGGTGCAGCAGCTCTATGAGGCGTATGGCCAAGGGGACATCGAGACGATTCTGCAGGCCTTAGCCGACGATGTCGAATGGCACTAGCTCGGGCCGACGGACGTGCTGCCGTGGGCGGGCACACGCCATGGCCGTGCCCAAGTGGCGCAGTTTTTTACAGCTCTCGGTGAGACCCTGGAGTTGTTGCAGTTTACACCCCGCGAGTTCTTGGCCATTGAGGAGACGGTCGTGGTCTTCGGCTATGAGCGGGCGCTGGCGAAGCCCACGAGCCGTACCTTTGAGAGTGAGTGGGTGATGGTCTTCACGCTGCGCGCGGGCCAGATGGTGCGCTTCCGGGTATATCACGACACGGCCGCGATGGTGATCGCCTTTCGCAGTCTGACCACCTACCAGGTGTGAGTGCACTGCGTGGGACTCTTCGCTCCCCCTCGGGGCGTGGCGCTGAAGGCGCCGGCGCACGCCGCCTGGATATGCGCGTCCGAGGGCGTCAGCTGACGCACGCAGGGCTCCCCTCTCGGGCGCCAGTCACTCACAGGGTCACATATGTCGCCAGTGGCGCGAAGGCGCTGAGGGCGACGAGGCCCGTGAGAGTGTCTTGGGGTGAGCGCAAGCCTGAGCACGTGGCATCGGAACCCCGGCCGTGCATCCAGGGCGAGCACGCCGTGGTGCGCCTGCGACAGGACGCCCGGGAGAAATACCACCGACCAGGTTTGTCTCCGAGATGACGTGGGGCCAGGTTAGGAAAGGAGTATGGCCGAGGTTTCGGAGACATCCGCCCTAACCCCAATCAAGCATCCAGCTATGCTATGGGAGCGCGCAAGCGGAATCGCCAGGGGTTACTATGGGTGGTGTCCACTGTTGTCGTGGTCGAATGATTTCACCTTACCCTGGAATCATTCTGGATCCTCGGAGCCCTTCCGCCAAGGTGGTGGGTCCATTGCATTACAACCAGCTGGTTTGCAGGAGGAGGGCGCGGGGGGTGCTTTAGCCCCTTCGGCGGAGTTTGGGGTCCCACGCGTCACGCAGGGTATCCCCGAAGAGATTGAAGCCCAGCACTGCCAGACTGATGGCCAGGCCTGGAAAGATCGCGAGCCAGGGTGCCTGTTCCATAAACGCGCGTCCGGTGCTGCTCAGCATCAAACCCCATGACGGCGTGGGAGGTTGGGTGCCCAGTCCTAGGAAGCTCAAAGAGGCTTCGATCAGGATGGCATTTCCCAGCCAGATCGAAGCGATGATGAGAATTGGCGCGGTGACGTTGGGGAGAATATGGCTGGCGATGATGCGCAGGTGACGGCAGCCAAGGGCTTGCGCCGCCTCGACGTACGGGTTCTGTTTCGCCGAGAGCACCGCCCCACGAACGATGCGTGAGTTGCCCGGAATGATCACCACCGCGATCGCCAGCATGGCGTTCGTCGTACTGGGCGTCAACACAGAAACGATTGCCAAGGCGAGAATCAGGGCTGGAATCGCCATGAGAGCATCCATGACGCGCTGGAGCCCGAGATCAAGCCATCC
>JBKPCR010000144.1:0-18190 GCA_046727435.1 bacterium | reverse complement strand
AGTACGAAGCGCAGTACCGCCAACGGACCGTCAGACACGTGCGCCGCCGCGCCAGAGAGCTGGGCGATGCATTACGCCCACGACCAACAGGCACGCGAGCCTCATGGGCACTTACTCAAGGGGAGTAGTTCCTTGGAAGGCCCGCGATTGACTCGGGGGTCAGCTCATCTTCCCGGAAATCATTATGTCTAGGCATCATCGGGCATCACAGCATAGGTGCGAACAGATACATGATCAATCCTGACTCGCCGGAAGCACGAATACGACAAGTCTTTTTTCCCTACACAGCCGAGAAGACTGAGGCTATGAGAGAAAGCGGGGGGCACTTCGCGTACTACACAACGGCACCTGAGCACCGCATACAGCGGAGACGCCGGCAAGTTCTTCAATGAAGTACTTGACTCCTGCCACCCGGGAATTGCCGACGAGATCAAGAGTCATTTCGATGCGTGGCTGCCTGGTATCCACACGGACAGCTATATAATGTGCGTCTCCGAGCACACGTCGCACGAAGATGCGCACGGTCGACTCTCTATGTGCCGTGCCTACGGCGGAAGAGCTGGGGTAGCACTTGTGTTGAATGGCGCGGTCATGTTCAGTGGCACAGACGCACTCGGAGCATACGCAAGCCTGGTTCTTTACGTGGACCCCTATGGATTCGCTGCGGAATTCACGAGAGTTGCCAAGGGAATGGCAGGAGAGACCGAGTACATCAGCCAACTCGGCAAGGATCGCGTGCGAAGTATTGTCTTCAATATGTTTCGGTTTGCTGTGCTCTGCACAAAGCACCCCGGTTTCCACGAAGAGCGTGAATGGCGAGTCGTTGCATCTCCCACCATGCATCCGTGGAAGCTCTTGACTCAAGGCGTTGAGGTTGTTCGTGGGACACCTCAGACCATCCTCAAGATAGCGCTTCGGAATGAACCCCAGCAAGGCCTCATTGGTCTCGCAGTGCCTGACTTGCTTGATCGAATCATCATTGGTCCATGCGAGTTCCCCACTGTCATCTTCCGGGCCATGCACGAGCTGCTAACATCCGCCGGTGTCGCTGACGCCGCAAATAAGATCGTCGTGTCGGACATTCCGCTCCGAAACACCTAGTGCGTGTACCGCATGATGCCTAACCCTTCAATCGAGGGGATGTCCAAAGGGCTGCGCCCTTCGGCCGCCCCTCATCTCGAACGTTAGGTCTGATGGGTCTCTCGACCTAGCAATCTGGAAAGGGGAAGTGCCCTGTGTCCGATGGTATACAGTTCCGCATATGCGCAAGTGCTTCCCGCCAAATGCGCTGGGCTCCTCCGCAAGGTATTGCTGGGGGAACGATTTTATAGTATGGTAACGGAACACTTACCGGGAGACGATGCGATGGCTGTTGCGCGACCGGCGTGGTTGTCGAACATACTACTGATCGCTGCCGTACCTGAGTTATATGGGTATACCACGAGGTGGATGAATCACCGATGACGACGACATCTAAGGCACGACACTGGGCGGATCTCCTCGCCGACGACATTATCAACCAGCGTGGTCGATGCCATGTGGTGAATACTGGCATCACACCATCGGGGGAGATTCATGTCGGCAACATGCGCGAGGTAGTGACTGCCGATGCCATCCACCGCGTCCTCGCCGAGCGGGGGGATGAATCCCGCTTGCTGTATATCGCCGATACCTACGACCCTTTGCGCCATGTCTACCCATTTCTCGACCCACAACGCTATCGGGACGAGGTCGGTAAACCGCTCAGTGAAATCCCCTGCCCTTGTGGGCAGCATTCAAGCTACGCAGAACACTTCCTGGCGCCGTTCTTGCGCTCGCTGGAACAGCTGGGTATTCTGCCGACTGTTCACCGCGCAGACCAGCTTTATAAGGCCGGTGCTTACAGCGAAGCGATCGTCATCGCCCTGCAGCAGCGCGATCAAATCCGCAAAATCCTGAAAGAGGAAACCGGCCGCGAAACATCTGATGATTGGAGCCCATTTAATCCTCTCTGCCCGGCGTGTGAGCGCATCACGCAGGCCAGAGTCGTGGGATTTTCGGCTGAAGCTCGCACGGTCGACTACGCCTGTGGCTGTGGCGAAGACGGCACGGTGTCCATGGCGGGAGGGGGAAAGCTTACCTGGCGCGTCGACTGGCCGGCGCGGTGGAAGATCTTCGGGGTGACGGTGGAGCCATTCGGCAAGGATCACGCCTCGAAGGGAGGCTCCTACGACACTGGCGTGCGGATCGCACGCGAGGTCTATAGTATCGAGCCGCCCTATCCGGTGCCCTACGAATGGCTAAGCCTGGCGGGCAAGGGGGATATGTCTTCGAGCAAGGGCAATGTGCTGTCGATCCATGCCATGCTCGAAGTCGTGCCGCCGGAAGTCCTGCGCTACCTCATCCTACGTGCACCGCCGCAGCGTAGCATCAGAATGGATCCGGGTTTACCTCTGCTCCAACTCATCGATGAATACGACGACGTAGAGGCTAAGAACCGCGACTCGCGTGCCATGGAATTGTCGGCGATCTCTGGCATCCAACCAGTGGGGGTGCCTTTCCGACACATGGTAACGGTGGTCCAGGCGGCCCAGGGGGACATGGAGCAGTGGATGGAGATTTTGCGGCGCAATGGCTACCGCCTCGACAATGTCGAAGGGCTGCGCCAACGCGCCGCCTATGCCCAGCACTGGTTAGAAACCTTTGCCCCCGAGGAACTGCGCTTCCAGGTTCAGGACCAGTTGCCGCCGACCGCCGGTGAGTTAAGCCCGGAACAAAAACAGGCTTTGCAACTGCTGGGGGAACGCCTGCGGCCGGGTATGACCGGCGAGCAAATCCACCAGCTTATCTACAACCTGAAGGATGAGCTGGGAGTCAAGCCCGATCTGCTCTTCAAAGCCATCTATGCGGTGCTGCTCGGCAAACCTCAGGGGCCACGGGCGGGGTGGTTCCTCTCGACGCTCGATACCAGCTTCGTGAAGCGGCGATTTGCCGAGGCGGCAGCAATAGGGGGGCAATGAACCATGTCCCTGAGCTTTGCGGATGCGCTCAGCTATCTGGACAGTTTCGTCAACTACGAACGGCAACCTGGTGTGTCCTATACTCGAGAGTCCTTCGACCTCACGGGGTTTGAGCGCTTTCTTGCCCGTCTTGATAACCCCCACCATCGGCTAAAAACTGTGGTCGTAGCCGGGACTAAGGGTAAGGGGTCGACCGCAGCCATGATTGCGTCAATCGCGCAGGCCGCCGGACTGAAAGCTGGCCTGTACACCTCCCCACACTTGTGTTCGGTCCGAGAGCGCATCCGCGTCGATGGCGAGATAGTCTCAGAAGAGGGCTTCGCAGCCCTGGTCAGCGAACTGATGCCGCACATCGAGGCAGCAGGAATGGCCGGGGTGCGTCGCTATCGGACGTTTTTTGAGATCCTGACCGCCATGGCACTGGTGCACTTCCAGCGCATGGAGGTGGAGCTCGCAGTGCTCGAAGTGGGCTTGGGGGGACGTCTGGACGCGACCAATGTTGCCACACCGCTGGTCTCGGTCATCACCTCAATCAGTCTCGACCATACCGAAGTGCTGGGCGACACGATCCCGAAGATCGCCCGCGAGAAAGCTGGGATCATCAAGCCATACGGCCTGGCGGTGGTGGCGCCACAGCGGCAGGAAGCCTTGACAGTAATCCGTGAGATGTGTGTGGCACAACATGCCCGACTGCACGATGTCGCTGCGGAATGGAGCTGGCGACCACTCTCCTTTGGTTGGCAGGGAAGCGTTTTTGATCTGCATGGTATGGCGCGATCTTATCCGGGGTTGGAGATTCCACTGGCCGGGCCACATCAGATATTGAATGCTGCCACCGCCATCGCCACCGCTGAGCAACTTCAGGGGCAGGGTCTGCCGATTTCGGTAGACGGCATCCGCCAGGGGGTAAAACAGGTGCAATGGGAGGGACGATTGGAGACGGTGAGCCGTCAGCCCTGGATCGTCCTCGATGGGGCGCATAACCGAGATTCTGCGCGCTGCCTGCGCGAAGCGTTGGTGACCTGCTTTCAGTATCGACGTCTCGTCCTGGTATTGGGCATCTCGGGCAACAAGAATCTCGAAGGGATCATCGAAGAGTTGGCGCCCTTGGCTAGCCTGACGGTGGCGACACGGGCGATGGTGCCACGGGCTGCGCCACCGCAGCGCGTGGCAACCCTAGCGGCCAAGTGGAGTGATCATATCATCGCCGAAGAGGACACCCAAAAGGCGCTCGCACAGGCGATCGCCGCGACCCAGCCGGACGATTTCCTGCTGGTGACGGGATCGTTATATCTCGTAGGTGATGCGAAACGCCTGCTTCCCGATCTCCTGGCTGCAACGGCGGCAGAGGCTTTGACACAGGTGAAAGGATGACATCCTCCCACAGTGTGGAAGTGCACCTGAGGTCGGGTGAGGAGGGCTGTGGCTGGGCACGTGAGCAGAAGGCTGTGGCGGTGGTCGTCGATGCCTTACGCGCCAGTGCCACCATCACCTGCTTGCTACAGCGCGGCGCCGCAGAAGTGCTGGTGGTGAAAGAAGTTGATGAGGCCTACGCTTATCGTGAGGAGTACCCCAATACACTACTGGTTGGTGAACGGGGTGGGCTCAAGGTCGACGGCTTCGATTTCGGCAATAGCCCAACGGAGATCCAGCGCGTTGATGTGCAGGGCAAACGGGTGGCGTTCACCTCGACCACGGGCGCACAACGCTTGGTCGATTGCCTTGGTGCCTCGGCGATCACTGTCGGCACGACGATCAATGCCTCCGCAGTGGCGCGCCAGGTGAGTACCTTGGCGCAGGCCGAGAACATCCCGATCGTCATTATCCCAGCCGGCCTGGCCACTGACCCCAGCGTCATTGCCGATGAGGATTGGCTGGGCGCCACCGTCCTTGCCGCGCATTTAGGTCTTCCCATCCATCAGGCCTCTGCAACGTCTTTTCAGCAGTATCAACAGCTGATCCAGTCGGCTGGCCTGCTACAGGGGTTTCTGCAATCATCCCACGGTCAAAAGTTAGTGGGGCTCGGCTTCGCGGATGATATCCGCCTATGCGCCCAGGTCGATCTGATCTCCGACATCGTGCCAACCTTGACGGCTGTCGTCCCCCTGCCGTGTGGGGGGCGAGGCATTCGCTTACAACGAGGGACTTTAGAGCATGCTACGTCTCTATAATACCTTGACGCGCGTCAAGGAAGAATTCCAGCCGATTCATCCGGGAGAGGTGCGCATCTATACCTGTGGACCCACGGTATACGACTACGCCCATATCGGCAACTTCCGGACTTTCGTCTTGTGCGACATCATGCGGCGGTACCTGCTCTACAAGGGATACCGCGTCACGCAGGTGATGAACCTCACTGACGTCGATGACAAGACGATTCGCGGGGCGCGCCAGGCGAATACCTCCCTCGTGGAATATGTCAAGTTCTACACCAAAGCATTCTTCGAAGATTTGCAGACCCTCAATATCGAGCCTGCCGAGCATTACCCAGCGGCCACCGAGCATATCCCCGAAATGGTGGCGCTGATCCAGCATCTCCTCAAACGCGGTTATGCCTACCAAGCTGGTGGCTCGGTGTATTTCAAAGTGGACGCCTTCCCAGACTATGGCAAACTCTCTCATCTTCAGGAACGCCGACTGCAGGCCGGTGCCAGTGGACGGGTGGATGCGGACGAGTATGAGAAAGAAGACGTGCGCGATTTCGCCCTCTGGAAGGGTTGGACTGAGGCGGATGGCGATGTTTATTGGGAAACCGAACTCGGCAAGGGACGGCCAGGCTGGCACATTGAGTGCTCAGTCATGGCCATGAAATATCTTGGCACCCCAATCGATATTCATGCTGGTGGCGTCGATCTGATCTTTCCGCATCATGAGAACGAGATCGCCCAGTCGGAGGCAGCCTCAGGCCACCTATTCGTGCAGCGATGGGTGCACTGCCAGTTTCTCCTCGTGGAGAATCAGAAGATGTCGAAATCGCTCGGCAATTTCCATACGCTGCGCGATTTGCTACAATGGGGCCATAAGCCCAAGGCCATCCGTTACAGCCTACTGTCGACCCACTACCGTCAAACCCAGAACTTCACCCTGGACGGTCTGGCCGCAGCTGAGGCGGCTGTGCAACGTCTACAGGATTGCATGGCCAATTTGCGGACGGCCGAGGGCACAAGCACTCCTGTGGATGGGCTGATTCGCCAGGCGCTGCAGCAGTTCGAAGAGGGCATGGACGACGATTTCAATATCTCACTCGGGCTGGCAGCGATTTTCGAGTTTGTCCGCGACATCAATCGGCTGTTGGCCGATGGTCAGTTGAGCCGGGAGAATGCCCAGGCCGTGATGGCGACGATGCGGCGATTCGACCGCGTCTTGGGCCTTTTGGACGAGACAGAAACCGCTGTTGACGCCAATGTGGAACGCTTAGTCCAGGAACGGGAGCAGGCCAGAAAACGGCGCGACTTCGCCACGGCTGATCGTTTGCGAGCCCAGATCGCGGCGCTGGGATATTTCATCGAAGATACTCCGCGCGGCCCTCGCCTGAAACGGCAATAGCTATGGAATCAACTCGTATCCTGCTCGTGCGTCATGGTGAGACCGATTGGAATGCCACCGGCCGCATTCAGGGACATAGTGATACGCCGCTGAATGCGGCCGGGCGCCAGCAAGCACAGCGGGCGGCGCAGCGACTGGCCCTCGAACCGGTACGGGCCCTATACTCCAGCGACCTGGCGCGGGCCTTTGAAACGGCCACGATCATCGGGGAACCCCTAGGACTGACGGTGGTAACATCTCCACGGTTGCGCGAGCGCCAGTACGGCGCCTGGGAAGGACTCACAGCGGCAGAAATTCGGGCACGTTATCCAGAGCAGTTTACCATGTGGCGCGCCCGTTCTACAGACTTCGCTCCGCCCCAGGGAGAGACCATACACCAGCTTCTCACCCGTGCTCTGGCTGAATTACAGACGGTTGCGCGGCGGCATCTGAACGAAATGGTGGTGGTGGTGAGCCACGGTGGATTCTGCTATGCCCTCATCAACCATATCCTCGGGAGTGTCAACGGCGATCGACGCGAGTTCACCATTGGCAATGCCTCGATTCACACGTTGGAAGTGACCGGAAATGAATGGGCCGTGATCTCAATGAATGAGACGGCGCACCTGCAGGGTATAGAGGGCTGAGACACCGCTGGTGAAGTGCGGACGGGAAGGAAGAGCTAAGGAAGAGCTGGGGAATCCCCATGGAAACATTCTCCGATAGGCTGATGGAAGCCATCGACCGTAAAGGATGTCCCATCACCGTGGGCTTCGATCCTCGTCTCGACCTCATGCCACCGACGCTTGTACGCACCTATTTGGCGCAATACGGGGAAACTCACCGAGCGGCGAGTTTGGCGATACGGGATTTTAACCTACGCTTGTTGGATGCATTGGCCCCGCAGGTACCCGTAGTGAAGGTCCAGGTAGCCTTTTACGAAGCGTTCGGACCTGCGGGAATGGAAGTCTTCGCCGACACCCTGCGCGAGGCCCGACACCGTGGGCTCATCGTCATTGCCGACGTCAAGCGTGGCGACATCGAGCTGACGGCGCAGGCGTATGCCTCAGCCTACCTGGGCAGTAGTCTTCCTGGGGTGACGATGTCGCCGGGCTTTGAGGCCGATGCGATCACTGTGAATCCCTATGTTGGGGGGGATGGTGTACTCCCCTTCGTGGCCGCCGCCACATCCCATGGCAAAGGCCTGTTTATCCTGGCGAAGACCTCCAACCCGACCTCGGGTGAGGTGCAGAATCTCCTCGTCGATGGCCAGCCGCTCTACGAACGGCTGGCCAGCCTAATTCAGCAGTGGGGACGGGGGACGGAGGGGATGCGTGGCTATCAAGCTGTAGGGGCAGTGGTGGGGGCCACCTATCCAGCGGAAGCGGCGCGGTTGCGTGAGCTGATGCCGCATACCTATTTTCTTGTCCCCGGCTATGGTGCTCAGGGTGCGGGCGCGGCGGACGTCCAGGCCTGCTTTGCGGCTGATGGCTATGGCGCCGTCGTCAATTCCGCACGTGCGATCCTGTATGCCTACCGCCAGCAGACCTATCGGGCCTTCGGCGAAGAGCGCTTTCCCGAAGCCGCTCGTGCCGCTGTCCTGGCCATGAAGGAGGAACTGGCGGCCGTGCTGAGGCCGTTGTCGTGAATCGGCCGCCGTTGCGTTTGGCCGTTCTCCTTTCAGGGGGCGGCACGACGTTGCAAAACCTCATTGATCACATCGAGGCCGGAAAACTCTCGGCGTCGATCGTCGTGGTCATCAGCAGCCAACCCGATGCATACGGGTTAGTACGCGCCAAACGCCATGGCTTGGAGGCCATTTGCATTCCGTGGAAAGCCTACCGAGATGCACAAGCGTTTGATAAGGAGTTAAACCGTACACTCGATCTGTACGCGCCAGAGCTGATCGCGATGGCTGGGTTCCTCCGTGTCTTTCGCTATGCACCCCACTACCGCGGACGCGTCATCAATATTCATCCCTCGCTCATTCCCGCCTTCTGTGGGAAGGGGTTTTACGGAATGCGTGTGCATCAGGCCGCGCTAGCCTATGGGGTCAAGGTGAGTGGGTGCACCGTCCATTTTGCCGACGAGGAATACGATCATGGGCCGATCATTGTGCAACGCGTCGTGCCGGTTCTGGACCATGATACACCTGAAAGTTTAGCAGCGCGCGTGGCAGTTGAGGAATGGAAAGCCTATCCCGAAGTCATCCAGCTCTTCGCCGAGGGACGACTGCAGGTGCAAGGACGATGGGTGAACACCTTTGAGACTGCTCCTTCCCCGATCACGTTGCCCGGAGGAGAACAGAGGAAGGAGCGCTAGCCTGGCATCGCTGGCATGCTGAAGCATTAACTATGCCGGCGACTTCATCGATCACATGGACTGTAAAGCTGAAGAAGGCCATCTAGGAGCTGGGCACGACCAGCCTCGGCAGAGGGTGGCCTAGATATCTTACCTGACCGCCTCCCGCAGGCCTTTCCCAGCTCTAAATTTAGGTGTTTTGCTGGCAGGAATGAAGATCTCTCGCCCGGTTTGGGGGTTACGCCCCTTGCGAGCCGCACGTGACATCACGGAGAATGTGCCGAATCCCACCAGTGTGACGCTGTCACCCTTGCTTAAGGCTTCCTGGACGCTATCGACAAGTGCGTTCAACGCTTTCTCGGCTTCTCGCTTGGTGATATCGGCGTCCTTGGAAATGCGCGTCACCAGATCCGCTCTGTTCATCGCAGCCTCCCTCCCTTCGCGAAAGTGCCGCCCATTACAGCGCCGCGCGCGCGCACCAAGCGGCACACGGCAGGGTAGTACCCACGGGATGCTACACGACGCGTGCGGATTCCTGTCACAGGTCCCAATCAGCGGGATACCGCGGGTCTTGCGAGATATATATGCTGGGGGACTGCGGGATTGTCAACCATTTTTTCGCGTGGACAGTGGGAAATCGAGGCCATAGATCCATACAGGCTTCATACCTTTTGGGTGCATTTTTGTTCGGAGTGGCCTTTCCTACAGCAGGCTTATACATCGTTGATACAGCATCGTTGACAGACTTGAGCCCGTTTATTACCATGAGCTTGAAAACGATCACGGCAAGCGTGGCGCGGGGCGAGGTGATCAAAGAGGATGTAGAAGAGCTGACGGAGCCTCTGGGCGCGGCGCTCTGGGTGAAAGATGACAGGGATGACAAGCGGGAAGAGGGGAGGTCGGATGAACGAGCCGTTACGGATTGTGGAAATCTCAGATTACCTTTGACCCTGGTGCTATCCCGCAGCCGTGCGGCTGCGGACGATCGAAGAGCGGTTCGGGGAGCGTGTGCTAATCGAGCGCCGAAGCTTCGCACTACGGCCCTCGCCCGACCCAAGCGCGCAGTTCCATGGCACCCGTCGTGAACTAGGCTGGCAGCGTGCAGCTCGACTGGCGGCTCCCGATGGCGTGGTGTTTAAGATGTGGGAGCGCGATGATTTCCCCAACTGGAGTATACCTGCTTTAGCTGCCGCCAAGTGTGCCGCGTTCCAGAGTAAGGAGGCTTATGAGCGCATGCACTATGCCTTGTTTGAGGCGTTCTTCACCAGAGGGATGAACATCGCCAATGGCGTGGAGATCTTCACGGTTGCCGAGGAGTGTCAACTGGACATGGATCGCTTCAGGGCTGATTTTGCGGCGGGTGAAGGGCACAAGCTGGCCATTGAGGAATACGAAGAGGCGATTAACCGCTTCATGGTAACGGCTGTGCCCACGGTCTTCTTCGGCCAAGCCCGTGTGGTCGGTGCGGTACCGCTGCAGGATTATCTCCAGGTCCTGGAAAAGTTTGGCGTGCGCTAGGGCGCTGGCGGTCGACGAGAGGGCGGACAGCCGTTAGAAAGGGCATACACATGGCGTTGACGAAGGATGAATATCGACAGCTCATTGGGTGCTTCCCGACAGGGGTGACGATTATCACCATGGCGCATGGAGGTGAAGTGCGCGGGATGACGGCGAACGCAGTCACCTCTGTCTCTCTGGACCCTCTGCTGCTCCTGATCTGTGTGGATAAACGCACGATTACCCATCGATTCCTCGAGGATGCCAGTGCGTTTGCCGTCAATATCCTCGCCGAAGATCAAGAGCATGTGTCACGAGCGCTCGCCAGTCGTGATTCCGACGATGCGCGACGCCTAATGGGCCACCCCTATCATCCGGGGCAGAATGGCGCGCCCATCCTGGACGATTGCGTGGCCTACCTCGAATGTCGTATCACTGAAGTGTTCCCCGGTGGGGACCATTCGATCTTCATCGGGGAGGTCGTCTGGGGAGAAGTGATGCGCGATGCGCCGCCGCTGATCTTTCACCGCGGGAAATACCGCCGATTGCAAGATTTATCCTGACGGAGCGACAATCGGGAGTGGGGGGACACCTAACTGCTCGGTGTCCCCTCGAAGGCACCTGTCAAAGGCGTGTCGTATTCCTATCGGGAATGGCGTCGTCCTGTATCTTGACCTCATCCCCTTCGATGGTCACCTCATACGTTCGCACACGCACACCCGGCACAGAGTGGCATTCGCCGCTTTTAATGTCGAAGCGCCAGGCATGCCCGATACAGATCACCAAGTTGTCGAAAATGGGACTCATCCCCAGCGGATAATCCTGATGCGGGCAGCGGTTGTCCATGGCGTGGAACTTCCCATCGACGTTAAAGACCGCGAGTTCCTGTCCCTTCACGATCACCACCGTTCCCATCCCAGGTAGCAGCGCACTGACGCGCGCGACGGTCAGATACTCTGGCATCTTCGTGCCCTCGCAGACCTCATGAGTGATGGCCTCAACACGAATTCTCATGGAGCCTTGATGAAATGATGACCGGCCTCCGGATGATCCATGACCATTCCGGCAGAAAATTGGCTTTAAGCTAGTTAACACGAGTGACCCACTGAGGTCAATCGCATGACCCATTTTAAGGACAATCTGCGGCGTTCTGATGGTATTCGCATGAGGAGTATTGGCTCCCCTGGCCCGCTTGACCGTTGTAGACATCTATGCTACAAGACCTGCGGGGACGTAAGTGGCAACTGGGACAAAGACGGCTACATCCGCGCTAACAGATCACAGCTTAAGCAGACAGACATCCGCAATGGAGAGGACCGAGGATGGAACTGTTGACCGTGAAGATGGAGAAACCGGATGAGATCAATCTCATCCTCGGCCAAGCGCATTTTATCAAGACGGTTGAGGATCTGCACGAAGCCTTGGTGACGTGCGTCGGGGGGATCAAGTTCGGGCTAGCGTTTTGCGAGGCGTCAGGGCTGTGCCTGGTGCGCGTCAGCGGGACTGACCCGGAACTCCTTGAGCTCGCGCAGCGTAATGCCCTCAACCTCGCTGCCGGGCACGCTTTCCTGATCCTCTTACGCAACGCCTTCCCCATCAATGTCCTGAATGCCGTGAAGAATGTCCCAGAGGTCTGTCGCATCTTCTGCGCCACCGCTAACCCTGTAGAAGTAATTGTCGGGGAAACCGACCAGGGGCGAGCGATTTTGGGCGTTGTGGATGGATTCAAATCGAAAGGCATCGAGACCGCGCAAGACCTAGAAGAGCGCAAAGCGCTGCTCAGACGGTTTGGATATAAACTGTCAAGCTAATCACGCCGGGCGTCTGCAAGCGCAGTTAATGGAGCTTGAGCGGCTTTTATCCCAATGGTCCTCCTGCCCATGCTCAGGACGAGCGACGATAATCTTTGAGTCTCGCTAGGGCAAGAGGCTGGCGGCCCACACCTATTTGTCGCCGCTTCCGGGAAAGCCACCGACGGCCCACAGCCTTATGTGTCCATCCTGGTAAGGCATCAGCAGCCTTTAGTAGCGCCATGTTACAATCCTACTGGGGTAGGTGCTAAGCTCTAGTAAGAGGATGTAAAAATCGATCTTGACTTAGAGCAGGTGTTTGGATTATGTTCCTACTACTTGAGTGGCTCATCTCCTTGTCTAGGAGGGTGAGATTCTCAGGTTTCCCATGGGGCGGGACTAGCTCAGTTGGTAGAGCGTCGCCTTGCCAAGGCGAAGGTCGCGGGTTCGAGACCCGTGTCCCGCTCCAATAGAGAGTTTAACTGGCTTTCTAAGGACGGTCCTCATGATTCAGCCTCTCAGTGGCTTGCCGTAACGCGCTCGAGTACATCAGCCAGTTCTGCCGTCTGTATCTATAATTGTAAATAAACTTGCCGTAGTGTTGGTTGAGATGCACTCTATTTTCAGGGTCTATTATATTAGACGTGGTCGCGCTCTGCTTATGGTGTTAAGATTCGTCCATACCATGTAGTATTATAACCTCATCTTAGCGCTCACCTCTTAATTCAACCAATGGACTTATACATAACATTACCATGATCACATTTACTCTTCGCTGATATCAACAAGCATGGCGGCCAGCGGGTGACGATTGTCAGCGGGAAGATCTCGAAGGATTTTCGGGACTATCCGAGGAAGCAATCGCATTTCATAGAGGACGGCATCAGGGCCAGCCATCTGATGCGGGCAGGCTACCAGCACGTCAACGCCTACTTCCCCTTGTTCAACTTCGATCCCACCTGGTGGCCGGGGGTAAGCGGCCTGGACGCCACGTTCGAAGCCGTTGCGACAGCTGTTCGCCCCGCAACGGAACTGGCTCTCTATAAAAGCCATGACTGCTTCTTCCACCGAGTCGAGGATGTCCCCTGGGGAGCAGGTGCCTATGCAGGGTCGGTGGAGAGCTCGATGCGGTTGCCACAGGAGTCATAGATATAGACTGAATACCCAGGCCCGTTGCCGTGCATACGGATGTTCTCTACTTTAATGCCCTTTGCTTCCAGTTCCCGCACCATGGCATCGGGTTCCTGTGGACCCTCAAAGTCAAAGGTGTGATGGGGTACCCCCGGCCGGGGACCCTCCTTGGCGTCGAACAGGCCCAACCCGGTACTGCCTAGCTTGAGTCTTTCTACGTTGGCGCCCGCCACTTGGGGATGCCTCGTCTCCTCAGCACCCAGGATATCTCGGTAGAAACGAACCATGGCCTCGAAGTCTTCGGCGTTGATATTCCACGAACGCAGACCGGTCACTTTGTACGACATCATCAATCCTCCTGTCGTCGAGATGTGTCGCGCCGATGGCGCGTTCTTGACCCAGCCTCCACGCAAGGGATGGGTCAGGCTATCCTTCAATATAGTACAGGCGTCTGGCAGGGCCAAGCTTGGCAGCGGACAGCAGATGCTGCTAGCGGCTTGGACTCCTTGGTCTGGTTGAGACTTGCCATTTCTGCGCGCATGACCAGGTCAGCGTTTTGGGAGTGGTATCGCCTATAAACAGCATGATCTCGCAGCGAATGCCCGCGTGTATGTCAAGAAATGCGTTGTCCCTCTAAGGGAGAGTGCGATGGGAGCGGCTGAGGAAATCGTCGTCATCGTCGATGAGCACAATCAGGTCGTGGGCGCCGCGCTGCGGCGCGAGATGCGAGCCATGCGGTTACCGCATCGGAGTACGTACGTTTTGGTGTTCAATTCCCATGGTGAACTATACGTCCAAAAGCGCACGCTGACCAAGGACGTGTTCCCAGGCTATTTCGATGTCGCCGCCGGCGGGGTGGTGCTGGCGGGGGAAACCTATGAGCAGGGAGCCGCGCGCGAACTTGAAGAGGAGATGGGCATTCGCAGCATTCCGCTGAACCGGCTCTTCGAGTTTTATTTTGAAGACGAACACACACGGCTTTGGGGCTGTGCCTTCGCCTGCGTATACGATGGTGCGGTGGTCCTACAGGAGGAGGAGGTTGAGAGCGGCGCGTTCGTGCCGGTGAGCGACATTCTGCGCCGGGGCGAAACGGAGCCCTTTACGCCGGACGGGATGTATGTGCTGCAGCGCTATCTCAAGGGCCAAGCATAATCTAGGCCGCCCGCGCATCGGTGGTGTTCGTTGGGTGAGCATGGTCTCCAGAGGGGAATGACTAATCCAGCGTTCGCTGTCCCTCTTGGCCCTCTGACGCATGCTCAAGGTACTCTCCGTCGACGAGGACGAATACCAGAAGGCTTCCCTGTTCATTGTAGCGGTATTCGATGAGGTCGCTGGTTAGGGGATCAATGCGCAGTTCTACCTCCGTGACCCGCTGTCTGTCCGGGTAGGAAGCCATGGCGACGGCACGAACATAGCCTTCCTCATCGATCCCTACAGCTTTGAGTGGCCAATGTCGGAAGAAGCAATCGGCACGCAGACGGATGCAACTCATCACCGTCTCAGCGCCGAGCTTTAGGTAACAGCGGCGTTTGATGAACGCTCCATCGATGAGCACGGACATAGCACCTCTCGCGTGATTGGGGCCTCATGGTCTCAATTGATTCGCTTCTCATAACCCTTCCACTCTTGCTCCCGCAGCACGTACTTCTGGATCTTCCCGGTGGCCGTCTTGGGGAGATCACCGAAGCTGACATCGCGCGGGCATTTGAAGCGCGCGATGCGCTCGCGGCAGAATTGGATGATGTCCTCACTCGCGACCTCCACCCCGGGACGTTTCACCACGAACGCCTTGGGTACTTCCCCCCAGCGCTGATCCGGGACACCTATGACACAGACTTCAAGCACGGCGGGGTGTTCCATGATGACCTTTTCGACTTCTTGGGTCGAGATATTCTCACCACCGGAGATGATGATGTCCTTGGCGCGATCCTTCAGCTCTATATAGCTATCAGGATGCCAGACGGCGAGGTCGCCAGAGTGGAACCACCCCCCCTCGAAGGCCTTTTCGGTGGCGTCAGGTTGTTGGAAGTACCCCGACATGACGTTGTTGCCGCGCATCACGACTTCGCCCAACGTCTGCCCGTCGCGGGGGACATCGTGCATGGCACTATCCACGACGCGCATCCCCATCCCGGCGACGATATAGGGCACGCCCTGGCGCGCCTTGACTGTGGCGCGCTGCTCGAGCGACAGATTATCCCACCCGGGCTGGAACGCGCAGATGGTATGCGGTCCGTACGTTTCGGTCAGACCGTAGACATGATGAATCGTTGCCCCTAAGCCCTCCATGGTGCGAATCACCTGCGGTGCCGGCGGAGCGCCAGCGGTGACGATCGTTAAGCCGGCGAGACTCTGGCCCTCGGCGGCCGGGGAGGCCGACATACCGATCAAGACGGTGGGAGCACCGCACATATGGGTGACGCCTGCCTCACGAATCAGGCGGAAGATCTCTACTGGATCGACACGCCGCAGACAGATATGCGTGCCACCGACCGCGGTGACACCCCAGGTGAAGCACCAGCCATTGCAGTGGAACATGGGCAACGTCCAGAGGTAGCGGCTTTTATAGTTCAGTCCGACTTCCAGGGCCTCTCCCAGGGCATTGAGGTACGCCCCGCGGGCATGGTATTGAACCCCTTTCGGCATACCGGTGGTTCCAGAGGTATAGTTGATGCAGATGGTGTCCTTCTCTGAGTCGAGCTCGGCCCGATGATCGCCAGCCGGGGCGGCAGCCAGGAATGATTCGTAGTCTGGTCCCGGAATGTCATCTGCTTTCGGCGTCGCATCCACGACCTGAACGAAGGTGCTAACCCCCTGAATCTCCTCCCGTATGGCCCGCACCGTTGGCGCGAATTCGGCATCAAACACCAGCACTTTGGCCCCGGAGTGGTTCAGGATATAGGCCGCCTCCCGCGGTGACAGACGAATGTTGATGGCCACCAGAATCGCCCCCAGCCGTAGGGGGCCGTAATGTCCCTCCAACATCGCCGGCACGTTCGGTACCAGAAAGGCCACACGATCGCCCCTGTGCACGCCAGCGTGTTTCAAGGCGCCCGCCAGCTGATTCACCCGCGCGTAGAACTCGCCATAGGTGTAACGTGTGTCCCTATACACTACGGCGGCTTTATCGGGATAGACAAAGGCGCTGCGGTCGAGGAAATCAAGCGGATTCAGGGTCTCGTGCCAGACATGGTCCCACATGGCCATCGCCTCCTTAGCCTTCGCCCTTCAAGGCTGCCGATATTCGCCTCACCATAGTGCTCATCCATTGTACTTGACCTAGCCCCGTAGGCAAAGGAGAATTTGGTTGTCGCCTCCAATCCGTCATAAGCTGCCTACCCCAGGCATTTTTTCCTATCCACTTCGCTCTTAAAGAACCAATCCCCGTCCTTGCGATCGGGCTGGAGGGGAATCGTCATGAGGCCGTCTCTCTTGCCTCTGGGCTTTGTTTTGCCGACGTCCTGACCTTACCTATGCCAGGGGACCCCACAGATTCTTAGGGCTGTTTGCCGGCGGCATATTTTTTGCCCGTCTCTACGTCCCGTAGCTTGTCCATCCCGAAACTCTCCAATGAGGAGATGTACATGATCCAGCGATGGCTGCGGGGGATTTTCGCTCGCCTCACAGGCTTCATCGTGCTGACACCGATCTCGAAGAAGCGCAATTCGGCCGAAGCCGCATTGGCCCAACGCACCAGACAGCTTGAAGCCGTCAGGGGTATAACCCAGGAGATCACCCGCGAGCGTGACCTCACGACACTTCTGAGACTGATTACCCGACGAGCGATGGAATTGGTGGGCGCTGCCTCCAGCGCCACCCACCTGTGGGACGACAGCGAGCAGGTGCTCATCCCACGCGCATGGGATGGCCTCGAAGATTGGATGGGAGAAGTGCGCATCCGACTCGGCGAAGGCATTACGGGGGCCGTGGCCCACCGTCAGAAGGGGATGCTGGTCAATGACTATCGTCATTGGAGTGGCGCGAATCCGCTCTTTGTCGAGCGGACTAGGATTACCGCTATCGTCGCCGAGCCCCTGCTCTTCCATGGGCGCCTCCTCGGCGTCATCACCCTCAACAACGCCGCAACTGAGGCTCCCTTTACCGACCAAGATGGCGATCTACTGGCGCTGTTCGCCGACCATGCGGCCATCGCCATTGCGAACGCCCAACTCTACGAACGTCTGGAAGTGCGCGCCGCTTGCTTGCAGGCGCTGACGCGCTTGAGTCGGCTTATTTCGGCCTCGCTCGACATGGACGATGTGCTCCGAGAGATTGCCCAGGCTGCGGCGGAACTCATGGATGTCCCTTTCGTCAGGATCTGGATTGCCGACGAAGCCGCGCAAATCTTGGAGTGTCACACGTATTCTGACGATCGCGTCGGCTCCGATTATCCGCAGTCTAGAGTGCACTTCGGTCAAGGAGGAGCAGGCTGGGTAGCGGTCCATCGACAATCCCTGCATTTAGCTGATGTCTTTGCGCAAGATCAGGTGCAGATCCTGGCGCCCCAATGGTGTGAAATGCACAATCTCAGGAGCCTGCTCGCCGTCCCGATCGTCTATCAAAATACTCTGTTAGGCGTGCTATCGCTGCACAGCCCACAGCCTTTCCAACTCGGACCAGAGGCCCAAGCCCTGCTAGACAGCCTCGTCGCGCAAATGGCCGCCGCTATCCGCAATGCCCATCTCTTCGCCGAGAGCGAGGAGCGGCGCCGCACCGCAGAGGCCATAGCCCAAGAAACTGCGTCTCGGCAACGAGAAGCAGAAATTATCTCCGAGCTGGCCAAAGCCATCAATGCCTCACTGGATCTGGACACTGTTCTCCAGCGCGTGGTTGAAGGGGCCAAGGAGCTCTGTCGGAGCGATCAAGCCCGCATTACGTTGCGCGATCCCGAATCGAGTGCGATGCGCTTTCGGTACTGGGCGGGAGCCAAATATCAGGGGTATGGCG
>JBKPCR010000143.1:0-10008 GCA_046727435.1 bacterium | reverse complement strand
CCGCACAATCGTTCCACCGTCGTGCCCGAGGGGTCTCTCGCGGCTGCCGGGATCGGCTGTCACGCCATGGCGCTCGGCATGGAGCGCAACACCCATGGCATCACGCATATGGGTGGTGAGGGGGCGCAATGGATCGGTATGGCCCCTTTCACCGAGATGCCGCACATGTTCCAGAACATCGGTGATGGCACCTTCTTTCACTCCGGCAGCATGGCGATCAGTGCCGCCGTGGCCTCTGGCGTCAACATCACCTACAAGATTTTGTACAATGCCGCGGTGGCCATGACCGGCGGGCAGGATGCCGCGGGCGCGCTGCCGATTCCCGAGCTCACCCGCAAGCTGGAAGCGGAAGGAGTGCGTAAAACCATCGTGGTGGCCGAGGATCCCACCAAGTATCGTCAGGCCCGACTCGCGGCCAACGCTGAGGTGCGGGACCGCGAAGCATTGGAGGCGGCGCAGCGCGACCTGCGTGAGATCCCTGGGACCACGGTCCTGATCTATGATCAGCAGTGCGCCGCTGAGAAGCGGCGCCATCGCAAGCGCGGCAAGCTCGCCGAGCCGTCCTTGCGTGTCATCATCAATGAGGCGGTGTGCGAGGGCTGCGGTGACTGTGGCGCCAAATCCAACTGTCTGTCAGTGCAACCGATCGACACCGAGTTCGGCCGCAAGACCCACATCCACCAATCCTCGTGCAACAAAGATTACTCGTGTCTCAAAGGCGATTGCCCATCATTTGTGACCGTCAACCTTGTCAATGGGCCGGAGGAGCGCCCCAAACCGGTGCTGCCGGATATCACATCCGTCCTCCAGGAGCCCACACACAAAGTTTCGTGCGCCGATGGCTATGCGATCTATATGGCGGGCATCGGGGGCACTGGCGTGGTGACGGTGAATACGCTGTTGGGGACGGCCGGGATGCTTGAAGGCAAACATGTGCGAGCCTTCGACCAGACTGGCCTGTCCCAAAAGGGCGGCCCGGTGGTGTCGAGCCTCAAGCTCGCCGACAAGCCCATGCTGACGTCCAATAAAGTGGGAGCAGGAGAAGCCAATCTGTACTTGGGATTCGACATCCTGGTGGCGACCCAACCGGTTCACCTCGAAAAAGCCAGCCCAGACCGCACGCAAGCCGTGATCAGCAGAAGTCAAATTCCCACTGGAGATATGGTGCGCAACAAGGATGTGCACTTCCCGGCGATGTCGGGATTACTGCAAACAGTCGAGCGCTGCACGCGTCATGAGGCCAATGTCTATCTGGATGCCGAAACCTTGGCCGAACAGCTTTTCGGCGATTACATGGCGTCCAATCTCATCGTGGTGGGTGCCGCATACCAGGCGGGGGCGATTCCGCTTGAGGCGGCATCGATCGAGGAGACCATCCGTTTGAATGGTGTGGCCGTGGAGATGAATCTGCAGGCCTTCCGCTGGGGACGACTGTTTGTGCAGGATGGCGCCGCGGTTGAACTCCAGCTCCGGCAACTCGCGGCCCCGGACGAGGCGGCTCCGCTACCGCTGGGCAAGCCCGAGTCCCGCAGACCTGAGGCGGTGGCGGCGGCGCGAGAGCTTCTAGCATCGTCGGGGTTTGCCGGCGAGGTGCGGCGCCTGGCAGAGATTCGCATCCCCGAGCTGATCCTCTACCAGAGCTCGGCCTATGCTCGCCAATATGCTGAATTCCTCCGTAAAGTCATCACCGTCGAGGACAGCCGCCTACCGGGTCAGACCCGACTCGGCGAAGCGGTGGCGCGCTATCTGTTCAAACTCATGGCCTATAAGGATGAGTACGAGGTGGCCCGCCTGCTGCTGAACGATGAGTTCTTCCAACGGGTACGCGCCGAGTTCGGCAACGATGCACAGACGGCGTTCAATCTTCATCCGCCATTGCTTCGGGCGCTCGGGCTGAAGCGCAAGCTTCGCCTGGGCATGTGGTTCGTGCCGGTGTTGAAGGCGCTACGGGCCATGCGCAGCCTCCGCGGCACGCCGCTGAATATCTTCGGTTATGCCAGGGTCCGCCGTGTCGAGCAACAGTTGATCGGCGAATATCGGCAGCTGATCGAATTGCTGCTCGCTGACCTCAATGAGGTCAATTACCCCATCGCCGTGCAGATCGCCGCGCTCCCCGACCTGATTCGCGGCTATGAAGACATCAAGCTGGCGTCAGTCGACGATTTCCGCCGCCAGGTGGAAGCGTTGCTCGCTGAGTTTCGAGCCGCCGATTCTCCAGCGGTGGCGGTGTAAATGGTCTACGGAGGAGATGATGGCACGCCCATATGACGTCATTACCTTCGATTGCTATGGGACGCTGATCGATTGGGAAGGTGGGATCAGCACCGCCTTCGCAAGTGTCGCCGCGGCGGAGGCACGGCCATTCGACCGGACGCAAATGCTCAAAGCTTACGCCGAGTTAGAGCCTAGTGTCGAAGCCGCACCCTACCGTCGCTATCGTGAGGTCTTGACCGAGACCGCGCAGCGGGTGGCCGAGCGCCTCGGATGGCCGCTGAGCCGAGAGCGCGCGCATTTCCTGGCAGAAAGCCTTCCTGGCTGGCCGGCCTTTGCCGACACCAACCCGGCTCTGGAGCGCCTCGTGGCGGCGGGATACAGCCTGGGCATTCTGTCGAACATCGATGACAACCTGCTGGCCAGCACACGCCGCCACTTCACGGTCACCTTCGATCTGATCGTGACCGCCCAGCAGGTGGGCTCGTATAAACCTGCCCACGGCCATTTCACTGAGGCCCGCCAGCGCCTTGGGGACAAGCGGTGGCTGCATGCGGCGCAGAGTTACTTTCATGATGTGGTCCCAGCCCGCACCCTGGGCATTCCGATCGCGTGGATCAATCGTAAGCATGAAGCGGCTTCCGATGGTGGTCAAGCCAATCGTGAATTTCACACCCTGACCGAACTGGCTGACTGGCTATGTTAGCGCAACAGATAAGCGGTGGCCGCGGCTACGACTGGACTGTCGTGCTCCTCTCGCTCTGGTTCGTGGGGGGCCTGTTTTTAGACGGCTGGGCGCATAATCACATCCCCGAGTTGGAGAGCTTTTTTACGCCTTGGCATGCGGTTTTTTATACAGGGTTCCTCGCCGTGGCCGGTTTCCTCAGCGCCACGCTGGTGCGCAATCACGCCAAAGGCTATCCCTGGCAGCACGCGATGCCGCCCGGCTATGAGCTCGCGATCCTGGGTGTGCTGACTTTCATGGCAGGCGGAATCGGAGATATGATCTGGCACGAGATCTTCGGCATCGAAAGCGATGTCGAGGCACTCCTCAGTCCAACACACTTGCTCATAGCCTCCGGGATGACGTTGATCATCAGCGGACCATTCCGAGCTGGATGGCGACGTCTCATCGATCAGAACGACCCCGCTCCGGGGGGGATTGCCCTGCTCCCACAGCTCCTCTCCATAACATTCCTATGGTCGGTCATGGGTTTTATGACGCAGTTTGCCCATCCATTGGTAGGTACCTGGGCCGCAGCCGGCTATCGTCCGCCCGGTTCTCGTGGCCTGGCATTGCTGCGGATATCACTCGGAATTGCGGGCTTCTTGCTGCAGACCAGTTTGATGATGGGCTGGGTACTCTGCGCTGTACGGCGATGGATTCTGCCTCTTGGCAGCCTCACCCTGGCGTTCGGGCTCAATGCCGCCTTCATGAGCTTTATGCACGATCAATATCGCTTGATCCCGGGGGCGGCCCTTGCCGGCCTTGGGGCGGACCTCCTCGTACGTTGGTTGAAGCCCTCGATAGAACGATCTGGAGCACTGCGACTGTTCGCCCTTGCTGTCCCCATAGTGTACTATGCCCTCTATTATCTGGCCCTGATCGTGACCCACGGCCTTGAGTGGTCGGTGCATGTCTGGACCGGCTCGATCGTGCTTTCGGGAATCGTCGGGCTGTTGCTGAGCTATGTGCTGATACCACCGCTTATACGCCCTCTCCAAGCGAACTCTTCGCCAGCATCCCCTGCCGTGGAGGGGCTGTCGCACACCGAGATGCGTGGGTAGTGACTCATTTTCGTCGTCCCTACAAAAGCATGGACCTTGCTAGTCATTGATTTTACAAGGTTCTGGCTTGCGCGGGAATGACGCTAAATTTCAAACTGGGTCACTACCGATGCGTGGTAGGAGTTGACAAGTCGCCGCTTTTCTGCGAGGATATCGCTGCACTGATCAAGGGGGAAGCCGCAACAGGGTGTGAGCAGTTCAGTAGGTGAGCAGCGCAGAGAAAGGTAGCACAGTATGGATCATCCAATGGGAGTTGTCATAGCTGAGCGACGTTGGCAGCTCGACCGCCGCGTGCATTCCACAACGCTCTGGAGTGCCTTGCGAGTTCACGGGCGACGCAAAGAATTCCGCCGTGCAGGCGAAGCAGCGTATGCCTATGCCGACTGTCCCTCTCGACGTGCAGTGGTTTTGCTCTTCTTTGTGCTCGGAGCCTCAGCGCTCGATGCCTTGTGTACGCTGCTGTTCATCCAGCGCGGTGGACAGGAAGCTAATCCTTTCATGGCCCTCATGCTCAGCTATGGGCAGACGCCCTTCGTAGGGATCAAAATGGCCCTGACTGGCATCGGAGCATGGCTTCTGGTGGCCCACCACTATTTTCCCATGGCATACCGAGGGCTTCTTGGGCTGGCTGGCGGCTACATAGGGCTCCTTCTCCTGCATGCCGCCATCCTACTGTCGTGAAACTGTTTGGGGGAATCTACAAGCGTTAGCATGTTGGCATGGCGGTGGCCGACTTGAAATCCCCAAATAGCGATAATCCTGGTGCTCTCCGCGGTATCGCCCGGTCGATGACCTCCTGGCGCACCGCGGCGGTTTCCCTCCTATCATTCTCATCCGGCCTCCCTTTTGGCCTTGTCCTCATAGCCATTCCCGATTGGATGCGGAGCATTGGCGTCGACATCCGCGTCGTGGGGCTGATAACACTGGCTCAGGCACCCTGGACGTTCAAGATCCTTTGGTCGCCTCTGATGGACCGCTACACCTTACCCTGGCTCGGACGCAGGCGAGGCTGGGCGGCGCTATCCCAGGTCGGCCTGCTCACCCTCACGCTTTGGCTGATAGGATGTGGAAATCACCCCGATACCCCCTGGGTCGTCGGCGCATTGGCTCTGGCGATCGCCTTTGCCTCGGCCACGCAGGACATCGCCATCGACGCCTATGCCGTCGAAATCCTGCGACCGGAGGAGCAAGGCGTAGCTGTGGGGGCGCGGACTGCGATCTATCGGGCCGCCATGTACGTCTCCGGGGGCTTGAGCATTACGCTGGCAGCCCAGTATTCTTGGCCGTTAGTGAATCTCTGCCTGGCGCTGCTCTACGTGCCGATGCTGGTGATCACCTGGAAAGCTCCCGAGGCAGAAGACCGTCCCACTGCCCCAAAGACGCTGCGCGCCGCCATCTGGTATCCATTTCTGGGGGTGTTCCAGCGGAGCCGGGCCCTCGAAATCCTGGCCTTCGTCGCCTGCTATAAACTGGCTGATAACCTCGCTGGGGCGCTCCTGCGGCCATTTCTGATCGATCTTGGATACAGCGCTTTCGACCGTGGGGTAGCGCTCGCGACGGTGGGGCTCGCCGCCAGCCTCACCGGCACCTTCATCGGCGGTATGCTGACGACTTTTTTGGGGCTAGGCCACTCGCTTTGGGTGTTTGGCTTGTTACAGATTTTCTCCAACATGGGCTACATCCTGCTGGCGGACAGCAGCCTCAATCGCACCTTGATGTATAACGCCATGGCGTTTGAGAGTCTGACACAGGGGATGGGGACTGGGGCCTTCGCGGTACTGTTATTACGCCTCACCCAGAAGCGGTTTTCGGCGACGCAGTACGCGCTCTTTTCTAGTTTATTCGGTTTGCCGCGCCTGCTGGCAGGCCCGGTGAGCGGTTTCCTGGTGGATGCCCTGGGGTGGAAGCTATTCTTCTGGAGTACCATTGTGGCGGGCGTGCCGGGGATGCTCCTATTACATCGGTTCGCGCCGTTGGGCTTGCGGGACCCCCCATTCTCCGTGGAAAAGCCCATAGCGTTGCCGCCCCTATCCACAGCAGCCCTGGCATGGCGTGGATTATTCGGCACCATTGCGGGTACGCTGATCGGGGCAGCGCTGCTCGCGGCGCTCGCCGGGCTCAGGGGCATGAAATCCGCTCCGGGAGGAGAGTTTTTGTTCGTGGCGCAGCTGTGGGAGGTCATTCAGCCGGTGGGGATCGGTGGCTGGATGCAACTTAGTGGGGTGGCGGTGTTTGGCGTGGCCATCGGCTTGGTGACGGCGGCGTTGGCGGCGGCGCGACGTGGCGGCCACGACTTCCCTATGAGTGAGGACCTCGAGTGAGAGCGGCTATGCGGGAAGCGCCGACGGGTCGTCTGTTTGTCGTGCTCTCTCTGGTGTGGTTCCTCAATGGGTGTGCCACGGCCCGGGTGAACCCGGTCGGGCGCTTCCCGTTCATCGACCCGCCGCTCAAGACCATTGCACTGGCACCGAACAGCGGTATCTTTGCCGATGTCATCGGTATTGAACTAGCGGGACGAGGCTACACAATCGTCGACACCGGCGCCACGTTGGCGTTATTGGTGTTGATGCAAAAAACCCAGGATGATCTGTTCAATCCAGAGGTCATGGCCAGATTCAAAGTACACGGCATTGATGCGGTTCTAGTGGTGCGGAAAAACGACGGCAAGGATGGTTTGCCACAGACGGTACAGATACGTCTGCATAGCACAGAACCAGTGGCCGATGTGGGCGGCGTCGACTGGAATAACAGCTGGATCCGGCGTGGCATGCTGGAGTCGGCGCAGGAGATCGCGGCGGCGATGAGCCAGGAGGTCCCGTCGGCGGAGCCCCTCCCGGCCCAGCAACAGTAATCAGCGTTCGAGGAGGTCCATCGCAAAGGTTTACGGCATAGCTGGTGGTTGGCAATGTCGACAGGCGTTTCTGGGCCGGTCTGCTCCTCAACGGAGTAACTGCGCAAAGCTTAGCTCATGCCCATCGGGGTCTTTGATGTGGAAATAGCGTTCTCCCCACGAGCCGTCCCGCGGTGGCTCCGCTTGCATCCCCTTGGCCATGAACGACGCATGTAGATCATCGACCTTGTCAACCCGGAAGATCAGGCGCCCCCACCAGAGTCCAGTATACGCTGGCGTCAGAATGAGGTTCAGAAAGCTGTCGCCCAGACGGAAGCTCGTAAATGTGGCCTGCGCGCCGCCGTACAACACGTCTAAACCAATGGCCTGATAGAACGCTACTGAACGTGCCATATCTTGGACCGCCAGCGTCACGGCGCTGATATGCTGGATGTTCATCGGTGCTTATCCTCGTCGGTTTCCAGAACGTCGGATCGCCTTGGTCCATCTCATGATACCTCATTGGTGCAACGATGTCTCCCTCTCCCGCCGGGAGAGGGAGGGGGGAGGGGAGAGAGGGTGGGGGTTGGATCGACGTTGACATGGCATCGCACTTCCCCTAGAATCGCACCTGTTCGTATACAACTTGTCGATAGTGACATGAGGGGTGGTGGATCGTTGCGATGGACGTAATCGACCTTGAGCGCTTCAGTTTAGGCGGCCAACTTGGCATTGGGGCCAACTATGAGGTTTATGCCGCCGTTGACCGTGAAACCGGCAAAGATGTGGTTTTGAAGCGACCGTGGGCGCAGACCATACGCGTCGGACAAACCCGGCACGTCGACGAGCAGTCAGCTCGGGTGATCGAATTACACCGAGTGCTCGCTGGGGTCGTACCACATATCGCGCCTTTGGTCGGATACACGGAGCGGGTTAGCCATGACCGCTTCTTTGGCGATGCACTCCCACAAGAATATCATGTACTGATTGAAGAACGGGCGCGTGGGCTGCCACTGGTGGCCGACATCAAGGATAAGTTTCGCGGCGTTCCAATCGGGCTGGCCCAGAATCTCTTCGCCTTGCACCCGTTGGTGCAAGGGGCATTCGAGGGCGGGCCGAGCATCTTCGAGCAGATTCTGGACGTCGAGGAGGGATTTACGCGCGTGGATTACCTGATCATGGATCTGCGCCCGCAGAACATCTTTTTTGATCCCAAGCGCGGCGAGATCACCGTCATCGATATTGGTACATGTGTGGACCTGAAGACGGCTACTGGCCCGCGGCCTGCACCCGATGTCCACGATTGCCTGGCTGAGTTGTGCAAATTCTATCTGGAGCCTCAGAGCCCGCCGACGCACTCCAAAGGCTACCGGGACCCTTACGGCATGGGGCCGGCGCTGGGATTTGTCAGGGAGCTGGATCGCATGATCCAAGCCTGTGCAGAGTTGGCCAGCGGGCCGCTCCAGGACCTCGCTGTGGACATGCTGCAACGCCTCAAGAGACGGGATTACGGCGGGGTCACCCCCTTCCGTCATGATTTGCAGCAGTATTTCGCTTTGGTTGATGAGCGTAACCGCAGCCTGCAGGATTTTACGGACCTGGTCGGGGTCTGGCATCAGGGGATGGAGCTGTTGAGGGAACAATATTGGCGGAAGTTTCGCTTCGATCCGGATGCCGACCTCGCCCCATATGCGTAACGGGCCTGCTGCGGCCCTGAACTACCAACGACCATGCCAACACACAGTGATCTGCCAAACGGTTCTGCGGGGGTGTTTCAGGACAATTCGTTTCATGGCGAGGATGCCTACATTACCCGAGAGCTGAGCCGCCACATCGCCATCGATGCCGTCTTCGATGGAGCGAGCGGACGCGGGGGTGCCGACGCCAGTGGCTATGCCAGCAAAACGCTCCAGGAGGCCACAGTCGACACAATTGACGGGCTCACAACACTCCTTGACATGACGAATCAGCGGCTATACCAGCGTGGCAGGGGACGGTTTTTCCTGACCACGGCTTCGGTGACCCTCAAGATCGGCTCAACGCTCCATGTACTGAACGTTGGCGATAGCCCTGTCTTCCTGATCAGAGGTCACGACATCATACCACTGATGGGAACGGCCCAAGGCGCCACGTTTCTGGGCATCGCCAATGCGCTGGGCCGCCACGAAAAGCTTTCCTACAAGGCGACCCGCATCAGCTTAGAACTCGAAGATCGACTGGTCCTGGCCACTGATGGCCTCATCGAAAATGTCGCCCCCAGCGAACTGGTCGCTCTCGTCGACGCTGCGCCCTCACCCGAGCAAGCGGTTGTTGCCCTGCAACAGCTGTTCGGTGAGAAGAAACAAGGGAACAAAGGGCGAGTCGACGATAGCAGTGGATTCAGACGCGACGATGCGACGGCCATTATCCGCTATATCAGGCTGGCTCCCTCGTAGGAAGTGTCTGGTTCGCCGGAGCATTCCACGAGCGTTTGACGGACAGAGGATGTCATGGAGACGGATCAAGGACACGGCTGGCTGGAAGACTGTCAACGGGTGGTGACAGAATTTAATGACGTTGCTGTGCCAGCCTTTCGGCAGGAGTTTGGCGAGTACGAAGACCTGTTGATGATCTCGATGCAGCTCCAGGCGGTAGAGGAAGATATCCAACTTGATGTCGGACCGCGAGCCGTCTTCGTTGTGGAGTGCGCGACGGGCTTGGTATTTAAGATCGGCAGTAACGGCCGCCTCCACGCCGACAAGTGCGTCGGGCACATCACCGGCATCACTGGCCAAGAGTTGTATCGCTGGCTGTGGTGGTAAAGCACTGGGTAAGCGTTCACCTATACGATCGACCTATGCAGAAGGGTAAAGGAATGGTTCAATCGCAGTAGGCGCAGGCAACAAGGAAGGAGGATCATGCTGGACAACGCTGCTTCGGTAGGGTCAGGGAGTGGCTCGGGGGACCGAGATCCTGCTGTCCACCCCCTGCCACCTCGAACCGAACATGAGGTTTGCTCTTATACGGCTCACCGACAGCCTTCGGCTTGCGGCATTCGGGGTTACGTCCCGCGTCTTCCTGGCTGACAAAAGCCCGCCATGCCATGACCATGCATGCAAGCGGTAAACCCATGCCTCTTCCAGTGTCCTCGGCTTCCCCGCATGACCCGGACCAGTCGTCGAACGTGTTGCCATACGTAG
>JBKPCR010000142.1:0-11618 GCA_046727435.1 bacterium | reverse complement strand
TGCCCTTGCGCAATCCCATTCAGTTAGCCGAAGAGATCGCCATGCTGGACCTCGTCACCAGGGGGCGCATGGAGGTCGGCTTCGGCACCGGCTATCAGCAATACGAATTCCAGCGCTTTGGGGTGAATCTGGCGGAGAATCGGGCCATGTTCGAGGAATCGCTCGAGCTCATCACCAAACTGCTGAGTACGGAGAACGTGCGCCACCAGGGCCGCTACTGGAACCTGCCCGAGACCACGACCCTGCCGCGTCCCATTACCAAGCCCCATCCCCAGTTCTGGCGGGCGACGTCCAGCGTGCCGACGATGGCTTGGTCCCTCGCGCGTGGGATTAAGGTCATCACCGGTGGCACCTCGAGCAGCATGGAACGGGTCATCAACAACTGGTATCTGTTCCAGGACGCCGTCGAGGCGGCCAAGGTCAGCTGGCCCCAGGAGTTCATTATCAACCGGGGCGTGTACGTCTCGGACACCGAGGCCGACGCCAAAGCCATGATGCCCCATGCCATCTGGCATACGCGCACGGCCCGTGGCCTGTCCTCCAACTCCCTGCCGGTCAATGCAGGCCGGGCGATGACTGAGCTGACCGCCCAGGTGGCCCAGGAAGATAACCCGGAATTTCTCTACAAAGACTGGTTCTTCGGCACCCCGGAGATCGTCGCCGAGAAGATCTACCGCATGACCCAGTACGTCGGCGTCACCTACTTGAACTGCACCTTCAACCTCGGCCAGATCCCACACGACAAGATCATGCGGTCCATGGAGCTGTTTGCCACCAAGGTCATGCCGCACTTCCGCGGCTACGTGCCCGACCAGGCCAAATACCCGCGCCAGGCCGACGCCCCCGACCCTAAAGGCTACTTCGCCTGGGAGGAAGGCATGCCGCTGACCTTTGCGTGATCACGAACGTAGAGGAGGCAGTGGGACGTTCCCCAGCCGCCCAGCGGATTCATCTACCGGTAGGTCTACGGCGCGTTCATTCGGGATGCTGTTGGCTGCAAGCTGCTCCCCGATTACGGTTTGGACACGTTTATGTGGCCCAACGACTAGCCTTACAGCGCCAGCATCTGGCCGGGGGCCATCCAGTTCATCGTGCAGGATCTGGGACACCTCATGCCGGATGCCCGAGCCAAGATACTCTGCGGTAATGCAGCTCGTTATACAACGATGGCCACCCGCCTTACCCTATTGCCGGCTAGGATTTCGCACAGTAGGGAATGGGTGAACCGATTACCGCCACCTACCCGATCTCGCAGACTGCATCGCCATGAACGTGGGAGGCTGATGCTGGCATGCAAGGGTGTGCAGTCCACGAATGAGTATGGACGGCCACTCAGGAGGAAGCCCGTGATGTCTCAACCGATACGCGCTGTGTATAAAGGCGGGCAGCTCTGGCTGCTCGACCCAGTGCATTTAACGGAAGGGCAGGAGATTCGCGTGCTGATACTTTCTGAGGAGGATCGGGTACGGGCTGCCCTGGGCGATCTCGTTGTGCCCTACTCCGCTCCCATTGAGGAAGATGTCGATGAGGAGGCATTGGTGCGAGAGGTGGAGGAAGGCTTCCGTGGGCAACCCCCGTTGTCGGACACCATCCTTGAAGAACGTCGTGAAGGGCCATGACGCAGTATTTCCTTGACAGCAGCGCGCTGATTAAACGCTACATCGTCGAGCCAGGGACAACATGGGTACGCTCTCTTACCATCCCCAACAGCGGCAATACGGTCATCATCTCGCAGATCACCCAGATAGAAATTGTTTCAGGGGCAGCGCGGCGTGTCCGTGAGGGCACGCTGACCACGCGCACCGCCCGGGCGGTGCGGCTGCTGATCGATCGTCACGCGCGCCGCGAATACGTGGTGCTTGGGTTGACGCCGCAGGTTGTCCGGCGTGCCGAAGACCTCCTGACCGTGCACCCGCTGCGCACCTATGACGCAGTACAGCTCGCCTCAGCGCTGGAGAGTAACACACGCCTGGTGGCTGCCGGGTTGTCGCCTTTGCACTTTGTTTCGGCTGACGCACGCCTGCTCGTAGCTGCCACTGCCGAGGGCTTGATGGCCGAAGACCCGCAGGCGCATCCCTAGAATTCCTTTGGTTACGGACAGCGAGGCCGACGCCAAGTCTATGCTGCCGCATGCCGTCTGGCATACGCGCACGGCCCGTGGCCTGTCGTCCAACAGCTTGCCGGTCAGGGCCAGCCGGGCGATGACCGAGCTCACCGCCCAACTGGCCCAGCAGGACGACCCGGAATTCCTCTACAAGGACTGGTTCTTCGGCACCCCGGAGATCGTCGCCGAGAAGATCTACCGCATGACCCAGTACGTCGGCGTCACCTACTTGAACTGCACCTTCAACCTCGGTCAGATCCCGCACGACAAGATCATGCGGTCCATGGAGCTATTTGCGACCAAGGTCATGCCCCACTTCCGCGGCTATGTGCCCGACCAGGCGAAATACCCTCGCAAGGAAAACGCCCCCGATCCCAAAGGCTACTTCGCATGGGAGGAAGGAATGCCGCTGACCTTTGCGTAATCGCGAACGGAGAGGCATGCCACTAGGCACGTCCACGCCGGTGCCTCAGAGCGCACCCCTCGAAGGGCGTCAGCGCCATTCGCTGGCGGATATACCCTGCCTCGGCTGTGCTCGAGCGCCCGGTGCCGGTTGGCAGCACCTGCGGTCCGCATGTATTACCATCTCCGCGCTGTTAGTGGGTCGACTAACTCCCTACTGGCATAAAATAAATTTTGGCTCGGTTTGGCAATGAGTGATGGGACCATAAGCAGCAATAGGCCCCAGTAGCTCGCTGCCACCTCTGGTCTCACGGATCGACGTTTTTTACTCCAATTTTGCGGGATGCCCATCCCGCATATCGCTTTCTATCTATTCGTGATGGGAGGGTGCCTCTCCTCCCGGGGAAACAGGAGGGAGAAGAGGTTACCCCCTTTGGCATCCCGCTTGTTAAGGGTGCGATGAGGTACGATAGTGGCAATGCCCGCACGACAGAGCGCTCGCCGGTGGATCAGGGGCCTCCAGGACACTTAAGACGTGGGCCAAAAAAGTCAGGAAGGCCCGATCGTCCCGTTTGACTTCTGTCCAGCGTAGCCTTCCCATAAGGAGCGCAGCCTCCCCATCATTCCAGAACGCATCGGGTGCAAAGGCGAGGATCCCCAGTGTGGTAACGGGAGAAAGGGCGAGACTGCCTGGAGCGGGCTGCTCCACCGCAAAGGCGTATGCGTGAAGCTGTCGCTGGTACAAAGCCACGTGTCCATTTTTAGGCTGCATGGTCTTGAGGTCGGGAATGCACCAAGTGTTGTCATCGAGCTTAATGGCGAGATCGAACTTCCCGTCCAAGACGCACTGGGACGATCTGCCTGGCACGCGGATGGGCTGTGATGTGACCCTTCGCTCGCCGTATTGCACGACACCAGCCGGTATGCCATCCACTTCAGGTCGCCTGCCATGGAGGCGGGTTTTCATGGCCGAGTCAATGACTGAGAAGATCCCCGGCATCGGGCTGCGCGGCCTTCTGACATTATAAACAACCTTCTCATAAAAGCACCTTGGACATTCGTCCCACAGAAAGGTCAAATCGGACGGACTGAGCTTGAAGAGTTGGACTGACTTGGCACGCACTCTGGATCTCCTCTTGACGGAGGAGGCCGATAGCGCTAGGGTAAAAACGCACATCGGCCTGCGATGTTGCACCGGGGCGGGTGGTACGATTTGCCCGGCAAAGGAAGCGTACCATCTCGCCCTTTTCCCATGGGCTGCTAGAAATCTTGAACTGCGCCAGAAGCTAGCACACCCTCAAGGACATCACCTCCTTCCCCTATACAGCTCTCGCCGTCGGTGGGTCCTAAAGATCACTCACCGGGAAGCTTTGGCATCCACTTTCATCGACCCACAGCATAGCTGTCCGAATCCACAGAAACCTCCTCTCTTTTTAGGGGAGTACCGTAACGACAAAGCGGGTTCCCCCTTATAGTCCGCAAAAGAGGGAATCCCCCTGGGGGAAATCCCTCAAACGTTGAGGTACCTTCCTGCTAACAGCTCAGGTATAGTGGTCAACGAAGTGGATAGCCGGAGATGCGCCTTCACATCATGAGGAACGAGGAAAACTGCAATATGGGGTTTGCTCAGACGGCTCAGGGAACAGGAATGCTAGCGGATTTTAAGTCCGCGTGTGACTGTCGGTAAAGTATAGGGAGGCTTGTATGGTGATGGAAGGACAGCAGTATGCCGCGATCTTTCGGTCAGAGAAACCGCATGAGACGGAGGCCTTCAAGGACTTGCTTGCTCAGGTCGCTGTGGCTGATGACGATGCACTGTTGAGGCCATTCCTCTCTGAGCTTAATAAAGCCATCGCGGATGCTCACCATTCTTACACAGACTCACTGGTAACTTGGGCACTGGAACTCATACGCACCTTGATATTGGCGAATAATGAAGTGGTGTTAGCCGCCCTTCGGACCATCCTGGTGAGTCATGAATACCTGCCTCTCACGGCCCATGCCTTCGATGTTATGGGGACCGTGCCGGAACTATTGCCTGTTCTTGCAGAAGTTGCTGCCAGCCGAGAAAGCCCTCTGCCGTTAAGAGAGATGGCCTTTAAGACGCTCTGTACAGCTAAGAGCTCAGCTGCATTGCCGGAACTTTTCAAACTCTACGAAGGAGAGCCCCTCCCTCTGCAGATCGTCAACCGAAGCTTGGACGTTTTCCTCAAGCGGCTTGCCGGCGCAAGGGATAAGCGAGCTGTCAGCATTGGAATGGCTGCTGTCATGCGATGGACGAGGTCCATTAGGAGGGATTTCGCCGATGACTTTTGGCCATTTTTGCTCTATGAGACTCCCGCTGATAACATCCTTAAGCAGGCAGATAGGCTTGCGATAAAGGCCGATCCTCTTGATATCCAGAAACTCACCCAGGAGCTTTTGAAAACTATTACGGAACTTCTTAGAACGTCGCTATTCGAGGGAAAACGTCCAGAGCTCCTCATCGGAATTCCTTCCCAGAATCGCAGAGTGTATGTAAAGTCCATCCAATCCTTTCAACGGACATTAGCGAAGCTGCTGCAGAAGGTACCCGATTCACCTTTCCACGTTTTCGCCAACCTCTTAAGCAGAGGCTCAGCACTTCCCGATTGGCGTCCTGATGCGACTGATTTTGTTATCCCCCTTCTTGCAGTATCTGAAGGCGCTGAAAAAGCGATGGGCACCTCGGTTGTCCAACGTGCGCGCGATTATCTTCTCTCAACACCTGACCCGGAGTTGCTGGATCTACCTGAGCGAGTTATCGTTTACCTCCTCCGTGGTCATCTCCAGGAGGTTGTTGCACTCGGGGACCATGCGATAAGAGCCATTGTTGAAGCCATCAAGGTGCCATCGCAATCCAGCGTCGCACTGGAGCTTCGCAAGCGAGCACTACAAATTTGCAAGGAATTGCCTTCAGCCCAACGCGGGTTAGAGGCTTTGCTCCTTGATCAGGAGTCCCCACTTGCAACCCGACGGGCTGTTGCGCAAACACTGGACGAACTGCGGCGCGCTGATTCTTCAATTGACATTTCCCTGCGTGCACAAGTCTATAAGAGCTTAGTGCTGACACTGCCACTAAATCGATTCACTTTCCCTCATCCACTGCATGCGGATAATGAAGCTGAAGTAAGTATCCTCATAGAGGCTCTTTCAGATAAGAATCTTCCCATACGTAGGCAAGCAGCCCACTCCTGCTTTGCCACCGCGGGGAGGAACCGTCAGTGGTTTCAGGAAGCGCATTGTCGTGCCCTGCTGTCTTTTTTAGATGACCAAGATAATGTTCTCCGTAATGTCGTCGCAGGCGTTTTCAGCCGGTTGGCACCCTTTCAGCACGAGGGGATCATTCAGGGTCTTCAGGAGGCATACAAGCACGCTAGGGAGCGGGCCGAAAAGGACTCACCAAGGCCTCAAGACTATCCTGCCTACCCATACTCCCGCACCGATGAACATTTCGAACTCGCTGCTGCCTTGGGTATCACGCTATTAGAGGAGCGTCAACGGGAACTTCTCCAAAGGCTGGAAGGGGAAGCCGTACGCATCGGTCGAGATATTCATGATGAGATTTTGGGTCGTCGTTGTGGCGACCTAAGCACAGCCATTGACGAGGAAGACTACCACGAGGTGAAGAAGCAGCTTGATGGGCTTGTGAGCGACCTCCGCCGGATCATGAATAACCTGTCCCCAGAGGATTTAAAGACCGACGGTTTATTAAAGACGATTTCTAACCGGCTGGACAGTCTGAAAGCGCGTGTCCTGCAAAGGAACCCCGAATTTGAAGCCCGTTTTGAGTGTGCCCCTGGAGTCACTGACGAGACTATCGAGCAGCTCTTGACAGAAAAGTCCCATATCGACCAGATCTACCGTATTGTATTGGAAGCCATGACAAATTCGGCCAAGCACGCGAAGGGCCATTTTATCTCCGTTCAGGTTGGAAAACTTGAGGATGGAGCGGTGGAGATCAATATCTGTGATGATGGGTGCGGAAATGGTGGCCCTTTTTTTTGGGGTAATGGTATCCCGACTATGTTTGCCCGCGCTAAAGCAATTGGCGTCACTGTTAATTTCGGACCAACCTCTGAGTGTGGAGGAACAAGGGTTGTAATTCGACTTGATGCTGAAGATGGGAAGGCTGTCCCTTAAGGATGTATGCAAGGTGGTCAAGATGAATGTACAGCATGCCAAAAGCGTTCTTCGGGGAGAAAGAGTTATGAAAAAAGAGGTGACCAGTCAGGACAAACTTAAAATCCTCATTGCCGATGACTTAGAGGATGCAGTTGAGCAACTCAAGGGTTGGATTCGCAGCTATTGGCCTGATGTTGATCTGCACGTGGCCCAGACCCCTGAAGCCGCCGTAGCTCTTGCCTGTGGGGAACAGATTGAAAACCTTATCCTCGATTTGAATTTCGGTGCCCGGCATGAATCGGGCGTTGTCATTGCCCGCCGAGTGATGGAGGCTCGCAGGAGAACTCCAGAGATCCCTACCCGTCTCGTTTTTCGAACAGCACATGCGGATAATGAAGGCTATCTGCGCCAGATCGAACGATTGGTCTCAGACGAGAAACTAAAGCCCACTGCATGGGGATTCCTCGATAAAGGTTCAATTCCAAAGCGTATAGCGCTTAACGCATTTGAGCAGGTCTTCATATACGAGATTCCGCATACCGATGTCTTCAATGAGCGATTCAGACAACCACCCTCCAGACAATTAAGTTCCTTGGAATATACGGTGCTCGTTTATACCTGCCTTGGGGTAACCAACTTTGGAATCGGCTGGTTACTGAGGTTCTCTGATAAGAAAGTTGAGCGTATTATCCAGGGAATAGCAGAGAAACTCAAGGTCCCTTCTCGGGACCAGGAAGCGAGAAAGCCCGCCCTGATTGAAAGACGCATGAGGTTATATTACGTAGCTGTAATACAAGGGCTTATAAATAAGGATCTGCTTCGGGAAGAAGATGAAACTCTGCGTGATAAAGTGAAGGAGGAGATCAAGGGTTTAGCCGAGGAATCTGTGAAAGTCTCTATCGACAGGGAATGGCAGGACCAGTGAAAGCTCCTGCCATGGTGGTCACCGGTCGAGATCCTCATCCTCAGGGACAAATATGAGAGCCATCACACCGACCACCGTCGAGTCGGGATGAGCCAGTAGACCAGGTAGATACCCTAGGAAGCTATGGGTCAGGAAAGCCCATCATCTGTATCCGTTGCAGCGTAAGCCACGGGACCGAGCGCCTTTCCAATACGACGTTCCCCGCCATTCGGCCAGCCTCTTTTCATGCAGGTAGTGCTCCATGCCCAAGGCTTGGCTGCGCTGCAGAGCGCCAATGCTCTGAGGATCGACTACAGAATGGTCTCCGCTACCTGGCCAATGTGCACGGCTCCCAATGACCTCTCCTAGGGAATAGTGGCGCCCCTTGTCGCTTAGGAGCATTCGGGATCGGTGGGCTCATTGCGCAGGAGCCGGGGGACGCTTGACATTCGGACGACCCCGAGTAGAATCACCAGGCAAAGCATCCATCAAGACCTCGTAGCATGGAGCGATCGATGTCAAGAAGTCAGCCGAGGCACACGCCAATGATGGCCCTCTCGGGGGCGGTCTCCCGCGTCTGACGGCCTCTGAGCTCTCGAACGGAGCAGGTATATGGGGTATACCTGAGATCAGGGAACCAGAAACGAAGGGACGCGGGGACGCCGACAGCGGTTCTTGAGGCCGGCCCCCTTCCTGCCAAGCCGGCCATCCCCTGCCTGCGTGCCGTGAGTCTTCGAGGGGTTGACCGTCTTGCAGGAGCCTCTGCGCGGAACAGGAGAATCCATGCTACCGGCGAGCTACAAGAGACGTCGCGTGGCGGTTGTCGGGGCCGGCCCCGGCGGCCTGGTTGCCGCCAAATCGCTCAAGGAGGAAGGTCTCGAGCCCGTCGTCTTAGAGCAGGCCGACGCGCGACCAGCGACCTCGCTGGTCGAAGCAGCACTTCGTGGAAGTGATGGTGGTATAATACTGCATTGGGGGTATTGGGATTGGTGGAGGAGGCTCGATGACCGTCAAACGAACCGTATACACCTCTCCGGTGGAAGCCCTTGCCGCATTGATTCGTTCATTGGTAGCGTATGAGCAGCGTTATCAGATGTCTTCAGCCGACTTCTACGCTCGTTACCAGAGAGGGGAGATCGGGGATAGCATAGACTTCGTGGAATGGGCTGGAGATTACCAGCATTACCAGGAGATCAAAGAAGAACTGGAGCGGAAACTTGCGGCGGCTGGATGAGAACTATCGAGGAATATTTTACTCATGTCTATCAGCTTATCCAAAATCTCGCTGAGGTCGACCCTGAGCGGTACGAAGAACAGATTCTCTCCGTGAGCCGAGGGAACCTCCGTATTCGGCAACGCTTCTCTGATGGGGGGCTGTTGGAAATCAGCGAAGCTGTTCTCCTCATCTCCGGCGATCTTCAATGGCTAAGCTACCGCTATCACTATCAAGATTCCTCGCAGACCATGATTTTCCGGTATGATAATGCTCCCCACCATCCAGAGGTGCCTACACATCCAGATCATAAGCACATAGGCACTCGCATTGTCACAAGCTTTCACCCCTCAATTGAGCAGATACTGGAAGAGGTACAGACCATTCGTGGCCAGCGATGTGCGAGTGATCGATGACATGCAGTGCCTCGGCTTGTCCCGATTCCTGGGTGCCATCGTGCCACGGCCGTTTGGCTTCGGCCTGCTGCCCGAACCTTCCCCTAGAAGCCCATGGGGGGCCAGGCGACGGTTCGTCGGCTGGGTAGGCGCTCGATGCCGCGCCTGTCCGATGTGGCGTGCGGCGACCCCTTCCAGGGAATGGTGGCGCCCCTTGTGGCTTGGCAGCATGGAGGATCGGTGGCTCATGGCGCGGGATCAGGGGAGGCTTGACATCCCGGTGGCCGTGAGTAGAATCGCCACACAGAATACGCATCGATCCCTCGTCATGGCGAGATCGATGTCAGGAGGTCAGCTGATGCACATGCCAATGATGGCCCTTGTGGGCACGGTCTTCCGCGTCTGACGGCCTCTGAGCTCTCGAACGGAGCAGGTATACGGGGTATACCTGAGATCAGGGAATCAAGCACAGAGGGACGTGGGAACGCCGACGGCGGTTCTTGACGTCGGCCCTCAGCCGGCCAAGCCTGCCGTCCCTTGTCTGTGCGCCGTGAACCTTAGAGGAGTTGACCGTGTCGCAGGAGCCCCTGCGCAACACTGGAGGGTTCATGCCACCGGCGAGCCACAAGAGACGTCGTGTGGCGGTTGTCGGGGCCGGCCCCAGCGGCCTGGTTGCCGCCAAATCGCTTAAGGAGGAAGGTCTCGAGCCCGTCGTCTTCGAGCAGGCCGACGGCGTGGGCGGTCAATGGTACGGCCCGTCGGACCACAGCGGCGTCTGGCCTGGGATGCGTGCGAACACCAGCAAGACGCTGGACGCGTTCTCGGACTTCCCACCCTCCGAGTCAGTGCCCATGTTCCCTCGCGTCGAGGAACTCCGCGACTATCTCCAGTCCTACGCGAAGACCTTCGATCTTAATCGCTCGATTCGTTTGCGGACGCCGGTCCAACGCATCGAGCGCGACGATGGACGCTGGCTAGTCGTCACCGGCGACGGAGGCGGCGAGAGCTTCGACGGCATTGTGGTCGCGAGTGGGTGCTTCAACCGGCCGCGCCAACCGGTGATCGAAGGGATCGAGCACTTCGCGGGCGAGGTGGAGCACAGCTTCCACTACCGCGGCCGCGAGGCCTTCCGCGGCAAGCACGTTATCGTGCTGGGCAACAGCGTGAGCGGCACGGAGATCGCGAACGACCTGGCGATTGATGACTCCATCCGGGTGACCGCCGCCCTCCGCAAACCGCGCTACGTGATCCCACGGGTCTCTCGCGGCGTGCCGTCCGATTGGCGCTTCTTCACAAGGTTTTCCGCCTACCTACCGATGGCTTTTCCTCCGGAGACCGTAGCTGACGGCCTGAAACGGCAGGTCCTGGACGTCTCCGGCCATCCGTCCCAGTACGGAGCGCCGGCCCCGGACGACAACATCCTGGTGGCGCATATCACTCTCTGCCAGCATTGGCTGGCCTATGTGGCCGAGGGGCGCATCCGGTGCCGTCCCGCCATCGTCGCCGTCCGTGGGAGCACGGTCGTGTTTGCCGACGGCGACGAGGAGGAGGCCGACGCCATCGTGATGGCCACGGGCTACGACCTCTCCCTACCGTTCCTGCCTGAAGACGTCCGCCGCACCCTCAACGCCGATGGAACGGGGCTCGATCTCTACGTCCACACCTTCCATCCGGATATGCCCGGCCTCGCGTTCATCGGGCAGTACATCCTGATCGGCCCCTATGCGCCGTGCGTTGAGCTGCAAGCGCGTTGGATCGCGATGGTCTGGCCGGGCCTACGCGAGCTGCCCCCGCGCGAACGGATGGAGCACGGCATCGAGGAATGGCGTGAAAATCGGAAGAGGACGTCGACCCTGCTCCTGCCGCCGCTCGCGGTGGCCCTTTCTCAAGAAGCCGGTGTGGCGCCTGATCTGGCCGCCCGACCCGAGATCACCCGTCACCTGCTGTTTGGCCCGCTGGTGCCGGCGCAGTTCCGGCTGGACGGGCACGGGCGGCGTGCGGATGCGGTGGAGCTGTACAAGCAGGCGATCGGTGCCTTCTGCGGCGACACATCGCCGGTGCCAACGGCAGAGGAGCTTAGGGAGTTGCGAATGCTATCCGGCGCGCTCGGCGATCGCGCCCCCGAGATGGGAACAGCACTGCAAATCTTGGAGCAACTCGCAGCCCAACAGCAGTAGACTGCCCGGTCTTAGACCACGTGAGGAGGGGAATCATGGCGACAACGTTGCAGGAGATTCTGGAGCGATACGAACACGAGCACGCCTCCACATACGCCGTGATCGCGGCGATGCCCGACGCCCACGCGTCGTTCCGCCCGCACGAACGTTCCCTGAGCTGGTCGCAGCTGGCCTGGCACGTGGCTACCACGCCGCTCTACTATGTGAGCGAGGTCTTCAAGCTGCCAACGAAGTCGGGGTGGGACCTCGACAGCGCCAAGCCGCCCACGACGACCGAGGC
>JBKPCR010000141.1:0-4815 GCA_046727435.1 bacterium | reverse complement strand
TCACCGCTTGCCTGTTGCCGCGGGAAGCGCGGGTATCGTCCACAGCCCGACTACCCCCATGTCATTTCATTCCTCCCCATCATACAACTATCTTGTGGAGAGGAAAAATCTTTCTCCGATTTGCCCCTTGGAGCCCACCTTGGTCAATGTGAGGAGAAGGGGAGGACGGACCGCGCCCAGCCAATTCCGGTGCTGCAGCACCACGTGATCAGGGGGAGACCGAGAGACAACGTGGCCGGGATGTAGATGGTCAGGTCATACGCCTTGAGACCCTCCTTAATTGTCGCCGCGATCGGCTGGTAAGAAGTTGTCCGGGCGTGGCATAAGCTGCACTAACGGCTCGGATTCAAGCTGAATGGTGGTATGTTCAATCCCAAAGCGCTCATGTAGGAGTGTATGGAGAGCGCCAAGGATACGGTGGCCTGCCGCCAGATCGTCCACGACCACGTGACTACTCATGGCTTCCTTCCCTGACGTCAGCGTCCAGACATGCAGGTCGTGCACCGCATGGACGCCGGGAACTGTGGTCATGGCTGCTTCGATCTCACGAATGTTCAGATGTGGCGGTACTCCCTCCATCAGGATGTGCAAGGCCTGACGCACCAAGGCCCACGTCCGAGGCAGGATGAAGAGTCCGATCGCTGCGCTGCTCAGCGGGTCGATGAGGTAAAATCCCGTGCTCTGGATGATGACAGCCGCTACAATAACGCCGATAGACCCTAGGGTGTCGCTCAGCATTTCCAGGTACGCGCCGTGGATGTTGAGGCTCGTCCCCGCCCCATGATGCAAAAGCCCCATGCCGAGCAGGTTTACTCCGAGGCCCAGGACCGCGATGGCGAGCATAGGGCCGGCGCGGATCTCGGGCGGTGCCCAGACCCGCAGGACGGCCTCATACAGAATATAACCGGCCACCAGGAAGAGCACCACGCCGTTCGCCACGGCGGCCAGAATCTCTGCGCGCAAATAGCCGTAGGTGTTCTCCGTCGTGGGAGGTTTCTGGGCGAACCACACCGCTAGCAGGCTCATGCTCAGGCCACCCACATCGGTCAGCATATGGCCCGCATCGGCCAGGAGCGCCAAACTCCCAGTCCATAACCCTCCTACTATCTCGATCCCCATCAAGCTGGCCGTCAGGCCGAGGGCCCCGAGCAGCCGACCCGTGTGATAACTCGTGGAGGATGCCATGCCGGGTGCCTCCATGCGATCGACGACAATCTGGACGGAGTGGTCTTGCATGAGCTCGAACGCGGCCTCTAATGAACAGGTCGGTGGATACCCTGCTGATAAGTCACACGCGCTGGCTGATCTCCTACGTGCTAGCGCCTCACCACCATCACCGCCTGCTGACGGGCGGTTCAGCATCGTGGCCAGTACATGATCACCACTACCCCAGCCAGGCAGAGGCCGCCGCCCAGTAGATCATACCGATCTGGCGCGATGCGGTCCACACCCCATCCCCAAATAATTGAAAGTGCAACGAAAACTCCTCCATAGGCGGCATAGACCCGCCCGAAGTGCGTCGGCTGATAGGTTGGAACAATGCCATAGAGAAATAGCACCAGCGCGCCGACGGCTCCGACGCCCCCGTTGGCGCCATTTCTCCACCATTGCCAGATGAGATACCCACCGCCGATTTCACAGAGTCCCGCCAACGCAAATAGCGCCAATGAGTGCGCGACCTGAGCCATGAGATTGCTCTCGCTCCTCTACATTGGAAACCACAGCAACGGCGCCTCATGTTCATGATCCTGGTAAAACCGCGCCTGCACTCGAAACACGCGTTTGATCGTGTCCACACTCAGCACTTCGAGCGCTGGGCCATTCCCAATCACCATGCCGTCGTCGAGCAGGATCAGTCGAGGAAAACACCGAACGGCCATACTGAGGTCGTGAATCACTGCCACCACTCCCATACCCTCCCGTGCTAACCGTTGCAACAGCTGCACGACATGATATTGATGGGCGATGTCGAGATTGGCTGTCGGCTCGTCGAGCAGCAAAAACTGTGGCTCTTGCGCCAGTGCCTGGGCGAGTAGAATCAACTGTCGCTCGCCGCTGGAGACTTCGGTGATGAGGCGCTGGGCCAGAAACGCTGTGCCGGTCACCGCCATGGCTTGGTGCACTATAGCCTCATCGTGCGGCGAGGCCGAGCGAAAGCGTCCACGGTGAGGATGGCGGCCCATGCGGACGATGTCGTGCACCTGAAACCCGAAGTCGATGCGCGCCTGTTGGGGGAGCAGCGCCAACTGACAAGCAATGGCCTTGCGCCTCAAGTGGCTCAGTGGCTGCCCATCAAGCTGGACGTTTCCCTGGCTGACCGGCAGCAAACCGGCAATGACATGTAGCAGCGTCGACTTCCCCGCGCCGTTGCGACCCACGATGGCGATCAGTTCGCCGCTGGTCACCTGCAGGGAAATGTCCTTGAGGATCTGGCGCTCTCCAGCCTGATAGTTGATGTGCTGTAGCGTGAGGGTATGTGCAGCGGTATCATCGGCGGGTGGTGGAACAGTCATAAGGGGTCAAGCCCACGGCGATGGGTGCGTAACAGGTACAGGAAAAACGGCACCCCGACAAACGCAGTGATGATGCCAAGGCGCACCTCCTGAGGCCGCACGAGAACGCGGGCCACGAGGTCGGCGAGGATGAGGAACAATGCCCCACCCAAAAAGCTCACAGGCAGGAGGCGGTGGTGCTGAGGTCCGACCAGGAGACGCAGCATATGCGGCACGATCAGCCCTACGAAGCCGACCGTGCCGCTGAGGGAGACCACCACAGCCGTGACCGCTGTGGCCAGCGTCAACAAGACCATCCGGCACCATTGGGCATCGACCCCGAGGGTGAGGGCGCGCTGTTCGCCACATAGTAAAATATCCAGATCACGGGTGAAGAGCAAGATGATCGTCACCCCAAGGAGCACCACAGGGGTGGTGAGGCGGACATGATCCCAGCTGCTGGCTTCCAAGCCACCCATCAGCCAGAAGAGGATCTCCCGCATCATGCTGTATTGTGATCGGGTGAGAATAAATGAGGTGAAGGCGGCGCTCAGGGAACTGACCGCGACACCGCTCAGGAGCAGGGTTGCGATGGGGGTCTTGCCGCCCGAGGTCGCCAAACCATAGACCACGCTGGCCGCCACCAGCCCGCCCAGAAAGGCAAACCCAGGCAGCATGAGATAGTGCTGCATAGCCAACCCCAGGGTTATCGCCAACACAGCCCCCAGGGCGGCTCCGCTGGACACCCCAAGGAGCCCGGGATCGGCCATGGGGTTTTGAAAGATCCCCTGCATCACTGCTCCTGACAGGGCCAACCCCCCACCCACCAACGCTGCCATCAAGACACGGGGGAAACGCACTTGCAGAATGATCGTCGCCTGCATAGGCGTCCAGGTCACTTCCTCGGTCAGATGCAGTTGATGGAGTAAGATAGCAATGGTCTGCCCGAAGGGGACGTTCACACTGCCGATCGCCAGGGCGGCGACGCCGACGAGTCCAAGCAGCCCACCGACAAGTGCCACCGAGGCCCATGCCGACAGACCCGGCGGCTTCATAGCTGCCCTGCTGAGTCGAGAGCTGTGCCATGCAACACGCGGGCGAAGACCTCGACGCCGTCCACAATGAACTGTGAGATGGTCACCAGATACCGGCTGGGGATGGTATAAACTCTCCCATGTTGTACGGCAGCGGTTTCCTGCAATGCCGGATGCATCAGTGCGGCGGATATGCCGCGTTGCCCATCTTGGTCGAAACTACCGCTGACAATCACCTGCGGATTCATCGCCAACACCTGCTCGGCGGAGAGGTTGGCGGAACCGATCAGGCCATAGGTCGCGGCGAGATTTTCGCCGCCGGCATAGGTGATGAGATCGTCCATCGAGGTCATGCGACCGGCCGTATAGCCGTGCGAGCCCCAGTACAGCACGCGGGGGCGCGTGCCAATCGGGCGCAGTTGCTCCGCCAGAGCCTGCAGACGGGCTTGCATCCCTGCGACCAGCGCCTCAGCCCTGGCCTCTTCACCCACCACCTGACCGATGAGGCGAATATTGCGCTCGACCTCGGCAATCGAATCATATTCCTGGAATTGAAACAGCACCAACCCCGCGGCCTGGAGGAGCCTGATGAACTCCCCACGTATATAACTGGCGACGAAGACCAGGTCCGGTTGCAGGGAGATGATCTGCTCCGGATCGGCCCGCACTTTGTGGGGAACGGCCGTCGCTTCCTGAGGCATATTGGATATGCGTTCATCGACGGCCAGATAAGTGACGCCGAGTAACCGCGAGGGCTCGACCAGCGCCAGGAGCATTTCATCCGTCGCCAGCGTCACCGAGACGATCCGGGTGGGTTTCTGAGGGAGCACCACGCGTCGACCGGTCTGGTCGATCAGCACCTTGGGGAAACTATTGCCAGCCACCCGCGTCCCCTGGGGCACGGATCGGGATGAGAATGAAGCGGCCTGCCACAGGACATAGAATCCCAGTGCCGTGGCGGCGATGGCCAACAACAAGCCCCTGAGTCGTGTCCCCTGCATCGGTGTCTCCCTCTTCCAGTAATAATTCAGGAGCAGCCGCTGTTCTGTGCTGTCAGACTGCGCAGCAGCGAAGTCGGCGGGAAGATTGAACGCATCTCTCAGTTTGAGATCGATACGATTATACCCTAGGAGTAGGATCTGCTCCCCCCAGCGGGTAATCGCGTGGCTGGTACGCAGCGACAGAACGAGGCGCTGGCGATCTTGGAATTGGTCAGGATCAAGGGGGCTGAGCCGATCGCCAGCCGACTCCGTCGGAAACTTGAAATGGCTGTCGCTATAGCGCGCGCT
>JBKPCR010000140.1:0-6962 GCA_046727435.1 bacterium | reverse complement strand
GGGCTTATCTACCCCCTGGCCGTCACCGGCCTGGCCCAGCTGCTCTTTCCCTACCAGGCCAACGGCAGCCTGGTGGTTCGCAACGACCAGGTCATCGGTTCAGCATTGATCGGTCAGAATTTCGCTGGGCCCCAATATTTCCACCCGCGACCCTCCGCAGCGGGTAAGGATGGCTACGATGCGACGGCATCGGGGGGCTCAAATTTAGGGCCGACCAGCCAAGCGCTGGTCGATCGCATGACGGCAGCAGTGACAGATCTGCGAACGGAGAACCCCAACGCGCCCATCCCGGTTGACCTGGTCACGACGTCGGGGAGCGGCCTGGATCCGCATCTCACGCCCGCGGCGGCCGCGTTTCAGGTGCCCCGTGTGGCTCAGGCTCGGGGTATGTCGGAGGCGCAAGTGCAAACGCTGGTGCGTCAATCCACTGAGGGTCGGCAGCTCGGCTTCTTGGGGGAGCCGCGCGTCAACGTGCTGGCCCTCAATCTGGCGCTCGATGCCGTGCGGTGAACCAGCGAGCTGGCATGGTCCTCCGCCTCGTGAGGTGTACCGCCCTGGACGTTCGGAGGTAAAACACCCCCGGAGACATACCAGCATTGTTCTACGATGCAACGAGGCGCATGGGACGACCATCGCCATCCGACATTGGCGCAGGTCGTGTCGAAGCCAAGGCCCTTGTCCCCACGTGAGATGACAGCGTCTTCCCCAGAGATGCATAGGAGGCGATCCCGGCGCTGTCCGAGGAGACCCACATGCGAATGACCCCCCTGCTCTGCGGCATGGTCATTGGCGCCTTCCTGTCTAGCTATAGCAATCCCTCCACGACGGCCAGACGCGGGTCTTGCTCGGCACGTTGCATATCGCGCTGAAGAAGTTTCTGTCGCCCGTATGCTCCTTAGCCCGGAGTCGTTCACTGGCTGGGGCGTCCACACGGTCGCGACGAGACCGCAGCGCGCTACAATCCGATGGCCTACCACAACGGCTCCGTCTGGCCCCACGGCAATAGTCTGATCGCCCAGGGGCTCGCCCGCGATGGCCTGGGGGATCTGGCGCTGCAGATCTGGACGGGGATGTTCGAAGCTGGCCTGTACTTCGACTTGCACCGCATGCCGGAGCTGTTCTGTGGCTTCCCTCAGGCTCCAGGCAAGGGACCCTCCCTGTACCCGGTTGCGTGCGCTCCGCAGTCCTGGTCGGCCGCCTCCGTGTTCCTCCTGTTTCAAGCTTGCCTAGGCGAGATCAATGCTGGCCGTGCGGTCGTTGTAGGCCAGGAGCTCGGCATAGCGGCCCCAGTTGATGACTACATCGACCTGGCGCGTAGCCTCATCCGGTGGGAAGTCGAGCTCGAGAGCCGTGGTAAGGACGTCTCTCTCGAGTTGATGAGTGTCAGCGGCTTGCAGCATTGCGACGAGCCACTTGAAGAGGGGCAAGCGACGAATCCGTGTGGCGAAGATTTCCTTGCGCGCCTGAATGCTGGCTTCGGCAAATGTTTCCCCCAGGGGCGTGAGTGTGATATCACCCTGGGCGATCGTGGCAAAGCCCAGCAACTCTGCAGCCTCCGTCAAGGGCAACAGGGCGTTCAACTCGACCTTAAGGTCCTTAGCGAGCTGATAGATGTCGGCGCGCTGCTGCGGTGCCTCGTGCAGGTGTTCAAGTAAGCCAGCCAGCTCGTTGATCGTGGTATGCGGAAGCGCCCGGGTGCGGCCTGCCTCACCAGGAGCCGTCCCCATCTCGATATGCTCCGCTTGCGTCTGGCCAGCTAAGATGGCATAGACCTGGTCAACTACTTGCAGGAATGGCAGGCTTTTGCGCCGGCGTGGGTGGGGGAGTCTCACCTCTAGCTCCGTCACGACGCGCCCTGGTTCCTTCTCCATGACCACAATTCGGTCTGCTAACCAGACCGCTTCCTCAATGTTGTGGGTGACTATCAGGATGGCCTTCGTCGGCATGGTTCCGCTGCTCCAGAGTTCGAGCAACTCCCCGCGTAGGGCGTCGGCACTCAGCACATCGAGGGCCGAAAAGGGTTCGTCGAGGCAGAGCAGCTCCGGTTCCACCGCGAGCGCGCGGGCAAAACCCACCTTCTGGCGCATCCCACCGGAGAGTTCGCGGGGAAAGGCAGTCTCAAACCCATCGAGCCCAACCTTGTCGACGAACGCCTCGGAGCGCTCGGCAGACACATCGGGGGGCAGCCCATGGGCCAAGAGCGCCACTTCGACGTTTTGTTGGACGGTCAACCAGGGGAAGAGGGCAAAGCTCTGAAACACAATGGTGGTGTGCGGGTTAATGCCGGACACGGGCTTGCCGCGATACGACACGCGGCCTTCGGTCGGGCGCTGCAGGCCGGTGATGATACGCAACAGGGTGCTTTTCCCACAACCCGAAGGCCCTAACAGGGCGACGAACTCCCCCTCATGCATGCTGAAGTTGACGTCTTCAAGGGCGACTACGCGATGTCGGTTCGTACCATACACTTGGTTGATATGTTCGAGGGTAAGTAAAGTGGGTGCGAGCGTCATGGTTTACTCCAGGCGATAACGTGCCTCGGCGACGCGATAGAGGCGACGCCACACCAAGCGGTTGATGGTGACCACAGTGCCGATCATCGCCAGGGTGGCTGCCAATAGTAACGGATATATACCGGCTGAGGTAGCTTGAGCGATGAGAGAGCCTACGCCGGTGACGTACCGGGGGTTTCCAGCAAAATCGGAATATTCAGCGACGATGCTGGCGTTCCAGGCGCCACCGCTAGCAGTCACAGCCCCGGTAATCAGATACGGGAAAAGGGCCGGCAGAATCAGGATACGCCAGCGTTTCCAGCGGCTGAGTTGGAGTAGGTCTGCGGTATATCGCAAGTCCTGAGGGATGGCGCTCGCCCCGGCAATCACGTTAAACAGGAGATACCACTGTGTGCCCATGAGCATGAGGAGCACAGCGGCCAGGTTCATCCCGGCTGGCAGCCCAGCGATCATGAGCACGACCACCGGAAAGAGGGCGGTGGCAGGGATGGAGGCAGCAATTTGTGCCAGCGGCTGCACCCGGGCGGCGAGGTGGGGTCGGGTCCCAATGGCAACCCCCAAGGGCAGCGTCCAGGCGAGCGCTATAACCAGCGCTGCAACCACCCGGAGCAGCGTTGCCCCGACCCCTACAGCGACATCTCGCCATTGGGCAGCGGACACGAGGAGCAGCATCGACCCAGCTCTATAGAGGCCATAGAGTAACACCGCCCCCCCGAGCGGTGCGATGGCATACGCCCTCCAGGGCGGCCGCTTGCCCGGCTTCGCTCGCGTTCCCGGCGGGGGAAACCACTTCAGCAGGGCGACGTCGAGATGGGTCAGGCCGCGGCGCACCACGTGTTGAGAGGCGCGGATCAGCCGCGAGTGGCCGAGCACACTGTAAAACCAGGAGGACGGGGCCTCGGCTCCAGCGACCATCTCGAGCTTGAAGCGACTCGACCACGCCAGCAGCGGTCGCCAAACCAGCTGGTCAAGGATGACGATCACCGACACCAATGTGCCGAGACCCCAGGCGATCGCCGCAATATCCCCGCGGTTAGCGGCCTCCTGCAAATAGGCGCCGAGCCCCGGCAGGCGGAAATCGCGTTCACCCACGGTGAAAATCTCTGCCGCCATTAAAAAAAACCACCCTCCCGCCCAGCTCATCATGCTATTCCAGATCAGGCTGATGGCGGCAAATGGCAACTCCAGCGTCCGAAAGCGCCACCAGCCGTTGAAACGAAAGATGGCGGAGGCCTCCCGCAGCTCAGAGGGAATGGTCTTGAGGGACTGATACCAAGCAAAAATGAGGTTCCAGGCCTGGCTGGTAAAAATGAGCACAATGGCCGCGAGCTCAGCTGCGAGGCGCGGCGGGAGCACAGCGCTAAAGCTCAGAAGCACCACTGGCAGGAAGGACAATATGGGTATGCTCTGAAGCACGTCGAGAAGCGGCATCAACACCTGCTCTGCCTGGTGATGCTCAGCGGCGGCCCGGCCATAGAGCAGGGCGACGAGGAGCGAGAGGAGGTATGCCGCTGCCATCCGGCCAACCGAAAGGACAGCGTAATAGGGTAGCACCTCCGGAGCTATGGAGATGTCGGGAGCTCGAAGCGCAAGCGGGCTGTACATGGCCAGTGAGACGCCGGCATAAATGAGCACCACCACCCCCAGGAGGACCACAACATCGCCCCACTGGAAGCGTCGATCCACAGGCTCTGGCACCGTAAAGAGCCGGGCTGGTTGGTTCATGGGTCTATCTCACGAGCTTTGCCACGGAGCACGAGGTTATCCTGATCACGAGCGGCGTTGAGGACAAGTCAATTCTTCCAGGGGGACACCCGAGCCCTCCACAGAGAGAGGGCTCACAAACTGCACCATTGGGCCCAGCGCACAGCCCTCGTCACCGGACAGACAAAGGCTTTCTCTATTACCCGCAGAGACTCCGTCAACGAATAACGCCGAGCTCGCATAGAGTTCGGCCGCATCCACGATGACGGCTTAAAAATGTATGCCACTAGGGGAACACGAGGACGATAAATGGACCAGCCAGTCACTTCCGCTGGCGGTCAGGCGGTTTGACCGAAGCGAAGATGAGGAAGATACTGCATGCGTGAGTCAAACCGAACGGCCGAGATTCCCTGAGAGTGGTGAGACGATTGTCGCCTATCATGTCTTCTCTTCATCCCCCCGTTGGATGTTCGCATCCGGTTCGGTCCGGAGAGCAATATAATGCCTCGACTTCGCATCGTCAACCTCAGCATCGGCGCAGACATCAAGCATATTCAGGGCATGCGCTTTGGTGCCCTGCCATGGCCCGGTGAGATCAGGCGCTCAAGAGGACAAGCTCCGCCTCTTTGAACCTGACAGCCTCTATCCCGAGCCCCAAACTCGACGCAGGTTTGCGGATTAGCCAAGACGAACCCCAAATGCTGATATATGCTTATGTGGACAGCTATGGAGTCACGGGTAGTATCCTAATTTGCCGTATAGGAGTCCTCAGGCTGAGCTGCGGGAGCTCAAATTAGGACATTACCGAGTCACGACTATCGATCAGCCGCTCGAGGCCAGATATGGTATACTCAGCTATAAAGCGTTCATCCCCAGCGAAGATCATCGAAGCACCAGCACCGAGTGGCCTGCGGCCACACCCCGCTGACAGAGGCATCAGGACAGGTGGCGGATTGCTGGCGACGACACTCGCGCATGATGGTTTCCACTAAGGAGCCACCTTTCGCGTTGGGGGAGCAGATCACGATGCCGCACGGAACCCCGGAGTCAAACCTTCGCCCCTCTCCTGAAGCCCTCCTCTCGGCCGCAGAGCAAGAGGGGCGCGGACGGCTGAAGATTTTTCTCGGGGCCGTCCCTGGGGTTGGCAAGACGTACGCCATGCTCGAAGCCGCCCAGGTGCGCAAGCGGGAGGGCATTGATGTGGTCGTTGGCGTCGTTGAGACGCACGGCCGGCTTGAGACTGAGGCTCTGCTTCGCGACTTGGAAATCATCCCTCGACGCAAGCTCGAATATCGCAACCGGACGTTCGATGAGATGGACCTTGATGCCATCCTGGCGCGGCGGCCTCAACTGATCCTGGTGGATGAACTCGCGCATACCAACATTCCTGGCAGTCGCCACCCCAAGCGCTATCTCGATGTCGAGGAATTGCTCGCCGCCGATATTGACGTGTATACCACGGTCAATATCCAGCATCTGGAAAGTCTGAACGATACGGTCGCCCAGATCACCGGCACGCGCGTGCGGGAGACCATGCCCGACCGGATCCTCGATGGCGCCGCTGAGATCGAGCTGGTTGACCTGTCGCCTGATGAGCTGCTGCAACGCTTGCGGGAGGGCAAGGTTTATGTGCCCGAACAAGCGCAGCGAGCGATTCAGCGCTTTTTCCGCCTGGGCAACCTGACGGCACTGCGGCAGCTGGCCCTCCGTCGGACGGCGGAACGGGTGGACGAGCAGATGCAGAGCTATATGCAAGCGCACGCCATCCCTGGTCCGTGGCCAGCCGGGGAGCGTATTCTGGTGTGCGTCAGCTCCAGTCCGCACTCGCCACGCCTGGTCCGCGCTGCCCGACGCATGGCCGACCGCCGCCACGCCGAGTGGCTGGCCCTTTACGTCGAAACCCCACGCCATCACCGCCTCTCTGACGCCGACCGCGACCGAGTGGCCCAGACGCTGCGGCTGGCCGAGCAATTGGGGGGCGAAGCCATCACGATCCCAGGGCAAAACGTCGCCGAGGACCTGATCCGCTATGCGCAATCTCGTAATGTGACTGAGGTGATCATCGGCAAGTCGCTGCGTTCGGGCTGGAGCGAGCTGTGGCGCGGCTCAATCGCCTACGACCTCATCAGCAAGAGCGGCAACATCGAGGTCCACGTCATCAATGACGCGGATGAGGGCCCCCAACGGACGCCGACATCCCCCGTGCTGCAGCGACCCGCCATCCATACATATGTGTTGAGCGCCGCCGCGGTGTGTGGCGCAGGGGTGACGGCGAAGATTCTCGAATCATTTCTGGCGCTTCCGAACCTCTCCCTGGTCTTTTTGATCGCCGTGCTGTTCAGCGCCGTCACCTGGGGCCTCGGGCCGTCGATCCTCGCCTCTATCCTGAGCCTGCTCGTCTATGACTTCTTCTTTGTGTCGCCGATCTTCACCTTCACCGTCGCCAACCCGCAAGACATTTTGGCGCTTGTCGTTTTCCTCATCACGGCAGTACTCACGAGCAACCTAGCGGCACGCGTGCGCCATCAGGCCGATGCGGCCAAACATCGCGAGGCCAGAACAGCTGCCCTGTATGCTTTGAGCCGTCAGATCGCTGGGGCAGCTGGGCTGAGTGATGTGCTGCGGGCGATCGTGACGCAGGTGGCACAAATTCTGGGGGCAAAAGTGGTCGTCCTGTTGCCAGAGGCAGACCAGCTCGTTCTGAAGGCTGGACACCCCGCCGACATTCAGCTCACTGCGGCCGAA
>JBKPCR010000139.1:0-10078 GCA_046727435.1 bacterium | reverse complement strand
GCCGGCGGGCATTTGGACGATGGAGAGGAGTGAATCCATACCCTTCAGGGCGCGACTCTGGACGGGTACGCCGAGGACGGGGAGCGTCGTTTGGGCCGCCGCCATGCCAGGGAGATGCGCGGCCCCACCGGCACCCGCGATAATCACCTCGAGGCCACGGGCTTCGGCGCCTGACGCAAACTCAGTTAACCAGGCCGGGGTGCGGTGCGCTGAGACGATGCGACATTCGTGTGGCACGCCGAAGCGCGTCAGCACCTCATCAGCGTGACGCATCGTCTCCCAGTCGGATCTGCTGCCCATGATAACGGCTACCAGCGGTTTGACCTCATCGTCCATGGAGGAACCTCATCGTAATCCTGTGAACTCCTCCGCATACCTCTTCTCCCTCTCCCTCTGGGAGAGAGCGGGGATGAGGGGGATTGTGCACTACTAGTGATCCCTCACCCTAACCCTCTCCCAAAGGGAGAGGGAATGTCTGGGTTAACTCGGCTGCGGCCCACCCCTGAAAAACTCACGGAAGGAAAAACGCCGCCCGTAACGCGTCTCAGCCTGCTCCCGCACCGCCTGCATGACCTCGGGCGTGATCCGCCTGAGTCCGTGGGCGGCCGCATAGCGTTCGACTGACTTGACCACCATGCCACGCGCAAACGACGGCAACCGTTGCAGGCGGGCCTTGGCTTCTGAACTCCAGTCGATGGTCAGCGGGGCATCGAAGCCAAACGTCTGCTCCTCGCTGAGGCTAATCAGCTGACCACCGAACTGGCCGGGCTGGTACCCACAGGCCGGGTCTTCAGCGAGGTAATCGCCATAGGTGGCATAGGCCCGGCAGCGGCACCCACCACAGATCTTGGTGAATTCGCAGGCGCCACAGCGCCCGCCGAGCTGGGGGGCCCGCAGGTTTTCGAACACCTCAGCCTGCTGCCAGATGTCGACGAAGGGGCGCTGGCGCAGATTCCCGGCTACCAAGGGCATATAGGGACATGGGGTGACGTCGCCCTCGGGCATGATTCGACAATAGGCCTTGCCGGCCGGGCAACTCCCGTGTGCATAGTTTTGCAGCAGCGAGGACTTCGCATCAAGCGTATAAAGAATCCGACGGAAGAACGGGGCGCACTTGGCGCGAATAATCAGCCCTCCCGAGCGCCCAGCGGGTACAGTCCACGGATCTTCGGGTTGATCGAAGGCTGATGATCGATCGCTAGAATCCCTCTCTGCAGCGTTTCCCAAGCCCTGGATGCGCGCCAGAGAGGTTAGGATCTGCTCATATTGATCGGGACTGATATCGGTGAGGCTCTCGCCCCGGCCGGTGCGGACCAGGAAGAAAAAATTCAGCACCCTGGCGCCAAGTTCGCCTGCGAGATCGATCATCGCGGGGATCTCTGCCGCGTTCCAACTGGTGATGCTGGTGTGAACGGAGAAATCCAGCCCCTCGCCGCGCAGCGCCTCGGTTGCCCGGACGGCCCCGCGCCAGGCCCCCGGCAGCTGCCTGAACGTATCATGCTTGGAGGGGTCCGTGGAGTCGAGGCTAATGCTCGCCCCCTGAATCCCACTCTGCCGCATCTGCTTGGCCTGTGCCTCACGCAACAGCACACCGTTGGTGCCGAGCACGACGGTAAACCCTTTGTCAGCGCTACAGGCGGCCAGATCGAAGATGTCTTTTCTTAGTAGCGGCTCGCCACCGGTCAAGATCAAAAAGACATTGGGGTTGGCCACCGCGATGTCGTCAATGACCCTCCGACACTCCTGCGTGGATAGTTCACGACTCGTATCAGCGCCCGCGAAGGCACTCATGTAACAGTGCGCACAATAGAGATTACACCGTTGGGTGAGATTCCATGACACCGAGTACACTTGATGCGCCATGCTAGCCTCCTGCTGCCGCTATGCGTTGGCTTTGCGACGCGCAATGGCCGCTTCGGCACGCGGGCTGATGGCACGTTGCACGGCGACATTCACCAACGCCGGTTTGCCGGAGGCGAAGGCGCGTTCGAGGGCAGGTGCCAGGTCTTCCGGGCGTTCGACGTACTCGCCGTGGCCTCCCAATCCTTGCGCCACCATCTCGTAACGGCTCTGCAGAAGGTCGGTGGCTACGGGACGCCCATAGAGGCCGAGCTGGATCTGTCGGTCGATGCCCCAGGCCGCGTCGTTTCCCAGAATGCCGACGACCGGCAGATTATGACGCACCGCGGTATCGAACTCCATGGCGTTGAAGCCGAAGGCACCGTCGCCGGTCAGCATCACCACGCGCGAGTCAGGATAGGCCAGCTTGGCGGCAATGGCCGTCGGTAAGGCGGATCCCAGCATGCCGAGCGTCGGGACGTACCACCAGCGTCGCGGTTGCCTCGAGGGAAGATATGCACGGCCGAAGTGGCAGAAATCACCACCGTCGAAGACCAGACAATCATCGGGTCGCAGCATGTTCCTCAGGGTCTTGTGCACGTACATGGCGTGCATCGGTTGCTCCGGCTTGGCCAAGCCATCCAGCCACGCCCCATGCGCTTCCTGCTCAGCCTGGAGCTGCTTCAGCCAGGGGAGCGACTTCCAGGTTTTTTTCTGAGCCTCGTGGGTCATTTGCTCGACTACCGCCTCGATATCGCCGACGATCCCGACCGCAACCCCGCGGTTGCGGCCAATCTCCGCCGCTGCTGGATCGATCTGAATGATGCGCGCCTCGGCGCCAATCACTGGCGGTTGCGCGTAGCTGATGGTGTAATCCTGTTTGCGGCCCAGCAGCAGGACGACATCGGCTTCACGCAATAGCCTGGCGGCGCGATTCAGACCGCGCTCGAAGAACCCCAGGCACAGCGGATGATCATCGCTCACCAGGCCACGCGCCACGTCCTCGGTGAACAGCGGCATCTGGGTGAGCTCGATAAACCGCTGCAATACCGCCCCGGAGGCGGCATAGCTCGCCGGTCCGCCAGCGATGATGAAGGGGCGTTGGGCCTGATGCAGCAGTTCGACGGCCTGTTGGGTGAGCTTGGGGTTGGCCAAGGCGTGTTCTTCGGCGCGGTACTCGCTAGGCGGAAAGAACGTCACCTCGTCTTCGTTGACCTCTTGTTCCTGCACATCCATGGGAATCGTCAGATGCACTGGGCCACGGCGGCCGGCATAGGCCGTGCGCACGGCGCGGGCGATGAAATCCGGGATGCGACGGGCGTCATGCACCATCCATGAACCCTTGGTAAACGCGTGCGCGGCGCCGACCTGGTCGATTTCCTGCATGGCGCCTCGCCCCAACTCGGCGAGGTCTGCGGAGCCGCTAATCGAGATCACTGGGCTCTCGCTGTGCAGGGCGTGGGCCAGCCCTGGCAGCGCGTTGGCGAAACCGGGGGTGGTGTACATCGAGACCCCAGGCTGGCCGGTCAGACGCCCCCAGGCATCGGCCATGTGGACTGCCGCCTGCTCATGGCGGGTGTCGACGAAACGGAAATCCATGTCGGCCAAGACGTCCAGCACCGGCAGGATGTGATCACCAGCGATGGTGAAGATATTCTTCACACCCTCCAACTGCAGGGCTTTACCGATAAGGTGACTACCGGTGACCTTCTTCGAACTGCTCATGGAGACCTCCTGCAAGAGTCAATCAGTCGTGCCTGTCCATGTTTGTATCTGCACGCGACCCAGCCATGATACCGAGGAGCAAGATCGATTGCCAGAGTTCTGATCGAACCATCATGTATCTATCTGTCTATACCCGCGAAGGTGCGCTGCGTCGTGTGGGCCTAGCGATGTGGCCAGGCGCCTCCCCGTCGTTCATGGCGACAAGACGCGCATAGACGCCACCCTTCTCGACTAACTCTTCGTGCGTGCCCTGTTCTACCACAGCACCTTCGTCGAGCACCACCAAATGTTCGGCCTCGCGCACCGTCGACAGACGATGGGCGATCATCAGGGTCGTGCGCCCAGCCATCAGCCGCTTCAGGGCCTGATGCACCAACCGCTCGTTTTCCGAGTCGAGGTGCGAGGTGGCTTCGTCCAGGATCAGCATGGGCGCATCTTTGAGAATGGCTCTGGCGATCGACAACCGCTGGCGCTGTCCGCCCGAGAGCTGGACGCCGCGCTCGCCGATCATGGTGTCGTAGCCGTCGGGTAAGTGAGCAATAAACTCATGGGCGTTGGCCTCGCGTGCGGCCGCCATCAATTCTTCCTCCGTTGCCTCCGGTCGGCCGATGCGCAGATTGTCGCTCACCGTCGTGTTGAACAGATAGGTATCCTGCGATACCAGGGCCATCCGTTGGCGCAGGTCATCGAGGCCGTAGTCGCGCAGGTCATGGCCGCCCAGTAAGATCCTGCCTTCGGTCGGGTCCCAGAAACGCATCAGCAGATGGGCCGTGGTGGTTTTCCCCGATCCTGAGCGTCCCACCAGGGCCACGGTCTGCCCCGACTGAATCGCGAAGCTGAGGCGCCTCAGCGCTAACGGCTCCTGCGGACCATAGGCGAAGCTGACGTCGGCGTATTGAATCAAGGGCTGGCCAGCGCCGTTAGCACCGAGCGCGAGCGTTGCACCGGGGCCATCGACGACGGGCACCGGCTCATCTTCCACCGCAAAGAGCCGTCGTGCCGATGCCAAGGAATCAGCCAATTCTTTGCCGATCTTGGCGATCTCTGAGACCGGCACGAACGACGCCTGCGCCAACAGCGTCAGCAGCGGCAACACTGGAGCCGCAAGTCCCCCCTGCGACACCAGGACCGCCCCTGAGGTCAGCACCGCTAGGCTGCCTGCCCCCATGAGCCCCTCGACGAGGACGTTCTCGAAGCTCATGCGATTCAGGAAGCGCAGCCGGATCTGTTTCATCCCCTCGCCATTGGCGCGAATAGCAGCCAATTGCCGCGGCCCACGCGAAAAGGCCACAATCTCTTTGAGCCCTTGGACACTATCCACCATTTGCGCATTGACGACGCCAAGCTGGGCGCGAAATTCGCGGCCCAAGCGCTCCTGTACACGACTAGCGATGAACGGACTGAGCCCCACAGCTAGGAGGAACGGTAGTAACACCAGCGCCAGCGGCCAGGCGAAATACGCCAGCACCGCCAGCACCGTGCCGGGGACCATGATGGCGACGAAGCCAGGCGCGATGGTATGGGCGAAGAACAACTCAATCGTCTCGACATCGGCGGTGACCAGGCTGACGAGGTCCCCTGAACGTCGGCGGAAGAGATAGGCCGGGGCGAGCCGGTCCAGGAGTTGATACACGCGCACGCGCAACTCGGCGAGTAAACGGTAGGCCAGATCGTGGGCTAGCCAGGATTCCAGATAATGTAAGCCCGCCGACAACGGAATCAGCGCCATCAGGATGATCAGCGTCGCGGTGAATTCCTGCCCCTTGGCCACCTTGCCGACGATGAGCGCACTCGCCACGCCGATGCCGATGATGGCCACTACATGACCGATGCCGCATAGGAAAGTGATACTGAGCTGTAGCCACCAGTCCCGCACCAGGCCAAAGAGGCGGCGCCACAGTTCGAGCCAGCCGATGGGAGATGGCGTCAACGGGGCTGCCCTGACCGAGGGGCTGCGCTCTTCAGGCATGGGTGAGCCATTGGCGCTCACTGCGACAGCCTGGTTCCGATCGATCACCGTCCCCACAGAATGGCTATTCGTCCTCGACGTCGTGACCTGATCGGCCATCAGTCGGGCGTAGGTGCCGTGCCCGCTGACGAGCTCTCGATGCGTGCCGCTCTCGACGATCGCGCCATCCTCCAAAACAACGATGCGATCGGCATCGATGACGCTCGACAGGCGATGTGCGATGATCAGTGTGGTACGGCCCACCATCAGGCGCTCCAGCGCCTCTTGAATCAGGGCCTCGTTCTCGGTATCGACGTGCGACAGGGCCTCGTCGAGTAGGAGAATCGGCGCATCTTTCAGCAACGCACGGGCGATGGCGATGCGCTGGCGCTGGCCGCCCGAGAGCCGCAGGCCGCGTTCCCCGACGACCGTCTCATAGCCTAGTGGCAGCGCCTGAATGAAGTCATGGGCATTGGCGGCCCGTGCCGCCTCCTCCAACTCATCCTGGGTGGCATCGGGTTTGCCGAAGCGCAGATTGTCCGCCACGGTACCGTGGACGAGGTAGGTGTCCTGCATGACCACCGCGATGTGGCGACGCAGCACTTCGAGCGGTAGGCGGCGAATATCATGGCCGCCCAACAGGATGCGCCCCTGCTGAGGATCAAAAAAGCGCAGCAGGAGCCAGATCATGGTGGATTTGCCCGCACCGCTCGGCCCCACTAGCCCCACCTTTTCGCCAGGGCTCATGGTGAGTGAGATGTTTTTCAACACCAGTGGCCGACTTGGGTAGCCGAAGCTCACCCCCTCAAACCGCACCTCGGGTTCGAGCGTCAGCGCATCAGTAGGGCGAATCGATGGCTGCTGCGGCTCCTGGATCGTGGGGATGGTGTCGAGCAGCGCGAAGATTCCCTTGGCCTCGGATAGAGCCAGCATACCCCGGTGATATAGCCGCGACAGCTCACGCAGCGGTCGAAAGATCTCGACGCCGAGCATGAGGACGATGAGCAGTGTGGGGAGCGCCAATTCCCCGCGGCTGACGCGCAGCGCTCCCCACCCGAGCGCCACCCCGGCCCCGGCCGAGATGCCAAGCGTGATCAGGCCGGTAGTCGTGATGTTGGCGGCCAGCACCCCCATCGTACTGCGATACAGATGACGTGAGCGCTCGGCCAGCATCGCGCCATAGGTGCGACTCTGCCCGAAGGCTTTGAGAGTGGCCAGACCCTGGACAGCGTCCAGAAACTCGGCCCCGAGGGCGCTATAGGCTTTGCGCCGCTGCAGGCTGCTCTCCCCGGTCCATCTGGTGGTGAGCAAGGGTAAAATCAACGTGAACAGGGCGAACGCGAGAAATACGTAGGCCGTCTGCACGTCGAACGCCGCCATAAAGGCGAAGATCAACAGCGGCGTCAGCGCCGCGACGGCGAATTGTGGGAAGTACTGGCCGAAGAAGGTTTCCAGTTGCTCGACCCCTTCGACCAAGGACATCACGACGTCGCCTGTTCGTCTCTGATCGAAATAACCGGGACCAAGCACCAGAACGTGCTGGTAGAGATATTCACGCAGATTGAGTTTGATCTCCCCAGCGGTGCGATTGCCGACGGCTTCGCGGATATACTCCAGCGTCGCCCGCAGCAGAATACACGCCGCCACCCCGGCGATCGGCAGGAACACCGCGGTAAACGGCTGTCCCTGAAACACCAGGGCCAAGGCATATCCAGACAACGCCAGCCGTCCGATCCCGGCGGCAGAGGCGGTCAGTCCTAGCACAGCGGCCCACACCAGTTGCCAGCGAAACCCTTGAGTCAGTTGGAAGAGACGCCAGGTATGGCCCATTCCCCCCATTCTCCTGAGTTGGTGCTACGTCGATGATTGTGTTCCGCCTCGGCGGACGCGTCTATTCTACAGGATTATGCCCAGCGGTCCAGCGAAATGTAAGGCGGTACAATGCCTGTCCGCCCACAGCCCGAAGAGACCATGGCAAAACCGAGACATGGCTGCCTTCGTCCCTCACGACTGGCAGGGATCTCCAGCCAGCGCTGAGACTGTGAGCGTCGCTCTCTCTTCCACAAGCAGGACGAATCGCTCCAGCGCGCAGTTCCACCCGATGGTATGCTCCTCTTGTCCGGTCTGAGATGGGAAACGCTCGTGTGTAATAATGATCTCGGTCTCGCCCTGGACGTCGTGCAACTCGACGGTCACCAGAGTCTCTACACAATCGGGCTGAGGCGCCTCCCAGGCCCAAGAGAACACCAGTTTCTCCGGCGGGTGCACTTCATGATAGGTGCCGCCGACCATGGCCGTAATATCGCCATCCGGCGTATGCATGGTGATGCGGTAGCGTCCTCCCACTCGTAGGTCGACCTCCGCATGCGGCGCAGCCTCTCCATTGAGACTTGGGAAAAACCAGCGCTGCAGGTGTTCAGCCTTCGTCCAAGCCTGAAACACGCGCTCTCGCGGTGCGGCTACACGTCGCTTGGTCACGGCGCGGATCACGACCTCTTTGCTAATACTCATGATGTATGCTCCTCAGGCTCCTCCTCCGAGTGGACATCGCGCAGATAATCTGCCAGGACCTCCAGCTGCTGATCCCAGAAGTGCTGGTAGTGAGCGATCCATGCGGCGGCGTCATGCAGGGGTTGCGCCACGAGGTGAAGGCGGTGTACGCGGCCATCCTTCGTGCGCTCCACCAGCCCAGCTTGCTCCAAGACCCGCAGATGTTTGGAGATCGCTGGGAGCGACATGGCAAACGGCGCGGCCAGCTCACTCACCGATGCGTCGCCCTCGGCCAACCGGGTAAGCATCGCTCTTCGAGTGGGATCAGACAGGGCTGAAAAGGTTTTGTCGAGTGTACGAGACGTATAGTTAACCATATGGTTAACTATAGAGCAGCGTAGAAGAGATGTCAAGCGCCAACATGAGCATTGGGATTGGTGAATCCGCGAATCTCCTCCACGGATGTGGACGTTTACTGTAGTACATCAGTCAATGGCGCTGTTCCTAGTGGCGAGCCTCGTCGGATGCTGGCGGGTCATCCCCCACGTGAACCTCTGCGATCGTGGCATCTCTCGCCTCCGTATAGGCCCTCATGTGAGGGGTGTGTCTGAGGGGCGTCATAGGCATGCCGTGACATAGACCATGATGGCGCCGGCGTTGAGGCCCCATGCGTTATCCGTCGCCGAGGCGCGCCAGGGTGGGAAGGCGTGAGACGACCGTTCGCCACTGTGTGTCGTCGAGCACTATGCTCCATGGGGTCTCCGCCTCAGAGCACACGCCCCCGCATCCTCCTGCAAGCAGATGCTTCGCACCACTGAGCAAGAAGACCCCCAGCACGATGAGCACGGCCCCCACGACGATGCGCCCGTTGAGCAGTTCCCCTCCCAGGAGGAGGACAGTCAGGAGGAGCACAAAGAGAGGGGCCGTCCCGGCTAAGGGGATAACCACGCTCACCTCGCCGAAGCCGAGGGCCAAAAGCACGAGGCTGAGAGCAGGGATAGAGGAGATACCAGACGCGAAAGCCGAGGTGTTTACCGCTCAGCGATAGCAGAATTGTCCCCAGGACAATGACCAGCGTGCCTAGAAGGATCGGCGGCGTCACTCGCTCGCCCAAGAGGAGGATGGCCAAGCCCGTGGCAATGTCGGAGGATAAGCCCTGAGACTCGCCAGACAATCATGAATTTGACAGCAAGAACCGGAGTGCCAGAGGCAAGAATCGCTGGTAAATTCGTATTCGTTATGCGAATCGTGGGTAGGAGCACCTATGAACATGTCAACAAAAAACGTGCAATCGTCCGTCGCAACGGAAAGCGCTGCCCGCTGGGCATCCATTGTCGCCCGCGATCCCAAAACGGATGGCAAGTTCTATTACTCGGTCAAGACTACCGGCGTGTACTGCCGTCCCTCGTGCGCCGCGCGTCTGGCGCGACCGGAGAATGTGCGCTTCCATAATCGATCCGGGCGGTCGCCCAGACCTGCGGCGCAAACGCCTTGGCGGTGGCGATTCCTTGCCATCGTGTGGTGCGCAATGACGGTACATTGTCAGGCTATCGTTGGGGCGTCGAACGCAAACGCATTCTTCTCGAACGGGGGGCACGGACATGAACGCAGCAGCCAAAATCGTAACGCCCAGTGCTTCGTCGAAAAGTGTCTCGGAGCGTGTCAAGACGTTCGATTGGGAACGCGTGTCGCACGATCTTGATGCGCAAGGCAGCGCGCTGATCGAGCGCCTTCTTTCTCCGGATGAATGCCAAGCGATAGCCGGCCTCTACCCGAAGGACGACATCTTTCGCAGCCGTGTCGTGATGGGGCGGCATGCTTTCGGGCGTGGAGAGTACAAGTATTTCAGCTATCCGCTGCCCGATCTTCTTGCGGGCCTCAGGACGGCCGTCTACCCGCATCTTGTCCCGATCGCCAATCGTTGGAACAACGCGATGGGTATTGATGTTCGCTACCCAGAGAAGCATGCGGACTTCATCGAGCGTTGCCATCAGGCCGGCCAAGTCAGGCCGACGCCGCTTCTGCTCCAGTATGGGACTGATGATTATAACTGCCTGCACCAGGACCTCTATGGCG
>JBKPCR010000138.1:0-4857 GCA_046727435.1 bacterium | reverse complement strand
CTTCTGGGCTCAGGTCTACTATCAGCAGCAACGCGACAAGGGCAAGGCGCACCAGGCAGCCGTGCGCGCCTTGGCATTCAAATGGATTCGCATCCTCTATCGGTGTTGGCAGGCGCGCACGCCATACGATGAATCCGTGTAGCTTCAAGCGCTCAACCGCCGCAGTGCACCACTCCTACACCACGTGGCGCATTGAGTCTGAAAAGGAGTAAAAAACCCTTGACAGCCCCCCTCAGAGCATGTGTTCGATGGGCCACCTACAGCATTGACCGCTGGTGTCGCGCAGCAGATCTATGGGGACGACCAGGAAAGCGAGCAGGTCTTTCGCCTATGCTCAGGCGTGGTTGATCACCGGCGGCAAAGTTGAACCCATTGGTGTCGAGGCTGATAGCGAGGGGTCTGTGGCGTATTATTCCGTGATCGCTGTCAAAGCCGATAGCCCGTATCGGTCCATCGAGGATCTCAAAGGGAAATCGCTGGCGTTCGCCGACCCTAATTCGACCTCAGCTTTTGTTGCTCCCTCCTACTTCCTACGAGAACAGGGAATCGATCCGGGGACCTTTTTCTGGCGCACTGGCTTCTCCGGCAGCCATGAGAACGGTATTATCGCCGTGTTCAACGGTACCTATGATGCCGCCGCCACCTCGTGGACGAACGAGGAACGCAGCAATGTGGCACGCATGGAGCTCAAGGGGATGATCCCCAAGGGACAGATCCGCTATATCTGGAAATCCCCACAGATTCCTAATGGTCCCTGGGCGATGCATGCCGACCTGCCGATGGCGCTGAAAAGCGATATTCGCGCCACGCTGGTGACCCTGCCGACAGCCGATCCAACGGCGTGGAAGGACATCACCGATGGCAAAAGCAAAGGTGTTGAGGAGATCACACACGCAGATTTTGAACCCATCATCCGTATGATCAAAGACAATCAGCGCGCGCGCCGCGATGCCAAAGCCAACTAATCATAGGCTCAGGTCCGTGGTACCGCACGTTGCCGATCCACTCACCGGTGTGCACGGGACGGTGGCCATCACGGTGAGCCTCATCGATCAGCTGTCCAAGACCATTCGGAGACGATTCATCTAAGGTATGACCTGAAAAGTTTCAGAGTGGATCACATCCTCTCGTGGCGTATTGCTGGAGGGATATAAATGATTGCAACACATGCGGTGCGAATCCGACGCTCAGACGAGCAGGCACAGGACGGCCGGGCGACCTGTCCACAGCTCGAGGCGTATAGGCAACTGCTCGAGACATATTTCGGACCACAATTGTGGGATCATCTTTAGCGCTGTTGCAGTACTCCTTCGCTGCCGTCACGACATCTCCTTTATGCTGCATCGCACCCGCATTGATGTCTCCCACCTCGATAGTTTAGGAGGCGACGATGAAGATTGATCGCATTTGGGAGGCGGACGCTCAGCAGTCCATCTTCCGTCAGCTTATACGGGCCTCTAGTCTACCGGGAGCGGTTGTCGACTTAACGAAAGTGCTCAATGGACAGCCGGCTCACATTGGCATGCTTGCCACTTTGACTGATGAGACCACCAGTCTCAGCGACCCAGACCGCTTGTTGGATGCGACCGCGTGGCGCTTCTTGCAAGCCAAGAATGTGGCTGCACACCTAGCCCAGTATGTCCTCTTCGATGCCAGCAAGCCACCACCGCCGGATTTTGTGCCGCAACTCGGCTCGCCTACAGACTCCGAGTGTGGCGCGATGCTCGTCCTAGTCGCGGGACACGTGGGGGAAGGCGAAGTCGGCATTGATCTCACTGGGCCGGGGATCAAGGGGATCCGACGCTTGCACCTGAGCGGGTTTCATGCCGCATGGTTGGCGCGCCGGCGGAGGTGGGTAGCGCGCTTCCCGATGGGCGTCGACCTCTTGTTGACCGACTGTGTACGCGTGGCCGCGATGCCGCGTACGACCCAGGTACGGCTCCTGTGAGGTAGTGTACGATGGGAGACATTACCATGGGCGGCGGGGAAACTGCCATCGAGGCACGGATCAAATGCCTAGATGTTCTGAGGGCTGAGGCAGTGGACGAGTAGATCTAACCAGCAGCGGAGGGCAGCGCCCCGCCCCCCATACGGACCGAGAGGGCGGACATTAAGTGTACAGCTAAGGCGTCGTGTGGTTCTCTAGACTCAGAACATCCCCTCTTCGTCACGCTCTCCAAAACTTGTAGCCAACCCTTTTGCACGTGCTCCGCCGATAGCTTGCGTGCCTGTAGCACAGGCTCCGCTGTCTGCTGGGACGACGCGCCTCTCGCTATAGCTCTCATGCCTCACGTGCAGTGCACGGCTCTCGATCTGCCAAGGCGATCGTCGAGACTCCCGCCCGGCGACGTCGCGACAGCGAAGTCCAGCCTTCATGGAGTGAGCGGCACAACGATCATCAGCAAGTACCATGATTAGGAGAAATCTGCACCTGTGCTTATGGTAAGAGTTCCGGCTTGAAGCTAAACAGGTTCGGCTCATGCGGATCGACGATACCGCGCACCCAGGAAACGTCAGGGGAGCCGAAGTTTTCCATGCGTGTGAAGTTGACGATTCGCGACCGTCGGTTCCCATCCGGGTCAGGACGCGGCAGCGGTTTGTCGACGCGGAAGTAGTGGCTATCGCCGTGGGCCAGTACGACCGGCTTGGCGAACTTTAGAGTCTCCGCCTCAAAGGCCGCAAGAAACTCCTCAAAACCGTTGAGATTGGTGTCGTTTGGCGTGAAGGGAAAGGGGTTCCCCTGGAGGAACAGCATTAGACCGGGGCTGCTGTCTTGGGTGGCCAGGGCAAATGACTCGCGCGTCCAAGCGAGGTTGGCCGCATTGCGTTCGGTATATTCCTCGAGGTTGCCCACGGACACGCCGCTGCGGAGCGTGGTTGGAAAATTGTTATTGCTCCCAGGAATATTGAGGCCAATGAAGACGACACGGCCGACGCGCCAGCGAACGTTCTCGCGAAATTTACTGAACAGCGGATTATCGCTCTGTCGTGTGAGCGGCAGAGGAGATTGTCCAAGGCTGGTGGTCTCTTGGGAAAAGATCTCACGGAGTTTCGCCAGGCGTTCAAGGGAATCAGAGCCGCTTCGATGACCATCGGTCCATTCATTATCACCGAAAACATAGATCAGGGGATGTTTGAAAGTCTGGAACAGTCCGTCGCTGGGAGAAGAGCGCATCCGTGCATGGGCTTGAGCCACTTTTGAAATCGCCGTTGTGGACCACAAAGAGTACGTTAGTCCCGTCGATGGCGGCCACCAGCTCCGGAAACTTTGCCTCCTCTTGGGCGTTGTAGGGTAAGTCGCCGATGATGGCAAACTCAAACCCAGAAGTTGGCAGCGCGGGAGCGCTTGAGACGGGAGCCAACTCCCCAGCATGTAGCCCAAGCAATCCTATTGACAGCAGCACAAGGAAAAGCCTATGACTCATCGTTATTCTCCCGATAGCCTTGGCATCCGGTCTGGGGCATTCTGGGGCTGTATTACACCGATACTCGAATCATCGCGTCCACTTCCCCAGCCCGATAGAAAGTTGCCTCTTAGCGTGTCCCGTTGTCGACCTCACGTAGGACACACAATGCTTCCACGCTCTAAGACGGCTACCTTGCCAGTCTTCCCATGATGCGAGTCGAGGAGAGATGGAGAACGCGCTATGAGGCCATGTGCTGAGCCAGTGGAACGCGAACTTCTCAGTTTACCATCCGGCCGTGCGGTGGAAAACATTTTAACTAGCCTATGTAACAGCAGTGTTATAGCGTCGTTAGGAGTGCATGAACGGCTCAAGCGCGCAACGTATCAGAGCATATGGAGATTACTTCGGCACGCATGACATGAGTACAACCTCATCTGTCGCCGCTGGCAACATCCCCCTTGGCCCCCTTTGACAAAGAGCAAGCGCGACGCGCAGGGAATTTAGCACAGCAAATCATCTGAACACATCGTGTGTGGTCTGATTTAGCACCAATGGATTCGTGAGGCAAGCACGACCGAGGGGAAGGCATATAGCCTTAAGCGGAGGCGCGTGCGCTGATCCGATCGACCGACCGCTACGTTCACCAGCTGATGTGCCAACCTTTCCTAGAATTTATTCAAGGAGTATTCATTCCAGCATGGCAAGCACGCTTGTGGAGAGCATGCCTACCGGCAGATATCAGGCAGAGCTGCGAGGCGAGGTTAACGAAAAAAGCAACACTATTGTTAAGTCTAGGTAACAAACAATTAATTTGACAATTTCAAATTCCTGCGGTTAGCTATTATATATTTATATAATGACTAATAAAGATATAATTATATATGGAATGACCATAAATATTTTTTTTCCCTTAACATATTCAACGTTTTTCAACCTAAGACTGGAAGACGACATGTTCACAGATGAGTATCGTTGCCTTATGCACGGACCAGGGTTATTCGTTTTGCCCGGCCCTGTCCGGGCGGTGTTCCCGCGAAATGACGAGGAGGCCAGCAGAAGTGTTGTACTGCTGAAGTCACTTGAGAGTTGTCTATGGATGTACCGCACACAAGATTGGGAGTCCAAACTGTACGCTTTACGCCAGCAACTCGATGACCAGCAAAGTCGGCTCCTCATGCATTATATGGTTGCGCAATCCATGTCGTCCTCTGTCGATATTAAGGGAAGACTCGCCATACCACCACCCCTTACGGCATACGCGAATATCAAGGAGGAAGTTGTCCTCATCGGACTTTATGATCGGCTTGAGTTATGGAGTCCGGTCCATTGGGAAGAGTATCTGTTGCAACTCGAAGACCAGCATACACTGGTCTTGGAGAAGATCGTGAGCCTTCTGTGAGGCGGCCACTGTCGCAACCGACGCCACACCCCCAAGCCTCTACCGGCGAGA
>JBKPCR010000137.1:0-9930 GCA_046727435.1 bacterium | reverse complement strand
GGAATAGACTTCGACTCTTTTGCTAACGGGCTTAGGGCAGCGCTCCGGCAGGCTCCCAAAGTGATCTTAGTTGGCGAAATCCGCGATCGAGAGACGATTGAAATCGCCCTCTCAGCCGCGGAAACCGGTCATCTAGTGCTGAGTACCCTACATACGGTCGATGCTGGACAGACTATTAACCGTATTTTAGGGATGTTCGACAAGGACGAAGAAGCTCTGGTACGTAACCGCCTTGCTGATACCCTCCGTTGGATTGTCTCGCAGCGTCTCCTGCCAAAGATCGGCAGCGGCCGCGTAGCGGCACTTGAAATCTTATGTGCAGGCCTTCGTGTGAAAGATTCGGTGCTGCATGGTGAGTCCGAAGGAAAGACTTTCTACGAGATCATTGAATCGGGTGCCCCGTTTGGAATGCAAACCTTTGATCAAGATATCATCAGGTATTTCGAAGCTGGGTTGATTACAGAGGAAACGGCACTCGCATACGCATCGCACAAGTCACTGGTGCGCCGTGGGGTCGACAACGTCAAGAAAAAGCAGGGCATAGTCACGAGCGACATCGAAGAGTTGGCGCTCGATGAAGATTATGGCAAAACCACACTCACGCGGAAATTTTCGTAGAGGGGGACGACATGGAGTTCATATGCGAAGATTGCCAGGCGGTGATTCAAATCCCTGATGAACGAGTGCCCCAAAACAGCGCGTTTCGTCTCACCTGTCCTCGCTGTAAGCGGAAAATATTGGCGAGTACAAAGACCTCAGAAAGCTTCGGAGAAGGTAGGACCAATGTCAGCCTATCCCACGGCCCATCGGAAGTGACCCCTCTAGTAAGTGATAACCCCGACGATGATCTTCCTGAAGCGATGGACTGCTTGCAACCTGGTCAGTCCGCCGCTCTCTTATGCGTAAATCGGGAAGAATCTCGTGGTGAGCTCAGGGCAATGTTGGAAGGTATGGGTTACGTTGTAGATATCCCTGCGGCTGCCGACCACGTACTCCAACGCCTGCGCTTCAACCAATACCACGTCATTCTTCTGGATGATGACGTTGTAGGGAAACCCCCGAATCCCGTCGTGGGCTATCTCGCAGGACTCAATATGAATACTCGACGTGAGATGTTTGTGGTTTTGATTGGACAGCGTTTTAAGACAGCTGATCACTTACAAGCCTTTATAGAGAGTGTGAACCTTATCCTCCATCCCGATGATCTACCACAGTTGGTGATATTCCTTAGCCGAGGATTGAGAGATCATGAACGGTTTTATAAGGTGTTCACCGAGTGTCTGATCGAGGCTGGGAAGAAAATCTAGCGCGGACTGAAGGACTCATCGCAACTCCTATCCACTGCCAATGTTGCGACACACTGGCTCGAAGCCTTGGCAGCCCCCAACCAGCCGATCACCAGGCAAGATACCCGGCTGCCTTGCGCGATGACGGGTGGAGATGGCGCCTACGCTGAACCTGCCGTAGAAATCTGATCTACAGTCTTACGCTGTAGACCTCAATGAACGCCAGCACAGTGGGCTGACAGCCATTATCACTCGAGAGGACTATGCCTGGATCCCATAGGGGAAGCGACGGGTGACTGCCCCGTCCGAGGCTGCCCACCACAGCTTCGCGGGGCAGCGAAGGCCGGCATCGTAACCCACGGTCGCCTTTATGTATCCGTTGCGTACCACCACGCTATTGACCCACCGTATGTACTCCACCAGGACCATAGTCTGGTCAATACCCCGCCCTGATGCGGCCTGTTGAGCTTCGGTAGGCTGGACGTCGGGGTACGCATGGCTTCCACTCTTGCGATCGGGTGGACTCCAAACCGGGGCTTCTGCTTCAAGCGCAGGCTCCGCCTTATGAGCAAAAGGTGCCAAGCGATGAAGCGACGGGGTGCGCAAAGACGCCGGTGGAGCCAGAATGGCTGGTCAGCCGAGAAGTCTCGAATCCAGTGGAGGAGGCCGTCGTGACGATGCGCCACCCGTGGCGACGTCTGCCGGCTCATCCGAAGGCCTTAGCGCGTTCATTTCACCCCAGCGTGAGTTCGCCGACCCGGTGACGTGGCCCCGCACACCATTAGGCCCTAGGGCTGACTGGCAATGCCGGAAGAAGGTCGTGCTGTCCGTATAGGTAGGGGAGCGTTCCCTGTTTTTTAGGATGCAAAGGCCGACCTCACAGGTTCGGAGGGGTGTGCCTTCATTCTGTAGGTCATGCCGCGGACTGGACCGCAAGCCCGCGACGTGCCCAAAGGTCCTGAAATGTCCCATTGAGTTTGGCGAGCCGCAATGCTAGGACGTTGAGAAAGCCGGGCTGTTTCCAGCGCATGCCCGCTCGCTTGAAGCGACTTTGAATCACAGGCTTGCACGCGCCCTCCACCGCGCCGGACCCTATGGCCAGCCCACACCGCCAGGGCTCCTGGTACCTGATACGTGTGCGGTTGCGCTCGACATAGCCGATCAGCTGGGTGAGGGCGTCGCGGAGGGGCTTTTTCCACGGTCGTATCCGTTTGAGCGCCCTGAGGACCTCCCCGACCCGGTCCCTGAGCAGCGCACCGATTTTCTGGTCCACCCAGGCCTTGGCCCCCCGCAGGGTTGTTGGGGGGCTGGAGGTGGGCGACGGCATAGAGGTGCTCGCTGAGATGATAATAGTCCAGGGTCTGACGCACGCCGGGAAAGTGTGTGGCTGCCACCGTCCAGATCCAGGGAGCGCCATCTCCCAACATCTCCCCCAGGGGGATGCGCTCCCAGCCCGCCTCGCGGAGGACGCGTTTGATACGGGCGGCCAGCTCCTCCGGCGCACCCAGGATACCGACATAACGGCGGGCGAGGACTGCCCCGAGGGTCGGCTCTTCCGCTGGCGTTTCAGGTTGACGCACCAGGATGGTGGCCACCTTCACCTCCTGCCAGCGCCCGTCGATGTGGGCCATCACCCCATCCATGGCGAGCTCCAGGCGCAGCCCCGAGACATCGGTATCCGACACGCGCGCACCCGCCACGGCTGCGGCCTCCTGCCCCTCGCACTCGACCTGCCAGGTTCTGAGATCTTCGGCTGTATGGTCAAGGATCCCCTGTGCCCCGCGGGCGCTGAGGGGCACCCCCGTGCACTGCGGAAAGAGGTCGTTGGCCACGCGCTGCGGCAGTTCGGCGACCACAGGCGCATAGAGAAAGCGCACGTCGTCGGTGAAATCCCTGGCCTCTGGGACGCCCAGGTGGTGGTCATCCGGCCGGCGGGTGGCCCCACATCTGCTATACTGGAACGTCCGTACGCGGATACACACCTCGCCAAACAACGTCTGCGGGCTCACCGTTCGGTTATGGACGTGTATCATCCTGGCATTCTGGCAACAGGGGGCGATGTCCTGGCTCTTCAGCTGCTGGGTCTCCAGCGTGATCTTGGTCTGGAGAATCTCGCGGGCAACCTCCCGCATCTGTGCGAAGAGGGCCAGCGAGGCGCTGGCGACGCTGTGGAGGTCAGGGGCCTGTAAGATGTGCTCAATCACGTGCTTGCACTGATCGAGCAACGACTCGACGATGAGGTCGTGGGTAGGGTAGGAGCAAGGCGCATTAACCGACGTATATCGTCTACGAGTCATGTGTCCTCACTCCCCCCTCCGAACCGTGCATGCGGTAGGGTAGGCCGCCAGCGAGTTACCCGAAGGTACTGTTCCAACGGCCCCCCTCAGAACCCCGCGTGAGTCTTTCGATCTCACGAGGCTCGCCAGTGATCTATGCCGTGGGTTTTGGCGGTTCGCATCTCGCGTACCTCACCTCGTTGGTCGTTAGATCACCTGTCCCCCTTCGCCCTGTGCCCGGTGTTACCGGGCGCCCTGGGCGGTCGTGACTCCGCCGACTACTACGGGGACTCCGTCGCCTGAGGGCTCGCGCCCCGTAGGCGATCCCACGTTCTGTCGATGTTGGACGTGTCGAGCACGACGTAGGCGCCTCATGCATCCCCTTGAATCGGTTCGCTACCGATCGGCTGTCAAGCGGAGGGTACGGTCCGCGAAAGTTGAACGGGCCGCTCCTGGCAGCACCGCCATCAGGCGCTGTGGCGATGAGTGTGCCGGTTCCACCCCGGGAGATTGAGGTTCAAGCAATGCGGCTTTCGCCCTATCGCTCGGGCCTTGCAGGACGGCACCGTAAGCGCCTTCGGATGTCTCCTGCTTCTCTGACATGCTCTTTTCCCCTCCAGCTTTCGCCTTCAGGTGAATCAGATGGCCCAGAGGTATCCCTCCGAACCTCTCCTGGCTACGCCAGGGATCCAACACCGCATTCCGCGGCGCACACTTTCACCGCACACGGCTCTCTGCTTGTCGGTCATACTTAGTTTTCTCTCGATGGCACGGTATGCCTATCGTCCATAAGTTGTCGGACGTGTTTGCATCGATTGGCCGTTTAAACCTGCGAACTAGACGAATATAGTCTATTTCCGCTGTGTTGGCCATTACTTTTGCCTCACAGAGTTGACAGGTATATTCATCTCGTTCCAAGATAAATGGCCGTAAATCGGCCATTCCTGGGCGAGCTTCATGGCCGGTCCAGTACGTCTCGTTTGGGAGTTTTTCCCGTTCGAGTTGCGTATCCTGTGTCAGATACGGGTTCGGTTTCAGGAAGCGTTGTTTGTACTGGATGGTTGGAAATTCTGTCGGTCGTAGAAGGCGATACTTCTCGGTGGCAAACGAGTTGTCACGGGAGAAGCGTTGCATTACGACTGGCATTGTTATCCTGAATTTCCGGCCCAACCAGTGTGCCGTACGCCAGAACAGAAGAGTGTCCACCATATTAAACTGGGCACTCGTTCTGCTGGTGTACTGATAATACCGGCACCACCCGCCAATGATGCTGTTCAGTGCTAGGAGTTTGGACGCTACCGAGTCTTGGTGACTTGCGGGGGCAAGGGCCAGATCAATTTTGCCTGTGATCTTTTCCATAGCCTCCGTTGGGATGGTTACTTTCGTTTTCATCCCGTTGTGGCCCTTGGCCCGTTGAATCCAAAAGCCTCGGAATTTAAACCCGTCATTCAGATGCGTGATTTTCGTCTTTTCCTTGGATAATTCCAGGCGTAAGGTTGTTTTGAGGAACTGATACAGTTCCTCTCGCAACTTCTCTGCTTAGTTTCTTGTACCATTGCAGAGCACAACAAAATCATCCGCATACCTGATGTAGATAAAGTTCGCCTGTTTCTGCTGGCGCCGCTTCGTCTTCCCCCAATGCGAGAGAGCCGTATAACATTCCATATATCTATCAAGTTCCTGCAGATATATGTTTGCCAGCAAGGGGCTCAGTACTCCTCCTACAATGTTGCAAACTTTTTTTTCGAGGCCGAGATCTCCAGGATGTTGATCGACCCGGAAGACCACATGCACCTGGTCGTGGTCCACTTCCACCCGCTTCACCAGGGCGTGGATCATCTCGCGTCGGCTGGTCCAATCCGCTTCCTCCAGCCCGTCTCTCACCTGCGCAGCAAAGTCTTCCAGTCTGCCGCTGATCAGCTGCAGCTCTACGTGCAGGGCGGCTTCATGCACAAGTTGTTGGGCTTGTTCTTCCAGTTTTGTCACCCATTGTCTGAGGTGCGTGATCCGCGGCTCGACCTCACGCTGCTCAATGAGCCCTTCGGCGTAACTGTCGATCAGCCGTGCCAGGCCTTGCCGTCGCTTGCCCAGCTGCCCCTCGACCGTGGTGAGATCATGGTGCCTGGCGCTGGTGTGCGGGTGCAGCCGGCGGCGGTATACCTCGGCTAGACGGTCGGGATGCGCCAGGAGCTCCCGCACCTCACGCCACACCGCGAGATCCAACAGGTCGGTCCGCACCTGTGTATTGCGACAGACCCGCGCACCGCCAAAGCGGTAGGCGTCCGTCCCGAGACACCGGTAATAAGCATAGTCGCGCGCCTTGCCCTGGGCGGCCTTGTGGCTGATGCCGTTGCCGTAATACGCATACCCACACCCCCTGCAACTGACCAGGCTCTGCCGCAGGTATTTGGCGCCGCGGCGGTATGGCCGCGTGTGGCGCTGATTGTCGCGCAACTGCTCCTGGACCGCTGCCAACACCTCTGCCGCGACAATCGCCGGCCCGGGAATCATCATCCATTGTGCACGCGGTACCTCCACCGGCGAGGTCGCCCGCCGCGGCTGCAGCAGACGCCCCCGCTGGGCTCGCAACCGCGGGCGCAGCGGGCCCTGGCGGGTCTTGCCGAATGCGGCCGTCCCCATATACGCGGGGTGCCTCAGCATCCCCCACACGGCACTCCGATCCCAGACGGCCTTGCCGGTGCGCGTGGGTTCGCCCGCCCGGCACAGGCGGCGACACGCGTCACCGATGGTCGCGCGCTCGTGGCCAACCCACTCGACCATCTGGCAGACCACCCGCGCTTCTTCGGCCACAATCTCATCGCGCGCTTGCCCGCCGCCGTGGGGTTTGGGAATGTAGCGAGACCCATCCGGCGCGGCGGCCAGGACATTGACCGAGCCCGCGTGTGCCGCATGTCGTTTGCCGCGCCGGTGGCGCTCCAGAATCTTGGCGCGCTCATACTCAGCCATCATCCCTTGCACTTGCAGCCGCAGCTCGTCTTCTGGGGTTTGCCCCAGCTCACGATTGAGCAAAATCACCTCGACGCCGACATGCGGCAATTCATCGACCAGCAGCACCTGATCGGCATACTTGCGCGCCAGCCGATCGGGCGAGTGGACATAGAGGCGGTCCACGGCCCCGACGGCCACCGCATCGCGCAGCCGCTCCAGCACCGGACGCACCAGCGTCGCTCCACTGTATCCTTCATCAATGAACTGCAGCTCGTCGGACAGGTGCAGCCCATCCCGCGCGATGCGTTCCCGCAGCGCGGCCACCTGGCTCTCGACAGTGTGCGCCTCGGCTGGTCGTTCAGAAGAAACTCGTGCATACAAGGCTGGCTGCGTTCTCGTTATCATGCGTGCGCACCTCCTACATGTTGTGTGAGCCGCGCACGACCAGCACGGTCATTGTGCTGGGGGGCAGGGGCCACATGGCGCCTGCTCGGCACGACCCGTTCATAGGCCTGTGCGATGCAGGCGGGTGCGACATGGCTCGGTTCAAATATGACGCTGACCTCCAGCGCCTTGGTCGCTTTCGGTGCTCGACGTGCCATGACGGCCTCCTCGCTCCCGCTCCGTGGGGATGTCGTCAGGCTTCACCATCTGGAGCGGTGCGCCCAAAAACCTGGCCCCATAGCCGGGTCGAAGCTGTTCACGCGGAATGCTTGTCGAGAACTCTACGACATTTTTTGCAACATTGTAGGAAGTATAACTATTCCACCTTGTGGTGTGCCGAGTGTCGTATCCCTGAATGTCCGCTTTTCCATCACGCCTGCACGTAGGAAATTCCAGATGAGACGAAGGGTCTTCTTGTCCTTGACACGTCTCCCCAGAAGCCGAAGCAATTTGGGGTGGTGAATGGTGTCGAAGGATTCGACAACGCAATACCCCCCTCAACGATTCACTCGATGACGCCGTAGAGGACGTCACCGTTCACGACCCCACCCCTCCCCTTGATAGGCAGCGGTTTCGTGGAGCCGCACGCCCCACCCGTCCCGATGCCCAAGGGACTTCCCGCTTGGTATGCTTGCGGGATACCGTCCAGTGGCGTCTGCCCCTCAGTGCTACGCTGCCGGTGCCGACGGGGCACACCCCCACCCAACTCGCTCTCGAGGCGGTCACCGCGTTGGTGATGACGGCCCACGCGTGTGGCCTATGTCTACCTAACCCGCCGACGTGTGGGGAGCCCTCCCCGACGACGGGCAACAGGCCATCATTGCCGACCTCACCACCGTGCGCTGTGAGGTGATCGATGTCCACGACCGCCCTTGTCCCGCCCCAGCATCTCAGCCGCCAAGCGGTGATCTCCATGCGTCAATCGACGGGGCACCAGGTGCGGACCAACACCGAGAGCCACCACCTGCAACACGCCATGCGGGACCATGCCCACCGGCTCGGCTGGCCTGATGCACGCGTCGCGGTCGTCGAAGCCGACCTCGGGCGCTCCGCGCAGAGCATCGCGGGGCGGGCTGGCTCTAAGGCCCTCCTGGCTGAGGTGGCTCTGGGCCAGGTGGGGATCGTGCGCAGCGACGAGAGCACCCGCCTGGCGCGCCACTGCCCGGATGGGTCCCCCTTGCTCGATCGGTGTGCCTTGAATCAGTGGCTCATGGCCGACCGCGATGGGGTCTACGATCCTTCGACGCCCAACGGCCGCCTCCTGCTCGGGATGACAGGGCTCCGGAGCGCAGTGGCGCGGCCTACCTTGCGCGGTCGACGGCTGGCCGGCGTGCCGCAGAAGGCGGGGCGGGGCGACTTGGCGCTGGCCCTGCCTCTGGGCTTGCGCCGTCACGAGGCTGGCCGTGTGGTCAAAGATCCGGACGTGGCGGTGCAGCCCACCCTGACCTGGGTGTTCCAGAGGTTCCTGGCGCGGCCGTCGGTCAGCCCAGTGGTCCGCCGCTTGCGGGAGCAGGGCCGGCGGCGGCCCCGCCGCCACCGCAACGGCGCGACCGTCTGGCGCCCCCCGACCGTCGCCGCGGTGATGGCCCTCTGGCGCCATCCAGCCCACACTGGCACCTTTGTGTACGGGAACACACGCCTGCCGCCGCAGCCGGGCCGGGCCCGCCCCCGGCAGCGCCGGCTGTCCCCAGCCGCATGGAAGGGGCTGGTGCCCAACCGCGACCCCGCCTCTATGACCTGGGAGCCCTGTGCACGGATTCAGGCCATCGTGGAGGCCAACGACGCCGCCTCTGAGCACAACCGCCGGCGCGGCGTGCCGCGCCAAGGCGCGGCTCTTTTGCAAGGCATGGTCTCCTGCGGTATCTGGGGGCCCAAGATGGTCGGGCAAGACACGGGGGGCCATCAGTCGCTGTGCCATGACCTCCGGGCGCAAACCCAGGCGCCTGTGTGTCAACGTCTGCCCGCTGATCCAGTCGCTCAGCACGTCGTCGCCGCATGCTTGCCGGCCCTGGCGCCCGTGGAACTTGACCGCTATGCGCAGGCCCTGCCGCAGCGCCGGCAGCCGCAGGACGCCGTGGATCGGGCGCCCCAGTTGCCCCTGCAACGGCGGCGGTCTGAGGCCGATCGGGCTCGGCGGCGCGACGAGCGGGTGGAGCCGGAGAATCGGCTGGTGGCGGACGCCCTCGCACGCGGCGGGGAAGCGGCCCTGCAGGCCGTGCACGAGGCGGAGGAGCACGACCATCGCCTCCAGCAGGCGCACACGGTGGGACCCGTGTCGATCCCGCGGACGCGGCGCACGGCCTGCACCGCGCTGGGCACGTCCCTGCCTCCGGTGTGGCACCAAGACACCATGCGCCGGGCCCAGCGGCAGGCGTGGTGGCGGTGCCTCATCGACACAGTGGTCCTGCATCGCGTGACGCGTGAGACCATCCGGACGCGCAGTGTGTGGCGTGGTGGGGCGGTCAGTGAGCTGGACGTCCCCAGTCCCGTGGGAACCCTGCGTGACCTGCACGGGGTCGCGGCGAGGGAGGCGCAGCTCCGCGCGCTCGACACCCACGGAAAATCGGCTGAAGAGATGGCCCCGCTCCGCACCACGCAAGGGTTTCGGTCGCCCCAACGCCTGCGCGTGCTGCCCCGCATGGTCCAAACCATTCGCCTCCAGCCCGGGCGCCTCCACCGCTACCGGGGCCCACGTCCGCGCCAGGTGCCGGGGTGGTTGACCGTCTCCCAGCTCGCCACGGCGCTTGGCGTCCAAGCGCACTGGGTGTACCACCTGCTCCGTCGGGGGCCGATCCTCGTCACCCGCGATCCGGCCACGCAGCTGTACCTCTTGCCGGATTGTCCGGGAACGCTCGAAGACGTTCGTCGGTTGCCGCATGGGCACCTCGCTCATGGGCGGTATTGACTCCGCTCACGCGAATGAGTAGGGTCCTTTGAGGTGAGTGTTTGAAGGAGGCAACAAGATGCACGATCCA
>JBKPCR010000136.1:0-10891 GCA_046727435.1 bacterium | reverse complement strand
AAGCTCGGCAGAACCGATGGGAGTACTCGCCATCACGAGGGTCAAGGCGGTAAGGATCTGGATGGCTATGAAATGGGTCATCGCGGTACCTCATGAGAGCTCCCCCAACAGCGCCTGGGCCTCCTGCAGGTCGGCGGTGTCGAAGCCCTCGGTGAACCAGCCGTACACCGGCGCCAGCAGGTCGTGAGCCTCCTTGCACCTACCCTGCTGCTGCCACAGCCGGCTCAGGCTCATCGCCGCCCGCAGCTCCCAGGATATTGAACTGCATCCCCGTCTGTTCGTCGGCGACCACTCCGCCTGCATGGGTGGATTCGACGGCTGCGCGGTGGTACATGCCTGCAAGTCGCCGTGCCATCAAGAGGCGATCGGCTATCGCGGCACGCTGCCCGTCGATGACCGCTCGTATCTGGCCCTGGAGACGCCGCACAACCTCTACCTGAACCTCATCGACCCGCCGACGCCGTTGTTTCGGGTCGAGTCGTTCCGCCACTTTCGCGACTTCGCGATGAGCACGTATGTCGATGGGCACCAGGCCCTGCTCATCCACTGCAACCAGGGCGAGTCGCGGGCGCCGTCCCTGGCGATGCTGTTTCTGGCCAAAGACCTGCATGTCTTACCCGACGACTCGTATGCGTCCGCGGTCGAGGCGTTTCAGCGGGCTTCCTGCAATTTGACCGACCCCTTCATCGGTCAGTCACAGAGATGGAAGTCGCTGGCCTTCAGGAAGCGCCGCATGCCTAGTTGTCGGAGAACAAGGCCCCGGCCGCCCAGTTGAACTGTGCTGGGGCTGTTCGGTTGCGTCCGCCGCTGACCGAGGAGCGGAAGCCGCTAGCCGTATTACTCTCACCGCCGCTGACCGAGGCTGACTCTCCGCTGGCCGTGTTGAAGCTCCCTCCGGTCACTGAAGACGCAGCTCCGCTAGCTGTGTTCGCGTTTCCCCCACAGACCGACGATGAGAACCCCGTAGCTGTGTTCGAGTTTCCCCCGCAGAGCGAGGAGACATTACCGCTAGCCGTGTTGCCGATCCCCCCGCCGACCCAGACGGCGCGAAGCCCGCTGGCCGTATTGATGGTCCCGCCGCTGACCGAGGAGTTACCACCGCTCGCCGTGTTCGAGTTTCCCCCGCTGACCGAGGCGGCACCACCGCTCGCCGTGTTCCCAGCTCCCCCGCTGACCGAGGCAAACTCCCCACTGATCTCGTTACGCAAGCCAACCACCAAGCCTCCAAAGCTGGAGAAATTGTGCTCTCTTCCCACCACCATGTTGTGCGAGCCGATGCGGGTGTCTGTGCCGCCGCCGCGATCTTCGTTATAGCCCACGATCAGATTGCCCAGCCCATTGGTGGTGTTCGTGGTCCCCAGTCCGTTAACGATGCGCAGGTTTGCTCCACTAATGACCACTTCATTGGCCGCATCATCAACGTCCATCGCGGCGAGCTTCTTTTCCAGGGTGGCCATGCGTTCGGCCATCCCTCTTCCTGGGGCATCCGCCGCTTTGCCCGACGGCAACGCCCAGCTCAACAGGCCGAGCACCAGCAGGCCTCCAGCCATGCCACGCCACCAGCGGAGTCGCCGTTCAACGGTGCGATTATGCTGTTCCAACGCCTCAACTCGTTCACGCAAGTTGTCCAGGCTGTCCATGTGTTCATCCTCCACGGGCGAGAGTGATGGGAGCCACCGTGCAAATGGGGCGACCGTTTGGCAGTCAAGCCAACGCGCCTGCCTATCCACATAGGAGAGGTGCGACTGGTGCGATACGGATGTTCCGATGTTGAGCTAGACCGAGGGATGTCCCTCCCACGGGAGGGGAGCATAGCGGGTCAGGAGTTGCGGCCGCGCTAAAAAGCGGGCAGACGCCGGAAGACTGCTTGAGAGGCGAGGCGGCAATGGAGATGTTGCAAACATCAGCAGTATGCTCCTGAGCAAGGACAGCACAGGATGCAGCAATATAAAGGTGAATAGGCGCAAGCCTAGAGCAGATGGAAAGACTTGTCAATACAATAGTTTAGATGGAAACCAGAGAAGAAGAGATACAGGTATTCATCAATGGAGATGAGTTGAGATGAGTAACGGGCACCTGCGAGCTGAGGCCCCACGCTTCACGCTAATCTGACCCTTCAGGGATTTCGTCTGATTCGAGCCCTGCGGCTGTTACCGCGGGACCCCGCGGTAACAGGTGGTGTGGGCCCTGCGGGAGTTGGCCGAGGCCCAGACGCGCGTCGCGCTGCCGCCACCACCGGACCCCGCGGCCGGCTGGGAGACCTGTGCGGCCAGTCGGTTGGAGTGGGACGCTCAGGCGGCCGCGCCTATTGATCTACTCTTCTTGGCGTATGCGCGTTGGTGTGCGAGCTACGGGGAGCCGGTGCTGGCCGAGGACCAGGTGCTCGCCTGGCTGACCGCGCACGGGGCCAGCGTCAGGACGGGGTCGGTGAGCCGCATGACGGCGGTCGAGGGCGTGTGGATCGTGGACTGAGTGCGGGGAGAGACCCGCCTCCGCGCCGCCAGGCACGCCGAGTTGACCTGTCCCCTGGGGCGGGTCCAGGCCCCTCTACTGACCGTCGCGTCTCGGCCCTCCGGGATGGATGCCGCGAGACGCCCGCATAGGCTCTGCCCGCCACAACTATCGATTCTTCTATACTTTCTCCGCCCACTCGGATAGCCTCACCCCATGGCTCCTATGTCTGCTGACCCGACCCCTACGACGAGAAAGAGGTCCTCCCATGCACCGCTCGCTGCTGTCTATCGTGCTGTCCCTGAGCGTCCTGCTCAGTACCCTGGTCGCGGCCCAAAGCGCGTCGTATACGTTCACCACGATCGATGTTCCCTTCTCCGGCGCCACTGCCTCCGTGGCCAATGGCATCAACAATAGCGGCCAGATTGTCGGGATCTATGGCAGTCTGAGCGGAGGCCACGGCTTTCTCTACGACGCAGGCGGCTTTACGCACATCGATGTACCCGGCGCCAACAACACCAACCCTAGTGGAATTAACGATGACGGTCAGATTGTGGGGTACTATTCTGTCGGCTTTGATAGCGAATTTCGCCCGCATGGCTTTCTCTATGTGGCCGGCGTCTTCACGCCTCTCGATGTGCCCGACGCCACTCACACCCAAGCCTTCGGGATCAATAATCGCGGCCAGATCGTAGGGACCTACACCGATTCGAGCGGTGGACAGCATGGCTTTGTCGCGACCCCCACAAAGAAATAGGCCTTAATATAGGGAAGCTGTCATACGGTGCCAGTAAGGTCCGGGCTGGTCTTCACCTGCTTTGGCAGCCAGGTTTTGAACGCACGGCTTGGCACAATTTCTACCCCAGGGAGTTGCCGGAAGGCATCAATTTCCGGTCGAAGGCTTTCGTAGATCTGTCGTGCTCGTAACGCGCGCTGCCGTGCAGCCGCAGAGCCAGGCGCACCCGCATGGCGATCGGCGTACCGTGTGGGGTCCTCGGCGTACTTGGCGCGATCCCGCGCCAGATATTGCCGGATAATCTGGCGCAAGGGCGTATCGACCAAGATCCGTCTGTAGCCTGAGGTCAATTCGGGGGCCACCAGGATGTGAGTGCCCTCGATGATGTGCGGCTGTTGGAGCTTGACCGCCTCATGGACTAAATGCCGACGGCGGGCTTGCCACCGGGCATACCGTTGTGGATCAGTCAACCTGTGGAGATACGGCTCGTACGGAAGCATCTGCCGGAAGTCCGGATCGTCATCGAGTCGATGCAACGGGAGCTGCAACTGGCGAGACAACGCCTTCCCAAGCGTCGACTTGCCAGCGCCGCATGCCCCTGTGACAAAGATATGCTGAGCAGCATTGCTCTTCATCGCGTGTTTTTCCTTCTCAGCAACTGCCTCTCACGCATACTTGGCCTTGCGAGCACGTCGCTGTCAAAGGTCTCACCCTCAGCTTCGGGGACTTTCCCGACAACGTTCATATTAGGACAAGTTGAACAGATCAATCTTAGTTGCCATGGGGATTTCCAAGGCACTCTCAAATGTGCTCCAGGCATCATTTTCGGCAAAGTTATTCTCCGGGATACTTCCCCCAAACGACTCTGATAGACGGTATGAGCCCGAGTGGCACCGTATGACAGCTTCTCTATATTAAGGCCAAATAGCGTGTGTCGTCTTTCACCTAGGCTCCGCACGGAGCTCAGGGTCCTCGTTTCATCCACGGGCCGTGTCACCATCGAGGCCGCATTGGTGAGGTCGCCGCGTAGCTTCCACGCTGGAGGAGCGCTGCGGCGACGTGCTGGCCGAGTTGCGCCTGGCGCTGGACGACGACAAGGTGCTGGCCGCGGTCGCGGGGGTGGGCGCCCCGGCGGTGCTGGCCCGGCTGCAACGGGAGTTACTGGCGGCGTGAGGGGAAGCCCTCGCGTGTGGGGAGAGCCCATCGTTGTCAGGGTGAGTGACATCGGTGATGACCCTGAGCCCTCGCGCGCGGGGACAAACCTGGGGGTTTTTTCGTCTTTCACGAAGAAAAGCCTCCGGAGCACCCCTACGTTCCCCTACGAGGCCGCCGCCTCGCCCCCTCGCCTGCCGATCGCCCCCAGGGTCCAACCAGGGGTCCAGGCCCTGGTGAGATCGTCGCTCCTGCGCCGATCTGGGCCGCTGACCGTCACGCCTATGCTCGGGGAAGAGTGCCCGTCACTCCATATGATCAAAATTGATTAATAATGGTCACTCCTAACGCAGTTGACCAAACGGCCTTATGAGATCCTGGCCGGCTGATCCCTGTGCTTCTCAGCGGTTACGAGTTAACGAAAGGTGACATCCCGCGCCGGCGGGGCATCGCTCCGGGAATTATTGCCGACATTGCGCAGGAGTCCTCATCGCTTCGCTTACCGGATGATCTCGGTCGCCTGGAAGAGGAGGGGTGGAGGAATGGTCAGGCCCAGCGCCTCGGCGGTCTTGAGGTTGATGACCAGCTCGAACGTGGTGGGCTGTTCCACCGGCAAGTCGGCTGGCTTGGCCCCCTTCAGGATCTTGTCCACGTAGGTGGCGGCGCGCCGAAAGAGGGCGGCATTGTTCGCGTTATAGGACATGAGGCCGCCCGCCTCCACGTACGGTCTGGATTCGAAGATGCCCGGCAACCGGTGCTGGGCCACCAGCTCCATGAGCCGCTGGCGGTGCGTGGTGAAGAACGGCGAAAAAAACATCAAGAGTGCCCCGGCCCCCTCACGTTTCATCGCCGCGAAAGCGCCTTCTAGCTCGTCGGGCGCGTCGACCTCCGTGTACTGCAGGTGGACGCCCAGACGCCGGGCAGCCTCCTCCGCGGCGCGCAGGATGTGTGCCCGCGCGGGCACGGCTCTGGTCATCGCACCCTGCTGGAGCGCGGCGACGCGGGTCACGCCGGGCACGGCCTCCAGGAGCAGTTGGAGACGTTTCGCGTGGAATTCCAGGCCCACCTGCTTCGCCCGCCGGTGACGTTCCCGCCCGGCTGCGCCAGACTGGTGACCAGCCCCGTGGCCACCGGCTCGGGAACCGACACAAAGACGATGGGGATCGTGCGTGTCGCCTGCATGGCCGCCAGGGGGCCGTCGACAGACGCCGCCACGAAAACGTCCACGGGGAGCTGGACCAGCTCGACCGCCAGCGCCCGCTGCCGCTCCACCGTCCCGTCCGCACAGCGCCACTCGATCACGATGTTTTGACCCTCAACGTACCCCAGCTCGCGCAGCCCTTGGGCGAAGGCCTCGGTGCGGCAGGGCGAGACCAGACTCAGGCGCAGAAGGCCGATCCGAGGCACCTTCCCCACCGGCTGCGCCTGGGCCATGAGCGGTGCCACGAAGAGGCCTAAGGCAAGGGTGACGAGGAGTGCGATGGCGTGGCCTATCATAGTCGTGTCCTCCAGCATGAATGGCCGGATCACAAGCCAGAAGGGTATTGGGCGCGAGTGTAGGCGGGTGGGCCGAGCCTGTCAACCCTCGTGTCCTGGGGCGCACGCTGACGGTGCGGCGCGCGGCGGAGAGGCCCCCCGCCGCGTCGAGGGGTTACACGTGTCCGGCCTGTTGCCAGCGCTCCAGGGCGCGCGTCACGTGGCGCACGTCCCAGATGGTCTCGCGGGCCTCATAGACGACCACACGCGTGGCACCCCGACAGTAGCGCCGCAAGAGCCATGGCAGGTCGCGGCGGCAGCAGCCGTAGGTCTCCACGCGCTCCGGCCAGTAGGCGAGGAGGAGAATGTGCTCCATGGCTCAGCCCTCCCCCGTGGTGGTGACCGCGGTAGGCGGGTCGAAGTGGGGCACATCGCGCTCGACCGCCTGGCGCAGGATGGCCGTGTAGCTGTCCATGAGCGCCTGATACTGGTCGGCCGTGACATGCGCGCAGAGGTGCCGGAGCGTCAGGCGTTCGTCCGGCTCGAAGCCGAGGTCATGGCGCAGCCGCCGCTCGCCCTCGGCATAGCCAAACGCCGCCTGGGCGACGCGTTTGAGCTCGCGGGCCTGGTCGGCGGTGAGGCGCGTGGGCTCCGGGGCTGTGAGCATGCCGGTGCCGTGGAGGTCCCCAGCTTCGGGGTTGCCAGTGAGCTCGCCCGTGCGTGCCCCTGGGATGGTGTCGAGCTCCGTCTCGTCCAGCCAGCCCAAGCCCGCCAGGCTCAGCGTCACGCGCCGCTTGGCCTTGGTCTCGCACGTCATCAGCGCGTTGGCCAGGGCATCGCCTTTGAGCGTGCCCCGCGCCACCGCCCCGGTGCTCTCATCCTCGCGCCCGGTCTTGTCCTTGGCGCGGGCGGTGACGAGGTAGAGGTCGCCTAGGCGCTCGCGGTTGGTGATGTAGATGCTGATGCCGTGCAACCGGCGCAGCTGGTCGGCGCAGTCCCTGAGCGCATACAAGCGGAGCTTGCCGTTCAAGGTGAGGTACTCAAAGGGCTTGCTGAGGGGGTTGAGGCCCAGGCTCTGGCACACGGCCCGGCAGTAGGCCAGGCGCTGCGCCTCGGTGAGCTGGGCGAGATCGCCCCCAATCAGGACTTGCTCCAGGACTTCCGGCGGGACCTGGGGCGTGAGGTTGGCGATCGCCACCGCGGTGGTGTCGTGGGTAGTCGTGGTCGTGTCCATGGCCTAGTCCTCCATGGTCAGGAGTTCATCGAGGCAGGTGTCGATGGCGGCCAGGACGCGCCGCTTCCAGGTGTCCCAGAACTCGCCGCCATGGACGGCGACCTGGCGATCGAGGCAAAACAGGACCAGGCCATAGAGCGGGTGGGCCTTGGGGTCAGGCTCCTCGGCGATGCGGCGGTCGATGACGGCCAGGACCTCACCGGGGTCGATCAATTTCATGACTGCCTGGACGCGCTGGGCCTGGACATCGGCGTGATAATCGATCTGCGAGGGTTCCGGGGTGTATGAAGTAGAATCAGGACGCCATACGTGGCTCACACCACGCGGTCTTCCTGAAGCCCTTCCCAAACCGGACAAGCCACTTTCATGACATCCGGCTATCCCCCGACAGCAAACCCTTTCGGGTTGAAGGCATCTGCGATTTCGTTAAGACCGCCTAGTGCGATCCGTCCTCGCTTGCTCTCCCTCACTGTCGGCTGAGGCCCTTCGCCCTGCCACGGCATTACCCGTGACCCTGGGTGGTCGTGACTCCACCGGCTACTACGGCCTCTCTGCCCCGGTCCCGACATTGGCCATCAGCCAGCCTACCCTTGCGGGAGTCGGTTCCGGTTCCGGCGTTGCTCATGTCGCAAGTGTTGTGCTGCCGTAGGTGCCCTTTTGACCCCTTAGCCCGGCGTACCGGGTTTGGAACTAGCCTCGTGGGATGTAAGGCCCGTGAGGTTCCCGCTCTTTCAGACCCGTCACTCTGCCTGCGGGGCTAGGGGTACGATTTGCCCCTAGCTTCGTTCCCACACCCCTTAGCCATCGTTAATGGGGTGTGTCATGTCTTATAGGGTGTCTCAGGTTCGGCAATTCAGCTTCACCATAGCAGCGTCCGTGACGTGGGCATCTTGGGGGTATGGCTCCCCCGCACCCCTCGCCCGTGTCCCCACCAAGCTTGTTCTCATGCCCGCTCTGTGGGGCTATCCACAGAGCATTGGGTGGGTTAGGACAGAGCTGCCTTACCAGCTCTGGCAAACTTCGTTTGCATTGCGACACGGCCTAGCGCCGCGCCCAACGAGTTGACATCGTTGCTCCTTCAGGCTCATACTATGAGCCGGGTTCATAGGGTCTACCGAGACCGAACCTGCATTGCCCTGGCGGGGTGTTCACGCACCCTGCCGGGGACCTCCTCCACACGCGCGGCGCTGCCGCGTCTCCCTGCGTGTATCATGACCTCCTCTCGTGTGCTGGCGCGGGTGATGCCTACGGGCTGCTCTCCGGCGTGTCCGCCTGGACGGTTCGCCCATGCCCACCACCCTCGTGCGCCGTTCGATTCATCGATAAGTACATTATACGCTTTACGTTCACTAAAGTAAACGGTATAATCTACAAGGTCAGGGAAATTGTACACGGCACCATTGACAGGAGGGCGAGATGCGCGCTACAGTCGGGGGCATGACCCTACAAACGCTATTGCGTCAACACGGTATCACCAAGATCAAAGAGCTGATGCACCGGACCGGCTTCTCGCGCCAGCAAAGCTGGAACCTCTGGCACGGCTATGTCGGCGTGGGCAAGGCGACCGCCAAGCGGCTGCATGAGCGGCTGGGCCTCCCGTTCGAGGAGCTGATGCAGATCGACCCCGTGCCCGCCGTCAAACGGCCGCACACGACGCCGCCGCGTGCTCGGGGCCGCCCCCGGAAGGCACCTGCCGCGCCTGAGGAGGACGCGCATGCCTGAGCTGACTTGGACCACCGCCCTGGCCTGGTTCGGCGTATTGACCGGTGCGGCTTCAGTGGCGGGTCTGATCGTCGCCGTGGTGGGCAACCGCACGGTCAAGAGCATGCACGACGAGACCCAGAAGACGCTCACGACCATGCACACCGCGACCCAGACCACCCTGGGCCAGCTCGGGCAGGTCCTCGACCGCATGGACCAGGCCGCCGAGGCCCGCTACCGCGACCTCAAGGACCACCTCGACGGGGAGGAGGGCCATGGCTGATCAGCGCCTGTCCCATCTGCAACGCCGCATCCTGGCCTGGCTGGTGGTCGAGGACCGGCGCCTCCGCGGCACCATGGCCGCCAGCCACGAGGCCCTCGTGCGGGCGCTGGTAGCGCTGGGGTTCGACAAGGGTAACGTCTCCACCCCGCTCACGGGCCTGGAGGCGAAGGAGCTGGTGACGATCACCCGGACGCCCGGCAGGAGGGCCGAAGCCGTCGACTTGACCGCCGAGGGGCGAAACCGGGTCGCCGCGCGGACGGCCAGTTGTGATTAAGGATAGATGCTCATGGATATTCATCCGTTAGCCCGCGTGCTGGCGGTCCTGCTGTTGGCGGGCTGCGCCCCGACCTGGCAGGCCCCGGCTGGCATGTCGCCCGCGGCACAAGCCAGCGACCGGTCAGCATGTGAGGAGGACGCACGGCAGGCCGCAGCGGCACAAACTGGGACGGGCGCGGATGCGGAAGTCGCCCGGCTGCAGACCTTGACGCAGTGCTTGGAGGCGCATGGCTGGCGGTTGCGGAAGCAGCCCCCATGACCCCCATCGACGAGGCTTTCATCGCCCTGTGGGAGTGGGGGCTGACCACGGCTGTCGAAACTGACCGACCACCGAGTAGGGTAGATTGGCCTCGATGCCTATGGCCAGGCGGAGGAGACATGAGCGATGGCGAACGAGGAACATCTCGCACGGCTGAAGCAAGGGGCGGAGGTATGGAATCGATGGCGAGCCGAAAACCCCACGATACGGCCGAACCTATTCGCGGCGGACCTCATCGGGGCGCACCTCCCCGAGGCGGACCTCTCCGGGGCGCACCTTACCGGGGCGGACCTCTCCAATGCGAACCTTACCGGGGCGCACCTCACCGGGGTGCACCTTTCCAAGGCGGAGTTTGGATGGACCACGTTTGGGGATATTGACCTGAGCAGGGTTCGAGGACTCGAAACAGTACGGCATCTGGGTCCTTCAACCATGGGTATCGACACGCTCTATCGCTCGCATGGCAATATTCCCGAAGCATTTCTCCGAGGGGCTGGCGTGCCCGATGACATGATCACCTATAGCAAGTCGCTAGTCGGGCAACCGTTCCAGTATGATTCCTGCTTTATTAGTTATTCCAGCCATGATGAGGCGCTTGCCCAACGCTTACATACTGATCTCCAGGCCCACAAAGTGCGCTGCTGGTTTGCGCCGGAGGACTTGAAAATCGGGGATGAATTTCGGTCCCGTATCGATGAATCAATTCAGGTGTATGACCGATTACTCCTCATCCTGTCGGAACATTCCGTCACAAGCCGTTGGGTCCAAAAGGAGGTCGAAACAGCCTTCGAGAAGGAAGGCAAAGAGAACCCGACTATACTGTTCCCTATCCGGATCGACGAGGCGGTCATCCACAGTGCCGTAGGCTGGGCGGCAGACATCCGCAGACAACGTCATATCGGAGATTTTCGGCAGTGGAAGGACCACGATGCTTATCAACAGACGTTTCAGCGACTACTCCGTGATCTGAAGGCGGACATCTAACAGACGCCCAAACCGGGAAGATTGAGGAGTGGACCGATTCACAGCGACGTTGCGTGACGTGCTGATGACACCGCCTATGGGAGCCGAGGCGCAAAAGTGCACAGGAGGATAGAAGCACAGGCCGCGATGGTCGATCCCCCTCTCGCGCGCGCGCCTGTCGAACCACAGGGTGATGCGCATGGCGTGCCCACTGATGGTGGCGGCGCTGCAGACGGATGCGGTGGTATAGAGGAAGACACGGCAGCGACGATAGCGACGTGATGAGTTCATCAGTAATCCGGAGGACGCATGCGCCTATGGTCCTTGTGGCAACAGCGAGGGACGTTCTGCGGGCTGTGC
>JBKPCR010000135.1:0-10487 GCA_046727435.1 bacterium | reverse complement strand
CGCCGGGTGCTTCAAGGTGGCCTTCTCGCCGCCGGCATGGCCCTGTTCAATGGGTCGACGGGGTCTATCCTTGGCCGCAGTGCTGAGGCTGGGACCTCGCTCTTCAGTTTTGAAGGCATCCCGGCCTCGAAGGCCGACCAGGTGGTGGTGCCTTCGGGGTACACGGCCCAGGTGTTCTTTGCCTGGGGCGATCCCATCTCGGACGGCTCCGTGTTTAAGCCCGATGCGAGCAACACGGCCGAGGAGCAAATGCTGCAGGCCGGCATGCACCACGATGCCATCCACTTTTTCCCGCTCCCCATGGGGTCTGATAGCTCAACGCGAGGCCTCCTGGCCATCAACCACGAGTATGCCGACGATGGGCTCCTGCATGTCGGCGGGATGGAGCCATGGACCACTGAGAAAGTCGCCAAATCCCAGGCCGCCCACGGTATCTCCGTTATTGAGGTGGCGTTTGAAGGCAGCCAGTGGAAGATAGTCCGGCCCTCGACGTATGCGCGACGAGTCACTGGGCGCACCCCCATCCGTTTCTCCGGACCGGCGGCCGGTCATGCGATGCTGCAAACGGCAGCTGATCCAACGGGTATGACCGTCCTGGGCACACTCAACAACTGCGCCCATGGGGTGACCCCGTGGGGGACGTATCTCACTTGCGAAGAAAACTTTAACGGTTACTTCGTCAATCCCTCAGGCGACATTGCAGGTGTGACAGATAGCGACCAGAAAAGCCGTCTCCTCAAGGGGCAAACCCGCTACGGCATCACCACGAAGGGGGCCGGCTACCGCTGGCATGAACACGACGAGCGCTTCGACGCGGCCCGCCATCCGAACGAACCCAACCGTTTTGGCTGGGTGGTGGAGATCGACCCCTTCGATCCCCAAAGTCAAGCCGTCAAGCACACCGCGCTTGGCCGCTTCAAGCATGAGGGTGCTTGCGTGACGTTGGGGCCGGATAACCGCGTGGTCGTCTATATGGGCGATGACGAACGCAATGAATACATCTACAAATTCGTGAGCGAGGGGGCCTACACCCCGGAGAACCGGGCAGCCAGCATGCACCTGCTCGAGCGCGGCACCCTCTACGTGGCCAGGTTCAGCTCGGATGGCTCTGGGGAGTGGTTGCCGCTGGTTCATGGGCAACACGGCCTCGACGCCACCGCAGGCTTTCCCAGCCAGGCGGAGGTCGTCATTCACGCGCGTGGGGCGGCCGACGTGGTGGTAGCGACCAAGATGGACCGGCCGGAGTGGATTGCGGTCCATCCTACTACCAAGGAGGTCTATTGCACGCTAACCAACAACACGACCCGTGGGACCGACAAAGGCCTGGCCGTCGATGCCGCCAATCCACGGGCCAACAACGTCTACGGCCACATCATCCGGTGGCGCGAGCAGGGGAACGATCCGCGGGCCACGCGATTTGCGTGGGACGTGTTCGTCCTCTGCGGGGATCCCTCCATACCCGAGGACGCCAAGCACGGGACCATCCAGGGAGACATCTTCGGTTCACCTGATGGACTTTGGTTCGATGCACGCGGGGTTCTCTGGATCGAGACCGACATCTCGGCCAGCGTGCTGAATAAGGGCGATTATGTCAACATCGGCAATAACCAAATGCTGGCAGCCGACCCGCTGACCAGGGAGATTCGCCGCTTCCTCACCGGGCCAATCGGCTGCGAGGTGACGGGCGTCGTGACCACCCCGGACGGCCGGACCATGTTCGTCAACATCCAGCACCCTGGGGAGACGCCAGGGGAGCGAAGCGATCCCGTCAATCCCACGGCCGTGAGCGCATGGCCGGATGGCCGACGCCCGCGCTCGGCGACGCTCGTGATCCGGAAGAACGACGGCGGGGTCATCGGCACCTAGGCGCCGTTGATGTCATCTCTCGTTTCCAGACGAATATGAGAGGCTATGAGATACTCTCGCCTATGAGAACCGCAGGCAGGGTAATCCGGTGGCCAGCGCCGTGTGCCACGCCGCCGACTCGCGCACGGCGCTGGGCTTAAGCGGAGGGTCGGGAGGAGTCACGCGCGCTTGCAGCGTGAGCTGCCACCACCCGACATCGTGCCAGGCCCCCAGTTTATAGCCCACGGCGCGATTGACCCCGACGGGTTCAAACCCGAGCGACTCGTGCAGCCCGACGCTCGCTGGGTTCGGCAGCGTGATTCCGGCATATGCATGATAAAACCCTTGCAGGACAAGGAGCGCCAAGAGCGACCGGTATAAGCCCCGTCCGACCCCTGACCGCCGTACCTGGGCCTGGATGTAGACGGAGACATCCACGGACCACTGATAGGCGGCCCGCACCCGATGGGGACTGGCGTAGGCATAGCCGAGAATCTCCCCGCGGTGCTCGCAGACGAGCCAGGGCATCCGCTCCACCACCTCACCGATCCGCTTCTCCATGTCGTCGACGGTCGGCGGTTCCCACTCAAATGAGATGGCGGTCTCGCGGACCACCCGGGCGTAAATGGCCTGCACGCCTGGCGCATCGTGGAACGTCGCGAGTCGAATCATGGCTGTCATCAGACCTCTGGCCCTCCGTTGACGACGCAGAGCGCACGGGACACCGCCTGCGGCAGCGAGTTGGCGAATCCCCGGCGTTAGGACCCGGCTGAAACGCCCGAGCGTGGTCGGGCCTGCGGTGCCCATAAGGCATCGTGGGGGTAGAGTGTACGACCCAACCAGAGGGAGACATACACGAGCCCGATGAGCACGGGCACTTCCACCAACGGCCCCACGACGGCCGCGAGCGCTTCGCCCGAGGCAATCCCGAAGACACTGATCGCCACCGCAATCGCGAGCTCGAAGTTGTTACTGGCGGCCGTAAATGAGAGCGTGGCCGTATCGGCGTAGTGGAATTTCAGCAGGTAGGAGAGCCCAAAGGCCAGCGTGAACATGAGGCCGAAGTAGAGCAGTAACGGGATGGCAATGCGAAGGACATCCAGGGGCAGCGTCAGAATCACGTCGCCTTTCAGTGAAAACATCATCACGATGGTAAACAGGAGGCCGATGAGCGCGGTCGGGGCAAGGCGGGGCATAAACCTCGTATCATACCACTCCTGACCCTTCAGGTGCCCCAAGATGACCCGCGTCAGGAAGCCTGCCACGAGAGGGATCCCCAGAAAAATCAGCACGCTTTTCGCCACCGCCCACATGGAGATGTTCAGCGCCGTTCCGGCGACGCCCAACCATTGGGGAATGAGCATCAGATAGACATAGCCCAGCACGGTGTACATGACGATCTGGAAGGCCGAGTTCAATGCTACCAGCACGGCGGCGTACTCGTTATTGCCGCAAGCGAGCATGTTCCAGATGAGCACCATGGCGATGCAGCGCGCAAGGCCGACGATAATTAACCCCGTGCGGTATTCCGGATGATCTGGGAGGAGCACCCAGGCCAGCACAAACATCAGCGCGGGACCAATCACCCAGTTCAGCACAAGCGACGTCATCAGCAGTTTGGTGTTGCCAGCAATGAGGGGGATTTTCTCGTAGTTCACCCGCGCCAGCACCGGGTACATCATCCAGAGGAGGCCGATTGCGATGGGGAGAGAGACGGTGTCGAGTTTCATGGCGTCCAGGGCGGGTGCTAAGCCGGGGAAGGCTTTTCCTAGGGCAATCCCAAGGGCCATGGCCAAGAAAATCCAGAGTGGGAGCCAGCGGTCCAGGGTGGAGAGCCGCCCGCCCATTGCGGGCCGACTGGTTGCGGTCGTTGCTGTGTTGAGTGACATACGTGTTTCGTCTCCTGTGCTCTGTGTCAGTGATCCTGGCCGGCAATGCACAGTTGCGACCGCCAACACCGCCCCACTCCAGTCATGTCTCGTGCCACTCACCTGACTGGATACTGCCGACGCCAGGCCCGCGGTCGCGCCACTCCTCGCTGATCGCACTCAAGTGATCGGTAAACGCACAAGTGGTGCCGCTACTGTCCTGGCGCACAGCGAGGACGATTCCCTGTCGTGGCAGCTTCAGCCTGTGGAATAGTATGCGGGCGCGGCTACCGCACCGGTCCCACGCGCACACATCGGACAGGCCCGGGTATGGCCCGGCGAGGGTTCGGGGCCACGAGAAGGCCGCGCTCATACGCCCTCCAGGGCGTCGAGCCATCCCCGTATGCGGCGCTCGATCTGGTCCAGGACCGTGCGAAAGGTGCGCAAGCGTTCCGCCGTGGACCCTTCAGCCTGGGTGGGGTCGTCAAACGGCCAATGCAGGGTCTCGAGCGCGAACGGATAGAGGCGCGGACACAGGTCCTCCGCCTGATTGCACACAATAATGGCGTAGGCGATACTGACCTTGGCGAAGAAGTCGTCGAGGTTCTTGGCATAGAGCCCACTAGGGTCAAGACCGATGTCGGTCAGCACCTGGCGCGTCAGCGGATGCACCTGGGTGGGCGCGACGCCGGCGCTCAGCACCTCGAAGCGCTCGCCCGCATGGTAGCGCAGCAGCGCCTCGGCCATCTGACTGCGCGCCGCGTTATGTGTGCAGACAAAGAGGACGCGCGGTTTCATGTCGGCCATGGCGGCGTGCTCCTCACGGAGGGTCTCAGGACGGTTTGCGCGCCGTGATATCGAGGCTCGTCATGTAGTCCGCCGGCGTCGTGCCTTCAGGCAAGTGCGCGGCAATGGTTTGATAAAACGGATCTTGCATGCGGGCCAGCGTCTGGATATACTCTGGCTTGAGTTCCAGAACGATCTCCACCAGCCCCGCCTCGCGCATCATCCACTCCGTGTCGGCCACCAGGGGCGCCCCGGCCACACATCCGCACAACGCGTCAATCGTCGCGGCTATATCGGGCGGAAGAGGTTGCAAGAGCGCGATATCCGAGACGGCGACGCGCCCGCCTGGCTTGAGCGCGCGGGCGATGTCGCGCCAGACCTGGGGCTTATCGGGCGAGAGGTTGAGGACGCAGTTGGAGATGACCACATCGACGCTCGCGTCCGCCACGGGGAGATGCTCGATTTCACCCAGGCGAAACTCCACGTTGTCAAGGCCCGTTACCTCGCGGTAGGTCTCGGTGTTCTTCCGCGCCAGGGCGAGCATATCCGGAGTCATATCGACGCCGATGGCGCGACCCGTCGCCCCGACCTTCGGCCCGGCGAGAAACAGATCAAAGCCGCCTCCGCTGCCGAGGTCGAGCACCACCTCGCCGGGTTGAAGCGACGCTAGGGCCGTGGGGTTTCCGCAGGAGAGGCCCATATTCGCCCCGGCGGGGAGGTCACCCAACTCCTCCGCGGTATAGCCGATGCTCGTCGCAAGCGTCGTCACATCGAGTGTCTCAGCACTACAGCAGCTCGGGGCACAGCAGCCAGCCGTCGCAGCCTCGGCGGTTGCGGCCATGGTCTCCCTGGCAATCCCGGCGTAGCGATCACGGACAGCCTCGCGGGTGGCTTCGCTCTCTGGTGTGGTGCTCATCGGGGGTCTCCTTTCTCCGTGAGCAGCGCGTCTGGCAGCTGCTCGATGAAGGCTTTGATCTCGTCCCGCACCCGCGCGTACTGGCCTAGGGCCTCCTCTCGGCTCTTGGCCGCGGCGGCACGCCTCGGCGGGTCGTCAAAACCGCGGTGGATCATCCTGGCGCGCCCGGGGAAGACCGGACAGGCCTCATGGGCATCGTCACAGACGGTCACGACGTAGTCGAAGGGGAGGTGTGCTACGGCATCGAGGGATTTTGGCTCCTGGGCCGAGATGTCGATGCCCACGTCAGCCATCACCTGGACTGCCAAGGCGTCAAGCGTCTTCGGGTGCGTCCCAGCCGAGTAGGCGTCGATGACCTCGCCTTTGAGATGACGCGCCCAGCCCTCGGCCATCTGGCTCCGACAGGAGTTCCCCGTGCAGAGGAAGAGAATCTTCAGTTTCGGCGTCACGCGCGTTCCCGCTGCGTCAGGCATAACACCTCCGGGTCAATGGTGAGGATTTGGAGCAGGCGCTCGGTGTCTTTCGCACGTTTCTTATCGCGCCCAAGGGCATTGAGCGCCCAGCCGATGGCATCTTTGGCGACCGCAGGCACATCTTCATCAGCTAAGCGGTAATACATCCACCGGCCGTGCTTTCGGCCGTCGACGAGGCGCGCCTGTTTCAAGATGGAGAGGTGCTTCGAGACGGTGGACGGGGCCAGGCCGAGGAGTTCGATCACTTGGCAGACGCAGAGTTCCCGTCCCTCGAGGATGCCGAGAATTCGCACCCGGTTTTCATCCGAGAGGGCCTTCGCAATTGTTACTACGTCACGCATCACACGCTCCTCCATTTCCTATGATTCGACATCTAACGAAATATATGGCCCAGTAGGGCATTGTGTCAAGGGCATGCATTATATGTTCACGTGCTTTTTCCCGTATGATAAGCCATTCCAATAACTCAATCTGATGGCTCAACCTGGATAAGAGCATGGCGGAATTGCGCAGGGATCCTCCTTGACTTCGTGGCGTCGCGCCTCGTGCTGGCCATCACCCACCACGCAAAGACGGTGTTACGGTAGGCCCCTTTTGGTATGCCCGAGCACCTCGGCGTCGTTCCCACTCCTCGGATAGCACCATCCGGCAATGATGCTGGTTCCCGTCAGCAGGCAGAGTGCCAAGAGCCCCATCTGGAGCGAGCCCGCCCACTGGGCTACGAATCCGGTCACCAGAGGCCCGAGGGCAAACCCCAGTCCCGAGAGGGTTTTGATCAGGGACACGACGACGGCAACCTCGCGAGGGCGAATGCCGGGAAACTCAAATGGCAGCACCTCGATCACCGGCGACACAATCCACACGATTCCCACACCTGTCAGGAGCCCCATGAGGAGCCAGGGCGAGGATGTGAACGGGATCGCCACCGCAAACAGCGTATTCGCCAGGGCCGGTCCCCAGTGGAGCAGCCGACGGTCCTGCACCTTCTTCTCCAGCACGTCGCCCAGCAGTGCGCTGGGGATGAGCCCATAGTACAAGCAGCCCAACAGCGGCCCACTCAGCGCCGGCGGTATGTGGTCTCGCTCGAGTAAGAGCGTGGGGAGAAAGGTGACGATCGCCGCCCAGGTGGCCGACAGCGCCAACATGGTGATGCCCAGGAGCCATCCCTGCGGATACGCCCTCAGCGCCTTGAGTGGGGATTGCGGTGGAGCCGTTAGCGCGCGCTGGAGCGCTGTCACGGGCGCGTTCACCTCGCGCGCCACGACCATCCAGACCAGCGTCTGACCGAGCAGCCAGCCGCCCAGGACGCCATAGGTGAGGCGCCAACTGCCCAACGCGGTGATGACCCAGGCACTGGTGCTGATCGCCGCGGCCAGCAGAATACTGTGGAGCGAGAGACCGACGGCGCCGACCAATGCATAGTGGCTCGGTGCCACCCATTGCTGGAGTAGCAGCGGATGCGCGGGGGTAGAGATGACATGGCACAGGACGAACAGGAAGCGCGCCAGGAAGAGGACCGGGAAACTCTGTGCCAGCCCTTGCAGAAAGAGAAACGGCAGCCCCAGGAGCAGCGACACCGACACCAAGGGGACCGGTCGGAAGCGCGAGCACCAGAGGCTACAGGGCAAGGACAGCAGGGCTGAAGTGATCCACCAGACGCCCTGCAAGAGTCCGGCTTCGACAGGGGAGAGACGCAGATTATGGTTCATAAAGGGCAGGAACACACCAAAGGAGTAGGACACGAGGACGACGCTGCTCATCTGCAAGCGGGAGAGCAGGGCGACGGCCCAGCCACGGGCGGAGGTGCGTGTGATCCCCGCTGCAAGCGACGCCTCGGTGTTCATGGGAGTACTATGGGCCCTCCGGTCTCACGAGGGCCATCGAGGCGAGGCCTTACCCATCCCCGATGGTCCCATGACCATGCGCCTCGATGGCGGATACATCCGTGGGGTCCTGTGTTGCGGCTGGTGCTGGACGCAGCATGAGTAGGGTGATCAGCACGCCCTGCCCCAGCGCTGACAGGAGGCCAGTCCGGAGTCCATAGCTAGCGGGGTCGATGAGGGCCGCTGCTGAGGGTGTGATGCCTGCTGCTTGCAACAAGCGCGGCATAGGACACAAACACCATGACCGCGGGAACGGTTCCTCGGGAGGCATCCCGTTCGGAGGTTTTGCGAATGCGTTGACACCGGCCCCTGGCGGACGGTCTCAGCAACTACCGCATCCCTTGCGGCATTCGTAATCCATGACACCGCCTCGATGGTCGAGCTCAACCCGACAGCACTCGAGCAAGGCTCCTGCTACCATTTTGCGGGCCCGCTGGACCCGCGCCTTGGCACCTGACAGCGATAGCCCCAATCTCGACGCCACCTCTCGCTGTGTCAGGCCATTGAGATCCGCAAGCGTCAGCGCGCGGCGGTAGGGTATGGCGAGTCTGTTCACCAGGGGGACCAGACAGCGCGCTAACTCCTGGCGGGCCCTGTCGTCTGCGTCACCTTCCTCGCTGACAAGATCCTCTGGCACCGGCTCCGACGGCTTTGCCGCTCGGTAAGAGTCTATAATAGCATGGCGGGCAATCTGGTAGAGCCACGGTCGCAGCTTACTGGAGTCCTTAAGCGTCTCCCACCTGGTGTAGGCCGTGATCAAGACATCATGCACGATGTCTTCGGCGAGGGCTTCGTCCCTCAGGCGTTTGAGGACGAAGCCGTAAAGCTCCGCACGACACGCCTGCCAGATCCGATTCTCATTACCCTCTTGGGGCTCTTGCATCGGCCTAGCGACAGCCACAGGCTCCAGGCTCGGTGGTGTGGCAACATGCCGTTTTCTCGTCTGGTTCACAGCATCCCTCCTGCTCAGTCGGTGCGCAGCATGCGTTCAGCCCTGCGGGTCTTTGGCCAGACTTACTCGTGAAGAAGCGACGCAGATTCTCTGGCACCCCTTCGTAGACGGGCGACTCCGCTGCCACGTGGATGTCGCTGCCAACGATCTCGCGCAACAGCGCCTCGACGATAAGCCCCACAGGCGCCTGCGTGAATTCCTGCCCTCGGTAACGCCATATGCGGCAGGTCGTCCCTTCCGCACAACCACAGAGACCAGTGCACGTCTCACACGCGCTCTCGAGCCTTTCGAAGGCGATGTCTCGACGGTTGATCCGAACGGTCGGGGAAGTGACGAACTGGTGTTCGCGCGCCTGCTGATCTGATTCGATGAGAATCTTCTGGAATCGCACGTCGATCGCGGTCACCTCCAGGACTTGCTGAACCGTTTTGATGGCCGTCTCGATGTTCTCAAGGGTCTCGACGCAGCGGGTGCACGTACGTAAGTCGAGCGCCAGCAACTCGACGTCGATGATACGGCGTGCTAACTCGTGAGCCACAGGCAGCTGCAAAGTGTCGATGCTCATAGTTCGCCTCCATGATCTGTTGAGGTTCCTCGATGACCTCGCGACAGAACGAGGTGTCACCCATGGAGACGAACGAAACCCGAAAAGGACGCACGACTGCAGGGGTCATCAGCCATCTATACTTGTCTCATGCATGCCGTCGGTCCGGCCGAATGGGCTTGCTGCCGGCCAGCATATCAAGCACCGCAGGCTGCAAGGACTAGTCAGTGGGCCCAATGTAGTGAAAGGCACAAGAGAACGTCAATGCAAAATGGGTCGCCCCTGAGTTGGCTTCGCTCGGGAGTGCCGAATGGGGGATCAGGATACGCCATGGTCAACCAGCGCTGTGCTTGCTAGCGTCTAATTTCTCCCATATTGTGGCCTGACCCCTATACTGGTTCCAGAGAACGCGTCACTCAGGGGTCGTCTGATCAGATGGGACCTTTCGAATCATACCTGATTCGAAATTATCGGGGGTAGAGAGGAGGGGAAAAGAATAACGGCATTACATGCTGTGCTTGGTAGGTGGCTTGCCGCAGGCGAACCTTGGGAAAGCCCGGGATCATCGATGCCGCCTCCTTGATGACCTTGATATCCATGCCGGTCGCTTCCCCTGCCAGTACGCGGTCACCTGCGCCCAAGATCAGCGCTGACGCGCCAGCCAATCCTAGCAGCAGCGTACGCCGATCGGCATCCGCTAGTGTTCAAAGGCATGGATGGCCAGCCTGATGCCGATCGCCACTAGTCCGGCCGCAAGGATGAGGCTGATGCTGCGCCCTGAGAGGTGTTGCGAGAGTCGCGCCCCCACTTGTGCCCCGACAACCACCCCAAGGCCTAAGAAGAAGGTACGTCGGTGACCGTGCACGAAACTTCCTGCCAGCAGGTGCGCCACGCTCCCGATGCTGCTCATGATCAACACTATGAACTGCGACGTCGCAGTCGCCACGTGCAGAGGAAAACCGAGGAGGTAGACCAACACCGGCACCTGGAAGGGGCCGCCACCGATCCCGAACATGCTGGAGAGCCCTCCAATCACCATACTGACGAACACACCCAGTCGATTGCTGAACGAGTAGCTATAACTCGTCCCCTTAAAATCGGTTAGCGTATGCGTCACATGGCGGCGGTAAACGCGAGCGGCGCGCGGCCTGGGGGTGGGCCGCAGAAGGATAAAGGTGGCGAGTGTGAGGACCAGGATGCTGAAGAACAGGTCGAAAAGC
>JBKPCR010000134.1:0-15404 GCA_046727435.1 bacterium | reverse complement strand
TGATCCGCTATACCGTGGTGCGGTTCGCCGCGGGCTTCCTCGCCGCTTCTGTCGTGGCGATTTTGATTGGCGTGGTGATCGGGCTGTCACGCACCCTGTATCGGGCCCTCAATCCCTTCATCCAGGTGCTGAAACCGATTTTGCCGTTGGCCTGGATGCCGTTGCTGCTTTATACCGTGCGACATCCCACCTGGACGGCGATCCTGGTAGTGTTCCTAGCCTCGCTGTGGCCCACAGTGGCCAATACCGCCTTTGGCGTGAGCACCATCCGCAGAGACTATCTGCAGGTGGCAAGTCTGCTGCAACTCTCTTGGTTCCACCGTCTCGTCAAGGTTGTCCTGCCCGCGGCTGCACCCGCCATCGTGGCTGGTCTGCGCATCTCGTTTGGGAGTGCGCTGGTGGCGGTGGTCCCGGCGGAGATGCTGTTAGGAGAGCTCGGCGTCGGGTACTTGACGTGGATCGAATGGAACAATCTCCACATCGCTGGCATCCTGTTTGCCATCCTGGTCATTGGCGCCATGGGAGTTGCCCTGGATGCTGGCTTCAATCGGCTCGCACGCCTGGTCACGTATCCGGAGTAGCGCGATGACGTTCCTCAGCATCGAGCGCGTCAGCAAGTATTTCCCCCTGCAGGATGGGACGACTGGGCGGACGGGACGCCAGGAGGGTTTTTGTGTCTTCCGCGACGTCGATTTGCGCATCGATAGGGGCGAATTCGTCACGCTGATCGGGCATTCGGGGTGTGGCAAGAGCACGTTGCTCAACATCATCGCAGGATTTGAGCAGGCCTCAGCGGGTGGGGTCATTCTGGATGGGAAAGAAGTCACGGCGCCTGGCTTGGACCGCATGGTGGTGTTTCAAAGTTTCGCCCTGATGCCCTGGTTGTCGGCCTTTGATAATGTCCGCCTGGCGGTGCGAGCCGCTCATCTGCAGTGGGATGAGACGCACGTGCGAGAGGAGACGCAGCGCTATCTCGACATGATGGGTCTCAAAGGGGCAGAGTACAAGAAACCGGCGTTTCTTTCTGGTGGCATGCGGCAGCGCGTCGGATTAGCATGGGCCTTCGCCGTCCACCCCAAGGTCCTGCTGCTGGACGAACCCTTTGCGCAGATCGATGCGCTCACGCGCGGGGTCATCCAGGAGGAGTTAGTGCGCATGTGGACGGTCATGCAGCATACGGTATTTATGGTGACCCATGATGTGGATGAAGCACTCTTGCTCTCTGACCGCATCGCCTTGATGACCAACAGTCCCGAGGCGCGGCTAGCGGAGACGGTGGGGGTCAACATCCCACGACCGCGCAGCCGTGAGATGATGATCGATACCACCGAGTACACGCGGTTGCGCAACCACATTCTGCATTTTCTGCTGCGCGGATCTCACGCCTTCGCCGCCCAAGAGCCGTCGCCAGCCTGAGAGGATCGGCCGGCCTCGGGTTGCAGAGCCTGGTCGCGCGGCGGCATTAACCGTGTCAACCCAGGGGCAATGACAGACAGTTTTTGACCTCGGCACCATCAACCAGGAGGGATCGCGATGATCACACGTTCAGAGGCCACTGACCAAATCCTCGCTGCCAAGCAGGCTAAGGGGCTCACGTTTGAGGCGATTGCCGAGACAGTCGGACGACACAAGGTGTGGGTAACCGCCGCCCTAATGGGCCAGGCCACCATGTCCGCCGAGGAAGCCCACGCGGTCGTGCAGGTGCTCGGGCTAGGCCCTGAGGTGGCTGAAGCTTTGCAACAGATCCCTATGAAGGGTTCCCTTGACAGCGCCGTCCCGGTCGATCCGCTGATCTATCGCTTTCACGAAATCACCCAGGTCTATGGCACAACGATCAAAGCCCTAATTCATGAGATGTTTGGCGACGGCATCATGAGCGCCATCGACTTCGAGATGGATATCCGCAAGGAAGAAGACCCGAAGGGCGACCGCGTGGTGGTGACCTACAGCGGCAAGTTCTTGCCTTATAAGAAGTGGTAAGCCTCTCAGCTCACTAATGGCGGGGACCTGTGCTGTCCCCGCCATCTCGGAATCGTGCCCACCGAGCTGCTTGCTTGCGCTCCATCGTAATTCGCACTGACTGTTGACGTGGACGCAACTTGTTGCGCGCGTGTTGCTCGACCAACACGTCCGCATAAGCCTGGTTCAGGCATCGACCATGGACTAACAGACCCCCGTGTTTCCCACCCCGCAAGCATTTTGCTACCGCCTCGCGGGACCATGCATCATTGGCATCGGTTGTGCACTCTCCCCGCCGGGATGAGCACGTTGAGCAAACCGATGAAGGCACTGCCGGCGAGCTGAGGGCTCGGTGCATATCGACATTGCTTCGTGCATCCGCATGCCCTATCCCGTCTGAGAGGATAACATATGTCAGCAGAAGTCACGCGTCGACGCTTCTTGTTGCAGACCCTGGGCATGATCGGGGGGACGATGGTGGCAGGGGATCTCCTGTCCCTGCTCGCGGAAGCGGCCAAGCGCAAACAGGTCTTACGGGTAGCCATTGAAAGGGATTTTGAGACGCTCCGGCCAGAGTTATCCGCTGGTGACACCATCAATATGTTGCGGCGGCTGATTTACACGACTCCTATTATCTGGGGCACGAAGCAACGTCCGGATGGCTCGCTCATCTATGATCCAGACACCATTGAGCCCGTGCTTGCCAGCTCCTACAAGGTCTCTGAGGATCGGCAGCTCATCGAGTTTATCTTGCGCAGCAACGCCAAATTTGCCAATGGGGACCCCATCAATGCCCAGGCGCTCAAGGACTCGTATGCCTGGTTCCTGGCCACCCGCGGCTCCGGACAGCTCAGAGTCAACGGCTTGCCCAGTGCAGACCGCATTGAGGTGGTCGACGACGTGACGGTGCGCCTCAATCTCGACCGCCCCGTGGCGTGGGGACTCATCGGCGATGCGCTCCTGAGCAGTAGTAGCATTGTCCACGCCAAAGAGATTCTCAAGCACACAACCGCAGATGATCCCTACGGGCTGAAGTGGTTAGAGACCAAGACCGTCGAATCGGGAGCGTTTGTCATCGAGACCTGGCAGAAAGGCTCGATGATGAGTCTGGTGCCTAATCCCCACGCGTTTCAGCCCGCCAAACTAGAGCGCATCATCCTACAGGTCGTCCCCGATGCCTCCACCAGGCGCATTATTCTGGAGCGCGGGGATGTAGATTTTGCCGTCCAGCTGGCGACCAAAGACATACCGGACCTGCGCAAGGTCTCTGGCATCAGGGTGACCTCGTATCCCAGCGCCCGTGGCTGGTGGTTGGGGATGACCTGGAACAAGGCCCCCTTCAACAACATCCATTTTCGCCGCGCCATGGCGTGGGCGATGCCCTACGACAAGCTGCTGCAAGTCGTCACGCATGGGTTGGCCGAGCGTTCACGTAGTTGTGTGCCAAACAACATCAGTGGGTATGTCGGGGATTTCTGGCCCTATGAAACCAATCTGGAGAAAGCTCGGGAGGAACTGACCCAGGCGCAGATGCCTGATGGCTTTTCGGTGACCATGCCCGTATATGCCGGCGACCTGTTCGACGAAGAGTCGACCGTGCTGATCAAGGAGAGCCTGACGCAACTGGGGATTAAGGTCGGCATTCAGAAAATGTCCATCGGGCAGAAACGGTCGCTCATGACACAGAAACAGGTCGATATGGCGGTCTATGACTGGCGTCCCTGGGTGCCCGATGCCGGTTACTTCATCTACTGGAATTGGCTCCCTGACAGCTTCACCAACTACTGGAACTATGTCAATCCTGAGGCGCAAACACTCGGCAATGAAGCGATCACCATGGTGGTCGGCTCACCGGAGCGCCAAGCCAAGCTGCGACGGTTTCAGGAAATCGTTAACGGGGATATCGGGCTCGTCCCGCTCTTTACCCAATTCGATAATATCGCCATGCGGGAGCACGTCCAGGGCTATGTCTACTATCCGGATACCGTGCCGGTGCTCGCCAAGATGAGCCTTACTTGAGGGAAGCCACCTCATGGGAATCATGAGCTTCGTGATCAAACGACTCCTGTGGATGGTGCCGACGCTGCTCGGGGTGAGCGTCATCATGTTCTGCCTCACCATCCTCATTCCGGGCGACCCCGCCTTACTCCGGTTGGGAAACTTTGCCACCGCCGAACAACTCCAGCAGTTGCACATCGAGATGGGCCTAGACAAACCTTTCCACGAACGCTACTGGCTCTACCTGGAGGGACTGGTGCAAGGTGATCTGGGGCGATCCTGGCGGACTGGGGACGCCGTCACCAACGACCTGAAGGCACGCTTCCCGGCAACACTAGAGTTAGGCCTCTATAGCACTATCCTCTCCGTTTTGCTGGGGATCCCCATCGGTGTCGTCACGGCAGCGCGAAAGGATTCGTACCTGGACTATGGCGGCAAGCTGTATGGCGTGCTGGGGGTGGCCATGCCGTTGTTTTGGTTGGGCCTGATCCTGGTATACGTGTTTTACTATCTCCTGGGAATCGCCCCAGCTCCGACCGGCCACCTCGACATGCTGGTCGCCCCGCCGCCACGCCTTACTGGTTTGTATGTCGTCGACAGTGTCCTGAGTGGCGATATGGAAGCCTTGTGGTCTAGCCTCAGCCATCTGGTGTTGCCAGTGATGACCCTGACGTTCATCGTTGCCGCTTCGATCGCCCGCATGACCTACACCTCCATGCGGCGAGTGCTGAGCGCGCAGTACATCCTGGTGGGCCATGCCTATGGTATCTCTCCGCATCGACTGATCTATAAATACGCCTTGAAGAATGCGCTGATGCCGGTCATCACGTTTGTCGGCTTACAGATCGGCTTCCTTATCGGTGGCGTGGTGTTGGTTGAAGTCGTGTTTGCGCTGCCGGGGATTGGGCGTTACGCCGTGGATAGCCTCCTGGTGAACGATTTTGCACCCGTGCAGGGGTTTGTGCTGGTGGTTTTAGTCGTGTATCTCTGCGTCAACCTGCTGGCGGACGTACTCTACGGCCTGGTCAATCCGCAGGTGCGTGCCACCATGGAGTAAGCATGTTTGAGGAGCACACATGACCGACATCACACGGCTTGTCGAAATGACAATGACCTGGCAAAAGCGTCCCGAGATGCTGCGGTGGCCACGCTGGCAACTGCTGAAAGGGCTGCATTGGCCCCGTCAGCGCCTGATCGCGGTTGGATTGACCATCACGATGTGTTGGGCCTTCCTCGCCCTGTGTGGTCCGTGGCTCGTGCCTCATGACCCCCTGCAAGGGGACGCGAGCCTGGTAGCAGCCCCACCGTCGCTGGCACATCCTTTCGGTTTGGACAAGTACGGCCGCGATGTGCTGGCACGCGTCGTTTCTGGAGGACGCTACGATCTGTTCATCGCCGTCGTGGCGGTGGGCCTGGCTCTCATGGTCGGGACCGCCATCGGCAGCGTGTCAGGGTTCATCGGAGGCTCCTTCGACAACTTCTTGATGCGTTTTGTTGACATGGTCCTAGCGTTTCCAAGCTTCGTCTTGGCGCTGGTGTTCGTCGCCGTCCTGGGACCAACGCTGAGCGTCCTGGTCGTTGCCCTCAGCCTGCGCTTCATCCCCATGTATGCTCGTCTGGTACGCGCCGAAATTTTGTCCGAAAAACTCAAGGAATATGCCCTGGCCGCCCGCGCCATCGGCTGCTCCGACATGCGGCTGGTCTTCCACCACCTGTTGCCCAATGCCGTGGGGCCGATCATCACGCAGTCGTCGATGAATCTGTCCTGGGCCATTCTCAACGCGGCTGGCCTGAGCTTTCTGGGGCTGGGCATGCAGCCGCCGACCCCCGAATGGGGGGTGATGATCAGCGAGGGCAGCCCCTACATTGTGTCTGGTCAGTGGTGGATGTCTTTTTTCCCAGGTGCGGCGCTGATGCTGCTGACTGCCGGGTTCGTCTTAATCGGCGACGGCCTCAACGCCCGCGGGGAGCGATGAGCCGGGGTCAAGACTTGTGGATTGCTCGAAGGAGCCTCGTCATGCATGGTGTCCCACGTTGTCTGAGCTTACCTCTAGGATGGCTATCCCTGCTCGCCACCCTTGTGCTGACGTGTACAGCATCGCCAATCCCGGCAGAACCGACACGCGGTGGCACACTCAAGTTTGTCACGGCGAATGACCTGAAAGTGCTCGACCCCTTCTGGACGACGGCGTATATCTCACGCAACCATGGCTACATGACCTACGATGTGCTGTTTGCAGAAGAAAGCGCCAGCCGAAGGGGGATGGAATATGTTCTTGACCTCGTGGATTTTCGGTGACCTGTATTCTCCCGCGGTTAATCAAGCCGCCGAGGGATCCTGCGAGCGCGCCTGGTTTGGTTGGTATTGCAGTGAGGCGATGGAGCGGCTGCGGGGCGAGTGGGCGCGCACCGAAGATCCCGCCAAGCGAAAAGCGCTGGTAGAAGAGATCCAGCGCCTGGCCTACGACGAGGTGCCCTATGTGCCGTTGGGGCAATGGACGTAGCGCCGGGCCTACCGTAGCCACGTGAAGGGCGCGGTGCCGTTCGCAGCGCCCGTCCTGTGGAATGTTTGGCTAGACAATAAATAACCCCCAACACTGGAGCGTATGATCGTGGGCGTAGGGCGAACAGCGAGGGGACCAGATATGGCTAGCGGTCTAATGGTTTTCGGCCTGATGATCGTGGTGCTTGGCTTCGGTTTTTATGTGGCATTTATGCGAGTCCCCCGCTGCGCCAGATGCCGCATTCCCCTCCAACCTGTGGCCGAAGCCACACGTGCGCTAGGGGCACATGTGGTGGAGGCGATCATTTATTACGAATGCGCTGACTGTTCTCGAGCCATGGAGCGCAAGTTCCTGCACACCCATGTCAGCTGACGACGACATCACGACGGCACACCGCCCATTCTCGCGGGAGGCGAAAGGAGATGAGGGGCTACCTTGTCAAACGGATTCTGGCCACGATCCCGGTGATGATGGTCGTGGCCATTTTCGTGTTCAGTTTGCTGCGGCTGACGCCGGGCGACCCCGCCGCGATCATTGCGGGAGACTACGCCAATCCCAAAGACGTCGTGCAAATCCGCCAGAAGCTCGGGCTGGACGAACCGCTTTACCTGCAATTCGGGATATGGATCAGCCAGTTGCTGCGAGGTGACCTGGGGACATCCATCTTCTCGGGGTTGCCGGTGACGCAGCTCATCACCCAACGGCTGGAGCCCACACTGGCGCTCACCATGTTCACGCTGATCATTGCCATCGGCCTGGCGATTCCATTGGGAACGCTCGCGGCCTATCATGTCGGCACGTGGATCGATCGTGGGGTGATGATCTTTGCGGTACTCGGATTTTCGCTGCCGGTCTTCTGGTTGGGATTCATCTTGATCTATGCCTTTGCTATGCAACTCTCCATTCTTCCCGTCCAGGGTTACGTGCACCTCAGCCAAGGTCTACTGCCGTTTCTCAAGCATTTAATCTTACCCGCGTTAACCCTGGGTCTTGTCTATACGGCGCTGATCGCGCGCATGACCAGAGCCAGCATGTTAGAGGTGCTGCAGGAAGATTACATCCGTACAGCCTATGCCAAGGGGGCAAGGTCGTGGTCCATTGTGGTGCGGCATGCCCTGAAGAATGCTGCCCTGCCAGTCGTGACCATCATCGGCGTCGGCTTTGCCCTACTCATTGGCGGGGCCGTGGTCACGGAAAGCGTGTTTGCACTGCCGGGACTGGGACGACTGACCGTCGACGCGATTTTGCACCGCGACTATCCGGTGATTCAGGGGATGATCCTGGTGGTCTCGTCCATGTATGTGATGGTGAATCTACTGATCGATCTGGCCTATGCGTTTTTGGATCCCCGCATCCGCTACTAGCCATGCCAGGAGGAGAGTCCGCTGCAAACCGCCAAAGCATTCGTACTCATAAAATTTCGCCTCGACCAGTCCAAGCCGCTGTCATGGCTCATCGATCGTCATCCAACCATGTTCCTAGGCATGCTCTTGCTCCTGCTAATCAGTTGTATCGCGCTCGGGGCGCCGTTGTTGACCACCATCGATCCGGAGGAGATCAATCCCATCGATCGTCTGCAATCACCATCGCTGGAGCATTGGTTTGGGACCGATCATCTGGGGCGTGACATCTTTGCCCGAACAATGTATGGCAGCCGCATTTCGCTCATCGTCGGCGTGTGGGTCTCGACGATGAGCACGCTTATCAGCTTGATCATTGGACTCGTGAGCGGCTATCATCGCCGCCTCGACGCCGTCGTCATGCGAGTCATGGACGGAATGATGGCGATTCCAGGGATCTTGCTCGCCATTGCCCTGATGGCACTGATGCGCGCCAGCGTCCGCAATGTCATTCTCGCCCTGACCATCCCTGAAATCCCACGCGTGGTTCGTCTGGTTCGGGCGCTGGTGCTGAGCTTGCGCGAACAGCCTTTCGTAGAAGCTATGCAGGCGGCTGGAGCAGGGATAGCGCGTATTCTGTTCCGCCATATCATGCCCAATACACTGGCACCAGTACTGGTGCAAGCCACCTATATTTGCGCATCGGCGGTCATTGTCGAGGCCTACCTCAGTTTCTTGGGTGCCGGCACTCCCCCGAATGTCCCCAGTTGGGGGAATATCATGGCTGAAGGTCGGTCCTACGTCCAACTAGCCTTTTGGATTATTTTCTTCCCCGGCCTGTTTGTGGCCATGACCGTGCTGGCCATCAATTTGGTCGGGGATGGCTTGCGCGATAGCCTCGATCCCAAGCTTGCCCGACGCATGTAAGAATCCCTGTTAACTGACTTTTGTAGAGGCGAGCTAGCAGGCTTAACAGTAGCAGCAGGGGAAGGCAGCCGGATCCCTGTCGTGCACTCCAAATCTTGGACACCGGAATAAATGTTCGGCTCAGTGACTCTCCCGAACATGCCAGATACTCTGCGCAACATCCCGCATGACCACCAGTAAATCGGACCATTCCGTATCTCCGATGTCCTGCTGCCCTGCACGCCCCTGGAGCTCAAAGGACATCCTGTGCTGTTGCCATCACGGCCGGTTTCCAACACGTAACCATAGGTCACGGACACCACCATGTGGTGGCGAAGATCCTAGTGGGATCATCGACATGGTTGCGTCCCCTTCGGATGTCGTAGGGTGTCGTCAGGCCGGCGAGGCCACCGTAAGGCCACGCACGCGGTTCTTTTCGATCAGCTGCGCCACCAGCCCTGTAGCCTTGACATCCTCGATGAAGGCGCGCAGATACTGAGCGCCCGCGGGGCGACCTTTCGGAGTGCCGGCGGCCTGCTGGACCGCGGTGAAGCGGCCCTCGAGGAGGCGCGAGCCGGGCAGGGCGTCCTGGTACGTGACGAGGCCTGGCCGGAGCCCGGCGAGGGCGTCTAGATGGTCTGCGACGAAACGCTTGAAGGCGTTCTCGCTGCCTTGTTCGCGGACGAGTTGGGCGTGCTGCAGCGTGCGGCTCAGATACAGCTCGTAGGCGCTCCGGGCCGGTGCGGCGATGCGGACGCCGGGGCGGTCCACATCAGCGATGGTCTGGAGCGACGAGCCAGGCGGCACCAGGTAGGTGGCCTCGATCTCCACGTAGGCCGCGGTGAAGTCGATCGCGTGCGCGCGCTGCGGCTCAGCGCCGATGAGCCCGACGTCCCACACGCCGGCCGTAGCCGCGTCGGCTAGCTCTCCGGGGTTGGGATAGGGCAGGAGCGCGACGGGGACACCCAGCCGCTGCCCCAGCTCGCGTCCCAGGTCCGCGGCGACGCCGCAGGGCTCGCCGGTCACCGGGTCTGTCGAGGTGAGCAGGACATTGCTCATGTTGAGGGCCACGCGCAGCGTGCCGGTCGGTGTGAGTTCAGAACGTGCTACAGACGTGCTGTCAGTCATGGCGGTCACCTGTCAGGTCGAAGTGGCGGCATGGCGTCCTAGACGGTCGCCCCTGAGTCGCAGGCGAACAGAACGTGACGCGATGGTTGATCAAAAGGGTATGGGCCACTACCGTTTTCCCACGGCCTCCGGATTCACCACGTTGATGGGTTTCCCCTCGGCAAAGGCGAGCAACTGGTCGACGGCCAGGGTGTAGAGGGCTTCGTAGCTGTCTCGCTCGGCGTACCCCAGGTGCGGGGTGCACAGGACATTCGGCATCTGCAGCAACGGATGCTTCACGCCGACGACCGGCTCTTCTTCGAACACGTCGACGGCCGCAAAGCCAGGCCGCCCCTTGTGCAGTGCCGCGACCAAGGCCCCTTCCGCGATAATCGGGGCGCGACTCGTATTGACCAGCAACGCGGTCGGCTTCATGCGTGCCAGGTCATCCGATGTGATGAGGCCACGGGTCTCCCGGATGCCAGGCAGGTGCAAGCTGAGCACGTCGGCGCTCTCGAAAAACGCTTCGCGGCTTATGGCGATCTCGAAGCCCTCGGCACTAGCACGTGCCGTCGAGCCCTCGCGGCCCCAGCACACGACATGCATGCCAAACGCTTTCCCCACGCGCGCCACAGCGGCACCGATATGGCCGAAGGCGTATATGCCGAGTGTGCGTCCGAACAGGCGTTCGCCGACTGTTGAATGCCAATGACCCTGTTTCAAGCGCTCCACTTCATAGGGGAGATGGCGTAACGACGCGAGGATCAGGCCCCACGTCAGCTCGGCGGTGGTGGAATAGGGGGTCCTGCCACCCCCGCTGGAGCCACCTGCGGAGACGACGATACCGTGCTGGGTGCAGGCGGGGATATCGAGGTGGTTCGTGTTGCGCCCCGTCTGGCTAATGAATTTGAGCCCCGACAGGCGCTCGATCGTCTGCCGGCTCAGGGGCACACGCTGCTGCGTGAGCAACAACGCGTCGCAACCCGCGACTTGCTCGATCACTCGTGCCGGGTCGGTGTACGCATCGGTGTGGATGATGACCTCGTGATCCTTGAGTCTGGGGTAGGCACGGGTCCCGCGCAAGACATCGGCGTAGTCGTGAATCACGGTGATCTTCATGGTGGTGTTTCCTCTCGTGTCTCGTGGAGTGGCCGAATCCATGCGGGGATCACCCCTGTGGCCCTCGCTGGGCAAATGCATGGCACCCAGGTTGCCGAGCAGAAGAGAGCCTCTCGGTAGCTGTTCGCATGCCCGGGATGTGTTGATGTATTAATGCATAGTGTTCCGGCACATGGGTGGCCACGTATATTGGGTTTGTTGCATGATAGCATACAAATATCATGACAGCGCGAAAACATTGACACCTGTAGGCGTATGGGAACGGCACGTGCCATATCCCAGACGAAACCCTCGTCACTCATGACATGGTTGAGAACCCCTGCCTGCTGGCGTGTTCGGTGACATGGCGACACTTCGAGCGTGCGTCGCGGCGCGCCTGACTCCCTACGCCCGCATCGGTTGGCGCGGCACCAGCTCGACGGTGGATTCCGGCAGCTCCGGGCTGCCGCCGCAGGCGCGGCGCAGCTCGGGCATCACCTGCTCGGCGAAGCGGGACATCTGCTCCTCGACCTCCTCTCCGCGCAGGCCCGGCATCTCGAAGTGGCACAGGAGCAGGAAGTCCTCGGCGCCGACCAGCGCCTTCATCCGCAGCAGCGCGGCGGTCACCTCGTCGGCGCGGCCGACGAGTGCGGTCTCCTTCTGCCGGAGCAGCGCGCCGGTGACGCGCATGTCGAGGGGGTAGGGCGCTTCGTCGGCGTCGGCCAGGCCGGCGGTGAAGCCGAACGGGCCGTAGTAGCTCCACTCCATCTCGAGCGCGCGGTCGATCCGCTCGATCTGGGTCTGCTCGTGGCCCGGCTTGAGGATGTGCACCCAGGGGCCGACGCTCAGGCCCCGCCGCTTGTCGGCGTCCCAGCCGAACTTGAACGCGCCACGGTGCAGGCGGTCCGGCCAGCCCGCCTGCTCGGACGCCCGGTGGTAGGTCTCGAACACCTTGCGCAGACGGGTGCGTGGGATGGCGTTGATGTTGCAGTTGACGCCGTGCGCCGCGGCCCACTCGACCGAGCGCGCGCTGGCGACCGGCTCCCAGCACTGAGGATAGGGCTTCTGGAGCGGTTGTGGGAAGAGGCTGATCTCCTTCAGCACGGTGGTGGTGTGGGTGACCGGGTTCCCACCGCCGTATTGGTCCGGCGGGCCGATCCGCACCACGTCCTCCAACGCGCGACCGACGTGCGGTTGGCTGAAGTAGGCGATCGTCTGGGCATGGTTCCAGCGGGTGTAGGTCGGTGGGATGGTGAAGAACTGGCCCTGGTGCGAGAAGGACAGCTGGGTCCAGGCCTTGATGATGAGGTCGTAAGCCTCCTGGAAGTAGGCGCGGTTGCGCTCCTGGTCCTGGATGCTCGAGCCGTAGGGGAAACCGAAGACCTCGACCTCGCGCGGCTGGTAGCCGCGGCCGACCCCGAACTCGACCCGCCCGCCGCTGATCACGTCAAGCATCGCGCCCAGCTCGGCCACCCGCAGCGGATGCCACTGGGGCAGGATGTTGGTGGCCTGGCCGAGCCGGATGCGGCGGGTCTGGGCCGCGATCGCCATCTCGGCCATCAGCGGGTTGGGGCTGAACTCCGGCCCCTCGGGCTGAAAGTGGTGCTCGGTCATAAAATAGAAGTCGTAGCCAAGCTGCTCGGCCAGTACCCCCTGGCGGACCTGGTCGACCATGATGCGCTGAAAGCTGGCGTGCATGTCCTCGAGGCTGCCGCCGGCGACCAGCACGCCCGAGGGTGTGTCGGCGACCGGCAGGTCCGAGGCGCCGTTCTGAAAGATACCAAACTGGATCATTAGCTTCCCTTTCCATCCTCAGCCATTGAGTGCCGTTTTCTGGCGGTGTTTCCTTATGTGGTGTAGGGGAGACGACACCCTGACGCGTGCGGCGGCGGCACTCGCGCATGACAGGGCTCTCACGACCGGAGGTCCACGCCCCGGTCATCGCCGCCGCGGCTCGCGGGGTCCCTTCGCCTCGGTCCTCACCCGCTCAGGCCTGGACGCGAATGATCGCGTCGCAGTCGGTCGCGCGCTGGTAGGCGTACGCGCCCCTCATGAGGAGCGGGTCGTCGAAGAAACGCCCGACGAGCTGCATGCTGACGGGGAGACCGGCCGAGGACTTGCCCACAGGCAGGGCGAGCGCCGGGTGGCCGGTGTAGTTGGGGGTAGTTCAGGATACATGTGATTTCCGGCCCCAGGAAGATCAGTCCAGAAAAGTAGACCTTCTCGGACGGCAGACCTGTGATACGTCATGCCTGCAAAATAGCCTGTTGTATCACCGCTTGCCAGAACCTTTTCCGGACACCTGCCTCTGCCCGTATCGAGGCGTGTCGCAAGTGAAATCAGTGGATGAACATGCCAGCCGTTGTTTTTCCTCCACATCAATCTTCAGCCGTCTTCTTGTGACCGGTTTTTGCACGTATCCGAACATCCCCCTGCCTGGGTCACACGGCCATGGACTCCTGGTTTGCATGTATGATCGTCGGTGCTTCGATCTGTGCCAGTCGCCGTCGCAAGGCACGCACGTCTCTTTTCAGCGTGACGATGCTCCAGATCATCCACATGCCCACCCCGCCGGCGATAGGCAACCACAGCCAGGCCATTTCCTCGAGCCACATCGGCGATCTCCTTTGCACACCTTCCAGTGCCTTGTTGGGACATGCCTGTCCCGATGGCTTCCCCATTGTTCAGTGTATTCTATGCCTAAATGCATCAGGCGTTGCAAGTGGTTTTCCGGGAGGGCTGTCGGGTAGCAGCAGGGCATCGCACGACGGTGGCATGCCTCATCGGAAGCCGGATCTCTGGCCGTGATAGACTCTAGCAGCCTTTCAGAGGTATAAGACACCGGCCGATGAGATCGCATGCAGAAATCGAAGAGAGGTCATGAGACCCAAGATGAGAACAACCGCTATACTCGTGTTCCATAAGGTCGGGCACATTTTGCTCCAGAAGCGCGACAATATCCCCACAATCCAAGAGCCGGAGAGGGGGGATGTGTGGGGTGGTCACTGCACGGCGGGGGAGATGCCCGCGGCGTGTGCCATCCGCGAGCTCCGCGAGGAAAGTAGAAACGGGTTAAGAAGAAAAAAGCTTCGGGCAAGGTGCCTGGGGCTTTTATGTTCCATTTGTGGAGGCATCATGAGAAGGGGGGCGCACGGCATAAAAAATCCCCTCCCGGTCAGGCCACTCTGGGGGGGGTATCACAGTACACGCGCCGCCTGGACAGAGGCCCACACGGCGCGCTTACAAGCCAGGTTATGGGTGACTATGGCCTTCAATCACCTCTGCATACCGCGATAGTTTCTATCCGGAGGCCTCCGCTCGGCGCCCACTCACCTCCGTGACGAAGGCCGAGGACGTGTTGGCGAGATGTGGGCCGTCGAAGGGGGTGGCTATGCAACCGCCCTGGTGTCCTCCGTGGCAGGGTCGGACCGAGGAGGATAGCCCACAGGCCTGGACTCGACGGACAGATGGGGATGTGCTGGAGATAACCACTGTGCTAATGGCCATACGGCCCTACCACTACAGCTCGGACAACTCGTGAGGCCCGTAAATATCACCTCGCAGTCCAGACAGAACAACGCGCGATCAAGCATGATCGGCCCTTGGAACAGGCTCTCATCGGACCACATCGGTACCAGCATAGCACGCCCTCCTTTTCCGCTTTCCGGGGAGGCCGGCGTGGTCTCCACGCGTCGGGCCGGCCTTGAGTCACGTGTTCGCTGCACGGTACCCCTATCCAAGAGCAAAGGCGATGCCATGGTGCGGGCCAGGGGAGATGGGCATGAGGACCTCGCGGATGGTAGCAGCGAGAGCCGCGCCCGGGCGCTCCCTCATGGCGTCGTCAGCGTGAGTAGGCGATACCCCTCGACCGGATGCCACAGGGCATTTCCTGCCGAGCCTCGGCAATGTTCTCCCACCTGAGAGGCCTGCCAGGCCATGGCTTGTCGATATCGATGCCGCATGTACGCAGAGCGCTCGGCAGCTGCAAAAATACAACTGGAACAACCGCCTAAAAGAGAAAGAACCCTCCTACATGGGGTGCACACAACTTTTCTGCAAAAACTATTGCTAATGTATTACACGCATAATCTATGCTGGTATTATCATGGGGCTGTATCCTGGTTAAGGTATTGACTTATAGAATAAACCTTTGGAGAAGTCCGATGCCTACTTCCCAGGAGCAACGCTGGGGATGTCTCATCCCTTCTCCATCACGTGCGTTAAGCGCATACTGCGTTATACATGCATAATTCCAGGTATTTCATGGTATTACACGCAAAATAAGGCTGGGCAATCCCCGAGACAATTATGCATGTAATACGTTAGCGATAGTTTCTGCACGAATCTTGTGTGAATCTATCCCACTAATATGCCATGCTTGCTATACTGTCTCCCAGCAGGAAAGGAGGACCGTATGGCAGGGAGATTCGAGGGCTTGAGTGAACTGGAGTGGCGCTTGTGTGTCGACATCATGCCCCCAGAGCCGACGACA
>JBKPCR010000133.1:0-10406 GCA_046727435.1 bacterium | reverse complement strand
GGAGGGTCAGCCAACAAACGGTCAGCGGTGTTCCCCCTGGCCTCACCTTCGTTAGCAAAAGCGGCGATGCTACGGTATCTGCCCGTGCCGCTCGCCTACAGGACACGCTCCACGCGGTGGGCATCGCGGCACAAAGTAGCGTCCTGGAAAGTATGCCACAAGGGGTATTGATGCTCGTCGTCGGACCTAAGCCGCAATAAAGGTTCGGTGTTCCACGTGGGCGTTGTCAACTTAATCGCGCAATCTACACCGCTCCTGGCCGATGTGCCATAATCGTCATATGAACACCACCGCTTCCCCGCGGAGATCATCAGCCATGATGTCTGGCTGGACTTCCGTTTTTGCCTCAGCTAGCGCGATGTCGAAGAGCTCCTGTTCGCTCGTGGAATCATTGTGACGTACGAAGCGATCCGTAAATGGTGCCGGAAGTTTGGGCAACAGTACGCGAATCAACTCCGCCGCCGGCCGAGACCAGGCGATAAGTGGCACCTCAGCCCTTCCCGCCAGCGCGAGCGACGGATGCAGGGTTCCAACTCGCCAGGACACGCGCAGCGCTTCCTTGCCGCCTATGGTCCGGTTGCCCAATACCTTCGACCATGCCGGTATCGCTTATCAGCCCTCGAGTATCGTCAAGAAATGCGCAAAAGATTCGCTAGCTGGCGGGAAATCACGAGCCTCCCCACCGCGGCATCACACTAATTCACCTTGCTCATGTCGGTAAGTTAAGCTACCGGGGAGTGGCGAAGTCATTTCGCCCCGACAAGCCCATCGCCAAGGATGTCATGTGGATCGGCTATGGAGAACCGATCCCCCGGAGCACACCAGCTCTATTCGCCTTAGAGAGGCGGCTCCGGAGCCGACCCATCGGCGACCGGGTCAAGCTCTTACGCCTGCTGAAAACACGCACTATCTGCAGCGTGCGGGCCGCTGCGCCGGTCCTCGGCTATAGTGCACGGCAACTGCAACGGTGGTGGGCGACCTATACGAGCCGTGGGCTGGAGGCGTTGGTGCAATGGCAACCGCGTCCAGGTCGGCACGAATGAGTGCCCCTAAGGTCTGGACGGCCCTAAGCATTGAGATGCGAGTGGGCCCAATCGCCCGGCTCAAAGAGGCCCAACGCTATTTGCGGGAGTAGTGGGGGATCGACTACCGCTGGCCAGAGTTTCTGCCTCTTCCTCCCCCGACTGGATGGCGCCTGCTTTGAGCTGTTTCTACATGAGTGGCGGCAGGCATTGCCCGCTGGGCCATGGGCCGTGGTGCTTGATGACAGTGGGGTGCACACAAGCGGCCACGTGTGGTGGCCGGACGGCATCGAACGGTGCCTTTACCTGCCTATAGTCCCGAACTCAATCCTGGTGAGCGGTGGTTCAAGGAGCGGCGCCAAGCGCTCTCGAAACACGTCCACGACCCCTTATATGAGTTTTGATTGAACACAGTGCATGGTACTGCTATCCTTGCTGAGGGTTTCAGCGGTCCGTTGGGAGGGCAGGCGATGCACAAACCTCTACCCCTCATGACCGAGCCTGCAGACACGCTTAAGCAGAGCTTACCACGTGAACATGATGGTCGTAAGAAACCACGGCTCCAGAGGCTCTACTTCCTGGCCAGTGGGCACGCGCAGAGCCGCCAGGAGGTGGCCCACCTGGTGGGGGTGCATCGCCACACCATCGGCCACCGGCTCGCCCTCTACGAAGTGAGTGGCTTGGCGGCTTTGCTGGAGGTCTATATCACGGCTGGCAAGCCCCTCTCGCTGCCCCCAGACGTGTTGGCCGCCATTGAGCGGGCCCTCCAGCAGCCGGCCGGGTTTGCCTCCTATGAAGCGCTACGGCACTGGGTCCAGCAGACCTTTCAGCTGGAGGTCCACGCTCACACGCTCTACACCATCGTGCGGACCCGGTTCAAGGCCACGCTCAAGGTCCCACGCCCCAGTCACACCAAAACACCCTGAAGCCATTCCCACGTTGCAGGCGACCTGTCAGGAGCCGCTGCAGCGTGCCATGCCATCGGAGCAGACCCGACCGGTGCGTGTGTTCAGCCAGGATGAAAGGCGTGTGGGGTGACTCACCGTGCGCCGCCGACGGCTGACGGCCTGCGGGGTTCAACCCGTGGGGCCGATCCAGTAAACCTTTGAATGGTTCTACATCTACGGCGCCGTCGCCCCGACCACGGGCGAGCGGTTGTTCCTGGAGCTGCCGTATCTGAATGCCGACACCTTTCAGCTCTTCGTCGACGCCTTGGCGCAGGCCTTTCCCGACAGCTTCAATCTCTTGCTCTTGGATAACAGTGGCGCCCATACGGCTCAACGGATTCGATGGCCTGCACATGTGCAGTCCGTATGGCTCCCACCCTACGGTCCCGAGCTGAACCCGATTGAGCGGGTCTGGCGTGACGTGAAGGTCGACCTGGCCTGGCAGTAATTCGTCGACCTTGAGGCGCAACAGGTCGATGTCGGCAACTTGTTGCAGGCCTATGACGCGCCCACTCTGCAATCCCTCACTGGATAGGCATATTTGCTGGAAGCCATTCATGCACTGTGTTCATAGCAAAGTCATATTCGAGACCTCGGAAGCCTCGCTAACCCAGGTGCTCCGCCGATATTGGGAGTACCCCTTAGCTCTGGTGCCATGGACCGCCTATCCCTAGGGGCGACATGGTGTCGAATACATCAAGACAACGTCCCAGTGAATTAGTATAAGAGCTGCTACCAAGGTAGTCATGCACCTTTCTGCCAAACGATTCTGTCAACGTGCAATAAGTCGACAATGCCCTCGGCCGCTCTGGCTACTACCCTGTACGCCTCTGGCATCTGGTGCGGCAGTATGGGCCGGTGCTCTGGCGATTCATCCGCCATGACCCGCCTTCAATCGACTAGGCCGAGCGCAAGGCTCGCCTCGCCACCTGGTTGCGCGCCTTCGCCACCTGTCACCAGCCGCCAGCTCCAGAAGCATAGGCTGCGAGCACCTCCTACCCCACGGGCCTGAGCCTTGTCCAAGCCCGACGGGGTGATGCCTCGACACGCCCACACCGGTTCCTCTCGCGAGCGCTAGAGGCTATCCTCGCGCCCCGCCAGCGGCTAGAGACCTCCATAGCCTGGTCGGGAGAGATGGGCCGTGGGGGGTGCTCGGAAAGATGAGCGCTCGGCGCGGTTGTCGACGACCTGATGCGTGCGGCGAGCGCTGCCACCGTGGTAAGGTCAAGGACATCCGCGAAATTATTATATGTATATGAGACTCTCCTCGAGTGGTTGGCGCAAGACCTCCAGGACATGGCGGCGAAACTCGGGCCATGCATCCAGGAAGCGCACGCCCTTGTGGGCCAGCGACACGTCACCCGGCCTCGGCACGTGGCCCCCGCCGATCAGCCCCACCTCCGAGATGGTGTGGTGGGGCGCGCGACACGGGCGGGTCGTGACCCACGCCGTGCGGTCGCCGGTGCGGCCGGCGACGCGGTGGATGCCTCTGTTCCTTCCTTCCGCTCCCCCTCCCCCGCCGGTCCCGCGCAACCCCGCCCGTGAGGCTCTCTCGTCACTTGGATCTCTAGCCATGTGATGCCGAAACCGTTGTATTCATAATGTTCATGATCACAGTGAAAAGAACTCATTGTATTCTCCGATTGATTCGTATAAAACTATCATAAAATTTATATATTCATTAAAAACAATCAAAATAACCTCGATCGCAGGAGAACGAGGGAGATCATGCGCGGACGTGGACAGACCACTGTATGGGGGGTCCCCTCAGAGCAGCGACAAGTCGGTCATACACCCGAGCTGGCTCAGACGCCTGTGCCAATGGGCCGCATTCCACACCTCGCGCTCCGCACTGGTGACGCTCGTGACGCCAATCGGCAACCGAGAAACGCGACGCGAACAGTTCCCACCAGTGACCGCAGCATCCACCCTCGTGCAGGTGGCGAGGTCGGCCAGCCCCTCGGTTGCGATCCCGCTATATCGTCCCATCTTCTCACCGCAGGTCTAGCGTGGCTTGCTGTTCGTGAGAAGCGGAAGTATTACCTCCCCTGGAAGGGGGTTGGAAAGGAGCGGGATCATCCATGCGGCGGACGCGTCAGTTCGTCACCGATGCCGAGTTCTCGTGCGATGCCTGCATGCACGATCCTCGCACGGAAAGCCTGGTCACGACTACCGCCACCCATCACAGAGGAAAGGGTCATGAGGATTTTTGAGCACCTTGCATCCGCCCGCCCCCAAACGTGGGCGCGGCATCCGAGCGGAGCGGGCCCGGCGGGACCCCAGGGGAAGAAAAGTAGCAAAAATGCATTGGCGGTCGAACTGCTTGATCAGTCCCTGTCCGCGAACGGCCAGCTCGTCTCATCGGGGCAACGGCGTCCCCTCGTAGTCGGATCGCCTGGATCGACTCCTCCCAAAAGCCTTGCCTGGCGCATACGCGGCCCTCATCGCCGCTACTTATGGCGTGCAGGAGAGGCGATCACGAAATGCGCCGTCGTAATCGGATAGGCTGAGCGCTACGAGGGGCCTATGTACCGGGCCTGCTGAAGGATGTCGCGCTTGGAGAGCGCAGTGAAGCGGGAGAACGCCCTTTCCGGGGGGCCATGGCCGTGCACCATGAAGGCCTGCACACCTTTGGCATGCCCATGCCCGAGCCGACCGCACACGGAGCATCGCTCGAGACGACGCTCCCAGAGGGAGTCAGGCGGGCCACGGTGCGACCACCGAGGAGGTAGGTCATGAAAGGCATGATTTTTACACAGTTGCTGGAGATGATCGAAGACCAATTCTCCCCGGAACTCGCTGACCGCATTATCGGGGCCTGCGATCTGCCGTCAGGTGGCGCGTACACGGCCGTGGGAACGTATGACCATCACGAGATGGTGCAACTCGTAACACAGCTCAGCCAGGAGACTGGAATCGTCGTCCCAGACTTGTTGCGCAGCTTCGGCAAGCACCTCTTCGGGCGGTTTGTTGTCAATTACCCGCACTTCTTTGTCGGTATCCAATCGGCGTTTGGCTTCTTGGAAAGCATTGAGAGATACATCCATGTCGAGGTGCGGAAGTTGTACCCCAACGCCGAGCTCCCCAGTTTTACCTGTACCTCTCAGCCGGGGCAGCTGACGATGGTGTACCGGTCCCCACGCGCCTTCGCCGATCTCGCAGAAGGACTGATCAGAGGGTGTACTGAGCACTTCGGGGAGCATGTCGAGATTCAACGTGACGATCTATCCGGCGGGCAGGGAACGTGCGTGCGCTTCTTGCTCACTAAGCGGGGCTAATTCATGAACGAGGTCGAACTTCTGAAAGGGCGGTTGGACCGGGAGAAGAGAGCGCGCAAGGAGGCGGAGGCACTGCTGGAACAAAAGAGCCTTGAACTCTATCAGGCCAACCAGGAGCTTCGACAGTTGGCTGAACACTTGGAGGAATTGGTCGCAGAGCGTACAGCTGAGCTCGCTGAGGCGCGGGATCAAGCGCTCAAGGCGAACCGCGCCAAAAGCGAATTTTTAGCCAACATGAGCCACGAGATTCGCACCCCTATGAACGGCGTCATCGGCATGACCGACCTCACCCTTGACACGGATCTCACCGCTGAGCAGCGGGAGTACCTGGAGATCGTGAAGAGCTCAGCCGACGCGCTGCTGACGGTGCTCAACGATATCCTCGATTTTTCGAAGATTGAAGCCGGCAAGCTCGATCTCGAGCCCATTCCCTTTCACCTGCGCAATTGTCTGGGTCACGCCCTAAAAACCCTCGCCCTTCGAGCCCACCAGAAGGGGTTGGAACTAGTCTACCATGTGCATCCCACGGTCCCCGATGCCCTCATTGGCGATCCGGGCCGGTTGCGCCAGATCCTCGTCAACCTGGTCGGCAATGCCATCAAGTTCACCGAGCGGGGGGAAGTGGTGGTGGAGGTTGATACGGAAGCGCAGACAGGGGACAACGTCTCGGTGCACGTGGCGGTGATGGATACCGGCGTAGGCATTCCACCTGAGAAGCAACGCCTAATCTTCGAGCCTTTCACCCAGATCGATAGCTCGACGACACGCCAGTATGGAGGGACCGGGCTCGGGCTGGCTATTGCAGGCAAACTCGTCCACCTGATGCAGGGACGGCTCTGGGTGGAGAGCGAGGTTGGCCACGGGAGCACGTTTCATTTTCTCGCGCATTTCGGCATAGACAGCGATGCGCTGACGGAGTCGGTGCCCATGCAAGCTGTAGATGTCGAGAACCTCCCCGTGTTGGTGGTAGACGATAATACGACGAACCGCCGCATCCTCGTCGAGATACTCACCCACTGGCAGATGCAGCCCACGGCCGTGGCCAGTGGGGCGGCGGCCCTGGTGGCCCTCAAACAGGCCAGAGCGACCAGCACGCCTTTCCCCCTGGTGTTACTCGACGCCCACATGCCAGGGATGGATGGCTTTACCCTAGCTGAGCAGATCAAGCAGCATACCGATCTGGCGGAGGCAACCATCATGATGTTGACCTCTGGAGGTCAGCGAGGCGATGCCGCCCGCTGCCGGGAGTTGGGTATCGGCGCCTATTTGACGAAGCCGATTACCCAGGGCGAGCTGTGGGAGGCTCTCATCAAGGCCTTGGGGAAGCCAGCATCGAAGGCCAGACTATCCCCCGTCATCACCCGGCATACGCTCCGCGAAGGCCGCCCACGCCTATGCATTCTGCTGGCGGAGGATAACCTCGTCAACCAGAAGGTGGCCGTCAGCATCTTAGCGAAGCAAGGACATCTGGTCGCGGTCGTGGGCGATGGTCAGGCCGCTCTGAACGCCCTAGAGGAGCAAGCTTTCGATCTGGTGCTTATGGATGTGCAGATGCCCGTCCTGGACGGCTTGGAAACGACGGCGGCCATCCGGGCACGGGAGCAGACGAGCGGGGGCCATATCCCTATTGTGGCCATGACGGCCCGTGCCATGAAGGGCGATCAGGAGGAGTGCCTGGCAGCTGGGATGGATGGCTATGTGTCGAAACCCCTGAAGCGCGACAATTTGGACACGGTCCTCATGCAGGTGCTGGGCAGCCGATCAGTTCTTATCCCGCCTCCCGATGAGCCACCGATCGATCTGGCTAGCGCCCTGAGCGCTGTCGACGGCGATCGGGCCTTACTACGGGAGGTGATCGAGGTGTTTCGCCAGGATTACCCCGCTCGGGTCGAAGAGCTGCGAGGCGCCATTGAGCATAGAGCGGCCCAACAGATGGCGCAGGCAGCCCACAGCTTGAAAGGCGCCCTGAGTATCTTCGGGCGCACGGTGGCCTATGATCTGGCATCTGAATTGGAGACCCTAGGCCGAGCGGGCCATCTCGTGGGTGCGCCCACGGTGTTGCAGATGTTGGAGCAGGAGTTCGTGCGGATCAGCGCGGTTTTGGCGGAGCCGAGAGGGGCGTCCATGCCCTAACGCTGTCCCGCATCCACACCGCTCTCGGGGCGCGTATCGTCACGCAGGCCACACATGAATGCCTCGACATGTTCACCCTCCCATCACACCCCACGCACACGATGGGTGCACGACGTCATAGCCACATCTTGCTTTTTGCTGCCCCATGGCAGCCATCGCATCCCCTGCTCCGAACTTATGTGGCCGTCAGGTCCATCCGTTGGCGCGTTCGCGTGCATACAGCATGCGGCCTGCGTTGGGTGAGACGCGTGGGATTAGAGCGTACACCATATCCAGACTAGCAAGAACAATGGTGATAATGCTCCTGGGGCTCCGTCAGGCCTTTGATCGACACGGGTCCCAGGATATTCACCCGCACCAGGCCCTCCACCACCCACAGGGTCGCGGCCATCAGCCGGACGCCGCCAGGGGTGGCCATCCCCCAGTGTGTTTCACTTCATGGATGCGCCTCTTGAGCGTGGCTCGTCGCGATGGTTCGTCTGCGCACGCGGATATGATCCTTCCCCACGTGCGGGAGGACGGCCGCGGGCAGCAGCCGGTTGCCCCCATGCCGGGCGGCATGCCGGCGGTGGAATGCCTGCAGGGCTCGGTACAGACTGGCTTCGTCCCTGTCCGCATGCGCCTGACAACAGTACAGGCGGCCCAAACAGCGCACCACGCCCGCGGCGCCGTCCTGCACCACTTCCTGACACAGTGGGCAGCGCTTGAGAAAGAGCTTGGTCCATCGGTGTGTGCGCATGGCTCTTCCCTCCACGAGCAGGTGTCCGGTGGGCTCTGCCAGCCACGCCTGAGGGCTCCCGGCCTGACCCAGCAAGGGTCGTTCGCGGCGTGGGCTTAGGCAGGTCTTGACATACTCTTAAGCAAGAGCCATGCCCGCTCAGGATCTCGAAGACAATCCATTTAATTTATTACTGAAAACGGTGATACAGGGTGACCAGAGCAGCTCGCCCAGCTGTGTAGGATGACCCAGGGGGGAGGGTTCGGCAGCAGGGACCGGACGGCGTCGCTTGTAGGATCAGGCGGGCTGGGATCGGTTCAGATTTGACCAGTATGTTCAGATCTGCGCAGCGGGAAGGGAGGAGACGGAAGATGGGAGGGTCATTGGGACTTCGCCCCCACAGTTCACGATGATGATACTGGCAAAGTTAGGTTCAGCGGTCGCGTACTCAGCCTCCGCGAGACTCCGAGCGAGCAGGAGCTTTCGGAGAGAGCGACTGATTCTGTGCGTGTGTGCCGCTCTCAATGATGATTTCACTGGAACCGAGCTGCCAACGTGGTCAGAGCTGTAAGGTCTGGGAGGTACGCGAGATTATATGTATATGAGACTCCCCTCGGAGAGGATAGTGACGATCACCATGACGAGCGCACGTTGCAGCGGCATAGCGGGTATGACGATCGTCAGGTGCACGATCATGGGGCGGTGCGCCCGGCGATGCCATGGAGGTGGGTGGTTACGAGCACTGCTCAGGAGCATGGCGGCTGGGGGGAGGCGGCCCGGGTCGCCAGACATGCTGGCCCATGCCATGCGGGCTTTCCGGCTCCAGGGGGAGGAGTGTATGATTGCAACCGTCAACCTTCTCGCTCGGCCGGGACCTGACGGCTGCTTGGGTGTCGCTCCCGCGCTGCGGAGGCGCCATCGGGCCGGGCCACTGCGTTGGACGACTGGGTTACAAGGGGCGGTGCTTCGATCCCCCAGGAGGCAAAGACGATGGAAGCATTTCGACTGGATGGCAAGCGTGCATTGGTGACCGGGGCCTCGTGAGGCATCGGGGCGGCCATCGCGAAAGTGTTTGCGGAGGCGGGGGCCGATCTCGGCATCGTCGGGCGGGATCGCCAGGGGCTCGAACACACCAAGCAGGTCGTGGAGCGGTACGGGCGGGAGTGCCTCGTGATCGAGCAGGATCTGGCGACAGTGGAGGGCGCGCGCTCGGCCGGTGAGGCGGCCCTGGCGCGGCACGCGCCGTGGGACGTGCTGGTGAACGACGCCGGCATCGCTAAGGTGGCACCGCTCCTGGACATCACGCCGGAGGACTGGGATGCCGTGTCGGCCCTGAACCTGCGGGCGGTGTTGCTGTTGTCACAAATCATTGTTCCCCAGATGATCGCTCGCAGGAGCGGCAAGATCGTCAACGTCTCCTCCATCGGGGTCTTCTTTGGGACCCCGGGCCTCGGGGCATATGCGGCCTCGAAGGCGGGGCTCGACCAGTTAACCCGGACGATGGCCGTGGAGTGGGGGCCGTCTAACATCCAGGTCAACGCGGTGTGCCCCACGATCGTGCTGACCGGGATGGGCCACCAGGTCTGGGACGCTCCCGCGCGGGCTGAGCAGCGGCGGGTCAAAGAGGCGCGCATCCCGCTGCACCGCTTCGCGGAGCCCGAGGAGGTGGCCGAAGCGGTCTTATTCCTAGCCAGCCCCGCGGCGAATTTCATCATTGGCGTGTCGCTCCCGCTGGATGTAGGGATGCAAGTGGCGCCGTAGGGGTCACAGCAGCACCCCTGAGGCCCTCGATGGTCTACCCTGGATAGGGTAGCGGGGCAGCGCGCGCACCGGAGGCTTGGGCGAGGAGCCGTGTGCGGTAGTGCGCCTGGACGATCTCGATCGGGTCCAAGGCGCGTTCCATCATGGACTTGCCGCGCCACGCGCCCACGCCGGGCTCGGTCATGGCGACGTGAAGGCAAAGTCGGTCCGAAACCGATGCGCCAGGGCAATGTCCACAATCAAGTCATAATTAAAGGAGATAATGACCAATGATCACGGCCTCTCGGTCGCCGGGAGTTGATTCGTCAGCAGTGGGCAGATCACCTTTCATCTTCGCCAAGAAGGGAACAAGGTCACCGGCAAGCAGAGCGTGGTGGACTTGATTCCTGTGTGGGGGACGGAGGCCGCGGCATCGGACATCGTGGTCGGCGAAGACATTCGCGATGGCGAGATTGATGGCTCCACACTGCACTTCCACGTGACTACTGAAGGGGTGAGGGGATATCTCAATTTTACCCTCACCGTAAGCGGTGATACGATGACCGGC